>JAHIWI010000168.1 GCA_018816185.1 Bacillota bacterium
GAAAGGTGTGCAGCTATGAACTACGAAACGGTTGTCTTAGAAAAAAATGGTCGACAAGCTACATTAACATTAAACCGCCCACATAGTATGAATGCTATGAACGGATTGATGATGAAGGAAATCGCAGATGCACTTGAAAGTATGCAGGGAGATACAGATTTGCAAGTGTTAGTGATCAAAGGTGAAGGAAAAGCCTTCTCTGCTGGTGGAGATATTAAAGCGATGTTAGACCCAGAATCCCCTCTTGATATTGAAACAGTTATGGTGGATGTTTCTCGATTAGCTAAGGCTCTTTACACGCTGCCAATTATCACGATTGCATCAGTTCACGGAGCAGCTGCGGGTCTTGGATTAAGTCTTGTGCTCGGTTGTGACGTTGTGATTGCTGAAGAGAATAGTAAGCTTGCAATGAATTTTATTGGCATCGGACTTGTTCCTGATGGAGCGGGGCATTTCTTTTTGAAAGAACGAGTAGGTATTCCTAAAGCAAAACAATTAATTTGGTCTGGAAAGGTCTTGAACGGTCATGAGGCTTTATCACTCGGATTAATTGACGAAGTAACGGCTGAGGGAAGAGCTTATGAACAGGCAGAAGTAACAGCCAATAAACTATTAACTTCTCCATTAAAAGCAATGATTGCGTCAAAACAAATTTTGCATACTCAGCATGTACATGAACTTGAGAGAATCCTAGCGCTTGAAAGTACGTCACAAGCAGCAATGAGAAAATCTAAAGATCATCTTGAAGGTATTCAAGCGTTTGTTGAAAAGCGTAAGCCACATTTTCAAGGAGAATAATAAAAAAGTCTGCATCGAGTGAAAAACTCACTGATGCAGACTTTTTGCTTATACGTGAAATAAAATCAGCTTTCCGGAAGTATTAACTAAACGATGAGTAGCTTCAGTTAATTGTTTTTCGTCAATTTTATCTTGACCTTTTGCTTTTGCTTCTTCGTCTGAAGCGAATTCCCAAGTTTCTTCTACGATTAATTTTCCTGTTGGTTCATACGCGGTAAATTTATAAGGTTTCATATATATCCAACCTTTCTGAAATGAATCTAGGTTCATTATACAAGTTTTTCAATTAAAAAAAAACACTGTTATCTCCAAATTCGACGATGAGTAAAATATGCTATGAAAATTTTCATTATTATCGAATTAATGAATCTTTATATCTACATATACGTACTATTATTATCTTGAAATATTCGAAGGGGTGTTCCGATGACGTTACATATTGATCAAGTCACAAAAAAATTCGGTGATTTCACAGCAGTACAAGATCTTTCCATGACAGTTAACCAAGGAAGTATGTATGGATTTCTTGGTGCCAATGGAGCTGGGAAAACGACAACGTTCCGAATGATTTTAGGTTTACTAGATGCAACAGAAGGTTCGATTTTGTGGAATGGAAAACCAATCACTTACTCGAATAGTACTCATATTGGTTACTTACCTGAAGAACGTGGCCTCTACCCAAAAATGAAAGTCGAAGACCAACTCATGTATTTAGGTCAACTTCGTGGAATGAAGAAAAATGATGCAAAACAAGCAGCGAATCAGTGGTTAGAGAGATTTGACGTGCCACATTATGCAACTAAAAAAGTAGAAGAGTTATCCAAAGGGAATCAGCAAAAAATACAAGTTATCGCCTCCCTTATACATAAGCCTTCACTGATAATTTTAGATGAGCCATTTAGTGGATTAGATCCAGTCAATGTAGAAATGCTGAAAAAAGCAATCATCGATGTCCAACAAGAGGGAGCAACAATTGTCTTTTCAAGTCATCGTATGGACCACGTGGAAGAACTTTGTGAACAACTTTGCATTATGGATCATGGAAAAGCAATCGTTAGTGGAACACTTCGTGATATTAAACGTGGATTTGGTCGACAGAATGTACGCTTAAAAGCAGATTTTGACTTGAGTTTCTTAAATGCCGTTCCAGGAGTAACTTCATATAAACCTTCAAAAGAAGGTGGGTTATTCCAAATTGGGGAGGAAAAAATAGCTCATGAGTTATTAAAAATGGCTTTAACTAAAGGTGATATTAGGCACTTCGCTATAGAAGAACCTTCTTTACAAGATATCTTTATTGAAAAGGTGGGTAAAGATCATGCGTGATTTTTGGATAATTTTTAAACAATCTTTTTGGACAAAAGCTAAAACGAAATCATTTGTCATCACCACATTAATCGTCATTGCAGGGATATTCTTAATGTCTAATATTTCTTCTATTATTTCTAAAATAGAGGAGGCAGGGATTTTTGGTGATGATGTAAATAAAAATGAAGTAATGGTAATAGATGAGAGTGACCGATTACTTGAACCATTACAAAACCAATTGAGTTTGTCAGATAGTGAAATTGTTTTAGTTGCTTCCTCTGAATCCGTTAAAGAGTTAGAGCAAAGTATTAAGGATGAAGAGATTACGAGTTTCTTGCAGTTATCGCTAGATGAATCAAATACGATTCAAGCTGTCTACACATCAGAAAATGCTAACGCGATTGAACAACCTATGAATATACAAGAAGCATTACAAAGTGTTCAAACAAATATTAAAGCAGAATCTCTCGAATTAACAGGAGAAGAAGTAGGTCAGTTATTTACGCCAATCCAATTCCAACAAGATGCTGTCGTGGCTTCGTCGAAATCTGAAGAGGAGTTAAGTCAAGCACGAGGTTTAGTGTATGTATTGATATTTGTCATCTATTTCGCTGTATTCTACTATTCCAATATGATTGCCATGGAAGTTGCGACAGAAAAATCTTCTCGAGTAATGGAAATCATTATTTCGAGTGTATCGCCTGTAAAGCATATGTTTGCAAAAATTGCTGGGGTGGGGACTCTAGGTTTATTGCAAATCGCTTTATTCGGATTAGTTGGGTTTGCCGCTTTAAAAACAAGTTCATCTGATTTAACATCAGGCGTATTTACTTTCTTTGGATTTTCAAATGTTCGAATAAGTACCATGATTTTTGCAGTCGTATTTTTCTTGTTAGGCTATTTCCTTTATGCCACACTAGCTGCATTATTGGGTTCGTTGGTAAGTCGTACAGAAGACGTTCAACAATTATTGTTACCAATGACATTCTTAATTATCATTGCTTCTTTTATTGCGTTCTCAGGAATTGGAAATCCAGAAGCCGGTTATGTTCAAGTTGCATCTTATATCCCGTTTTTCACTCCGTTAGTTATGTTTTTACGAGTGGGAATGTTGGACTTACCAATATGGGAACCAATACTAGGGATCGCGATTATGTTGGTTAGTATTTTTATTCTCGGTTGGTTTGGTTCACGTGTCTATCGTGGTGGTGTTTTAATGTATGGTGCTTCACAATCATTAAAAGATATTAAGAAAGCCATTCAACTTGGAAAGAGTTAATACTTTAACGGGACTGTCTCCTAAATCATTTAGTGACTGGGAGATTGTCCCTTTTTACATGCATTGATTTCCGTTTCAACACACTTTCATGTTTCGAAGCTAGCGTAGCGATGCAGAAACAGACGGACGCGTTCCGCGGGCATGGCTTCAGTCTCCTCATCACTCCGTTCTTCCGGGGCCTTCAGCTCATGCTATTCCCGCCGGAGTCGCCGTCTTCCACTTCAATCCTCCACCAGTTAAAAATAGAAATTCACAAAATTTATACAAAAACAGTAAGAGAAAAAGTTTCTTTTTCCAAGACCAAAAGCGACAAGAGCCTTTTTAAACAACCCCGTTCTTTCTTTAATACACTCTGTTATATTTTTTTCACAGTTGCCTTCTAAACCTCTAACTGATTGTTGTGAAACGCGGAAAAAGGTGCCAACTCCTGTTTTTGTTTCTACAACACTTTGCTAACTTCGAAATATAATAATGCGGTGTAACGAAAATCACTGAGCCAAGTAGCCATATGCCA
>JAHIWI010000169.1 GCA_018816185.1 Bacillota bacterium
TAATTACTTAAGACTATAGCTTGCTGTTTCTCCATTTTTCTATTCCTCCGATATTCATCGAATGATTCATATGTCGATTCTCTGTAAGATGCAAAACAAGTGTAAAGGCTAACTTTATGTATGAAGGGTATACTATAGATAGGTAGAAGTCACTGAAATTTTATTTAAACAAAAATAAAATCATTAAAATTATGGATAAAAGTATCATGCCAAAAAGGGATAACAATTTGGTATTACGAATAGCACTTTCAGTTATTTGAGGCTCATCTTGGTACATCCAACGCTTGCCCCTTAACATTGCTTCTTTGGGATTTAAATATTGCCAAATCAATACTGCATATAAAGGAAGACAAATGATTAACCAGAAAATCGCATTCACCACGATGATACACCTCGCTTTTTTTATTAAATTATATACGATGAAGAGTCGTGAAGAGTTTCGAAGTAAAAAAGACAAAAATACGAGGATGAAATTTAATGACACAACAAACGAACGAAACAGGATGGAATTTAGATAATAGTTATGCACACCTACCACAGTCATTTTTCACAAGCATTACGCCAAATGAGGTGCGTTTACCAAAGTTAATCTTTCTGAATGAACCCTTAGCAAAGACGTTAGGATTGAATATCGAGGCGTTGCAAAGTGAGGAAAGTGTCAAAGTACTTGCAGGAAATGAGGTTCCTAAGGGCTCTTTGCCAATTGCTCAAGCTTATGCTGGGCATCAATTCGGTCACTTTAATATGTTAGGAGACGGCCGCGCTTTATTGATTGGCGAACAAATGACACCAACAGGTGAACGATTCGATCTTCAACTGAAAGGCTCTGGTCCAACTCCTTATTCCCGTCGTGGGGATGGTCGCGCGGCACTTGGACCAATGTTACGTGAGTACATCATTAGCGAAGCGATGCATGCGCTTGGTATCCCTACTACTCGCAGTTTGGCAGTTGTAGAAACGGGTGAACCAGTCCTTCGCGAAACCGAATTACCTGGTGCCATTATGACACGTGTTGCAGCAAGTCATTTACGTGTCGGAACCTTTCAATACGCTGCAAATTGGACAAACATAGATGAGTTAAAGGAATTGGCGGACTATGCGATTGAACGACATTATCCAGAAATGGAAGACGGAGAAAATCGCTATTTTTCGTTCCTTCGAGAAGTGATTAAACGTCAAGCTGCACTCATTGCCAAATGGCAATTGGTAGGCTTTATTCATGGTGTCATGAACACTGATAATATGACCATTAGTGGAGAAACGATTGATTATGGTCCATGTGCATTTATGGACACGTATGACCCAGCAACCGTCTTCAGTTCGATTGATCAGCAAGGCCGCTATGCGTATGGCAATCAACCCTATATGGCAGGTTGGAATCTCGCGCGATTTGCTGAATCCTTATTGCCTTTATTGCATGAAGAACAAGAAAAAGCGATTGAATTAGCGCAAGAAGCCATTGGAGAATTCAACAACTTGTATCATATTCATTGGTTTGCTGGGATGCGTGCCAAGCTTGGACTCTTCAATGAAGAAAAACAAGATGAAGAGCTAATTGAAAATCTTTTAAGTATGATGCAAAAGCATAAAGCGGATTATACGAACACCTTCCGTGGGCTGACTTTGAATCAATTAGAGGATGCTGATTTGTTTAGAAGTGATGAATTTATTCAGTGGCATAAATTATGGCAAGAAAGGCTTACTAGACAAGATGATTCCAAAGCAGACTCACAACAATGGATGCAGAACAGTAATCCTGCGATTATTCCTCGAAATCATCGAGTAGAGGAAGCAATCGAAGCTGCGGTGGAAAATGGGGACTACAGTGTTATGGAGAATCTTCTTAACATCCTTTCCAATCCATATGCGCATTCGCAGGAACAAACAGATTTTAACACTGTACCCGTTGAGTCAAATCAACCTTATCGAACGTTTTGTGGCACATGATTTGATGAATAAAATAGAAACGCCTGTCATCGAAAGTGAAATTACTTCTTCTGATGACAGGCGTTTTTATGTGAACTTTATATATTCAGGAAATATCAAATAGGTCATTATATAGAAACTCGACATCAAAAAGAAAAATTCAGATAGTGTATACTTAAAGTCTTTTGGATTTTCAGCATACTTTTTTTCAAAAATAGCTCGAATTCCAAAAAACATAATAAAATAAACAATACTTACATTTAAGAAAACTATAAATTCCACATTATTCATTGTCATCAAAAATGTTGTGATAGCGAATCCTATATTCATAACCAACTCAACCATTTTGTGAGTACGATTTACATGTCTTTCGCGACCCCACATCTTTTTATCTACATTCAATAATTTTGACATGCGTAAAGTCAATATAGTAGTCAACCCTAGAACACCAATTAACCAAACAGTTACTTTAACTCCAATACTCGCTGATGATAAGAACATGAAAAAACACCCCCTCAAAACATATATATACCATTATTTCCTATATACATTTGCGATGTCACAAAGTTTTTTGATTGTAATGATCTAAAGCTAGATTGACTGAAAACAAATCATAGATATTATTTTCGAGGCAATATTGAATAATCAAATCAAAGGTGTTGCTATCTGATAAGGAATATCCAGCAGCACTAAGTAGTGACTCAGTGTCTTCCTTATCCAACTGCAATGCCAGAGCTAAAGCAATGGCTGTATTTTTACTAGGTCGATACTCTGGGTTAGAACGGATCTTCGAAAAAAGTCTTCTGTCGATACCCGCTTTCTTATAAATATTGGTGTCACTTAATCCTTTTTCGTCAATAAAGCTAAACAATACTTGATGCACTGTTGGTTGACGATGATTCTTAATATAATCCTCCATTTCAAGTGAAAAACTTTCAGCTTGAATCGTGTAGTCAAGATCTTGCATTTTATTATGAAGAACCAAATTTTCAATACTTAAGTGAAACTCGATATACTCTTTTAACTCATCCAACATCTGTTGATCACTCATGAACATCCCCCTCAAAAATGTCGCTTCGCAGGCGACCAAACCTTCTTAAAAATTAGTTACTATTATCATACCAACAAACGAAAGAGGTTGATGATAATGAAGAGCAATTTGACTGAAATTATTTTCCTGTTAGACCGAAGCGGTTCCATGTCTGGTTTAGAAAGTGACACAATTGGAGGGTTTAATGCTTTTATTGAAAAGCAGTGCCAACTTGAAGGAGAAGTTTCGCTCACAACAGTTCTCTTTGATGATCAATACGAATTATTATGGAACGGCATCGACGCAACCAAAGCAAAACTGACGAAGAAAGAATATTACGTTAGAGGCATGACAGCTCTATTAGATGCAATCGGAAAAACCATATCAGATGTCGATCACAGATTATCGAAAACTTTAGAAGAACGAAAACCAAACAAAGTCATATTTGTCATCACAACAGATGGAATGGAAAACGCTAGCCGCGAATTCACTTATGAAAAAATAAAAAACCGTATTAAACATCAAGAAGAAAATCATAACTGGGAGTTCATTTTCATTGGAGCTAATATCGATGCTGCTAAGGAAGCAGACAATATGGGGATTCATGTAAGCAACTCATTTAGTTTTGTTGCATCTGAAGCTGGTGTTGAGTCTATGTATGAGATGGTGAATGAGAA
>JAHIWI010000170.1 GCA_018816185.1 Bacillota bacterium
GAATGGATTTACACTAGGTAGGCACCAAAAAACGAATAAAAGGAGATTAACATATATGAAATTACAATTAGCTTTAGATTTAGTTAACATTCCACAAGCCTTAGAACTTATTAAAGAAGTTGAGGGTCATATTGATATCGTTGAAATCGGAACTCCAGTAATCAATAAAGAAGGTCTTAAAGCAGTTGAAGCTGTTAAAGCTGCATTTCCTAACCTAGAAGTTCTTGCAGATGTTAAAATCATGGATGCTGCAGGTTATGAAGTCTCGAATGCTGCAGCTGCAGGTGCTGACATAGTTACAATCCTTGCACAAGCAGAAGACTCTTCAATCAAAGGTGCTGTTGAAGCAGCAAAAAAATTAGGTAAAAAAATCTTGGTTGATATGATTGCTGTCAAAGACGTTAAAACACGCGCAGCAGAGCTTGATGAGCTAGGTGTAGATTATATTTGTGTACACACAGGATATGATTTGCAAGCGGAAGGTAAAGATTCATTCGAAGACCTACGCACAATTAAAAACGTTGTGAAAAATGCTAAAACTGCAATTGCTGGCGGAATCAAGTTTGAGACCTTACCGGAAGTGATTAAAGCACAACCAGATTTAATCATTGTTGGTGGTGGAATCACAAGTAAAGAAGATAAAAAAGCAGAAGCAGCAAAAATTCAAAAACTAATCAAAGAAGGCGTGATTGCGTAACATGAATACAAAAGGCTACACAGATGAGATACTGGCCGAGCTAAAGCGAACTCTTGAACTCATCAATGGTGAGGATGCCGAAAAGGTAGTCGAAGGTATTTTACGTGCAAAAAAGATTTTTGTTGCAGGTGGAGGACGATCCGGCTTCATGGCTAAGGCATTTGTTATGCGCATGATGCATGTTGGACTTGATGCGTATGTTGTAGGAGAAACAGTAACACCTAATCTAGAACCGAGTGATATCTTTATTGTCGGTTCTGGTTCAGGTGAGACTGGGAGCCTGGCAGCTATGACGAAAAAAGCGAAAAGCATTGGTGCAACAGTAGTAGCTGTTACCATTAATCCTGATTCTACAATTGGTAAGTTGGCTGATATTCAAATTGAAATACCTGCTCAAGCAAAAGCGGAAGGCACCAGTGGAAAATCAATTCAACCGATGGGCTCTCTGTTTGAGCAATCGCTTCTTCTTTTTTATGATGCAGTAATTTTGAGATTTATGAATAAAAAAGGATTAAATTCTGACAAGATGTACGGAAGACATGCTAATTTAGAATAGAATTGACCAATAAACCTGAGTCTAATACTAATTTAGATACTCAGGTTTATTTGGATTTTCTCACTGCATGAAATAAGTAGGAACGGAGTACTCACTTGCAAGAGTAATCTATGTTAAGCAAACGTCCAGTTTCTGTTTTCATCCATTTAAGAAGTTTTTATAAAGTTTTTTATAGGAGAGTTTCTATGTATAAAATGATTGCGATTGACCTTGATGGAACGTTACTCACAGACGAATTAATGGTTTCACCAGATACAGTAACAGCTATTCAGAAAGCGGTTGGACTTGGAACAATTGTTACTATTGCAACTGGTCGTATGTTTCCTTCTGCCAAAGTGTTTGCACAGCAGCTAGGTATTAATGTACCGCTTATTACTTATCATGGTGCAATTATCAAGGATGTTAATGAAAACGAAGTCATGTATGAGCGACTTATTTCTCCTGACGTTGCACAAAAGTTAGTAGCGATTGCAACTGAAAAACAGATTCATTTACAAGTGTATCAAGATGATATTCTCTATAGTGCATGGGAAAACGAAAAGCTTATTGCTTATTCCGAAGAAGCGAAGGTTCCTTATACAATAGAACCGGACCTTGCCAAGCTAGCCAAAAAAGGATTTACGAAAGCACTCTTTATTGATAACCATGATACACTTGATATCCTGCAAGACGAATTACAATGGTTGTTTGGTGAACAGGCTCATATTGCAAAATCAAAAAAAACTTATCTTGAAGTTACCAATACAGAAGCAAACAAAGGGAGTGCCCTGCTGTACCTAGCAAAAAAACTTGGTATCGATCGTTCAGAAATTATCGGTATTGGTGACAACCACAATGATATTGAACTTATAAAGACAGCTGGGTTAGGTATAGCAATGGGCAATGCAGTTAAGGAATTAAAAGATATAGCTGATTACATCTCACTTACAAACAATGATGATGGAGTACTCCATGTGATAGAAAAGTTCATAATAAATCCTGCGATTTTGTATAAATGATTGGTAGCGCGTTATTTACTTAAGGTCATTTGGAAAGACAAGACATATTTCTTTTCGAACTTTATCCAACACTTGCATTGTAGTGAGTGAGTTTTCAAATGAGTTTGTAGTGGATTCCATTTTCTGTTGCTTGATTAAATCAATAAATTCTTTCACTTCATAATACATAGCGGGATGAGATTGTTCGACAGTTAATGGTTCAATTGTCCCGTCATTGTAATGGATTTCTACTTTTTCAGCCGAATGGATCTTATCAATAATCATACTACCTTTTTCACCTTGGATTTCGCTTGGTAAATAAGAGTTGGTAATTTTTGAATACATCACAACTGCATCTTTATCATCGTATTTCAATATGACACTACCTTCACCATCCACACCTGAATCCAGAATAAGACCTGTTGCCTTCACTTCTTTTGGTTCACCAAATAATGTAACAAGCGGATACAAACAGTAGACGCCAAGATCCATTAATGAACCGTTCGCAAAGTTTGGATTGAAAGCATTTAGGACAATCCCTTCCTTGTATTTATCATAACGAGATGAATACTGACAATAGCTTGCAAAGTACCTACGGACAGGACCAATTTTATGTAAGTGATCTTGAATAACCTTGAAGTTTGGAAGTAGTGTTGATTTCATTGCTTCCATTAATAGTACGTTGTGATTTTTTGCTGCTTGAATCATCCTTGCTACCTCTGTTGCATTAGCAGCCAGTGGCTTTTCACATAATACATGTTTACCATGTTGTAAAAATAAAATCGCTTGTTCTGCATGATATGAATTAGGAGTAGCAATGTAAACCGCGTCAATTTCTTCACTTTCTGCCATTTCTTCTAAATTTGTAAATAGATTTGTTATTCCGTATTTGGTTCCAAATTCTTCAGCCCTCTCACTTGTTCGTGAATAAACGGCTGCTAGTTCAAAATTTTCTACCGCACTTGCCGCATCAAGTAATCTTTCTGTAATCCAATTAGTACCCACTATACCAATTCGAGTCATTTTTTTAACCTCATTTCTTTGTTTTGTAATTTAAAACTTGCATTTGAGTTTTAGTATATCCAAAGGAGAGTTGTGTACTAAATATGTAGCATTTAGTATAATCAGTATATGATAAAAATTAAAGTACGAACTTTTTTCACACATAGTATTCAAAAGTAAACTAATGAATCTAAAGGGAAGGAGAGGAAGTATATGCCTAATTTGGGGGAGAAAGTGTTTAATTGCGAAAAGGAACTGACACTTTCTATCATTGGTGGCAAATGGAAAATGTTGGTGCTATGGCATTTAGGTAAAGAAGGAACCAAACGCTTTGGTGAATTAAAAAACCTTATGCCGGGAATTACACAGCGGATGCTTGTTAATCAATTACGTGAACTTGAAGACCATTTGATCGTACATCGCGAAGTATATCCTGTTGTTCCACCAAAAGTGGAATACTCACTTACAGAACAAGGAAGAAGTTTGATTCCGATTCTTGATTCGATGTATGAATGGGGTAAAGATTATATAGAGAACAATTTGGAAAATGAAAATAAATAATGTTGCCTGAAAAAAAGCCATCCACTAGTTTAATGAACTAGAGGATGGCTTTTCTTCCGTGTTGCATCTAAGCGTGAGAGATTAGCACAGGAACAATTGAATTAAAGTTGATTTTTTTATATCATAAGGATGCAAATTTGACTAGTATTACTTATTATTAATGGCTCTTATAGAATGTTTGTATCAGGTGATGATTTAAAAGGGAACTTTAAAGTAACTTGGAATATATGTGAAAGTTATTAAGCTCTTATGAACATCCTTATTTTTTTCTTAAAGTAAAGGGGATTTGAGTGCCTTACTTCAAGAAGGAAAAGCGCTCTCTTTTGTTGAAATAAAGAAATGCAGGGTAGTTTAGGAATTACAATTACGAATCTCATTTTAGATGGATAATGAGGAATGGTAAACGAAAGGAGGAAAAAAGTGATTAAACCTACAATGAAGTATAAACTGCATGATCGCATTTCACAAAATGTTGATAGTGCGTATGACATTGTGTTTGATAAATGCACGGCTATTGTTAACGGTGTTCCACAAAAAGATGAACAATTATTAATGAGGTACACCAAAAACGGAAAAACAATTAATAATGCTCCTGCTTTCAATGAAATTGATATGATGAAAATCATCGTAAAACTGTATAAAAGTACGCTTATATCAGCGGAAGCAAAAGCGGTTTTAAGAAAAGGTATCATTAAGTAAAATCAGCATTATTGGAGTGAATGGCTTAATCAATTGTCGAGGTGAAATATGTTAATAAATATATCTCAGCTAGAACCTAATAAACTTACTGACCTACAAATGACCGAACTCATTTATAAAAATTTGGAAGATGATAACGAGATTGGTGATTGCATTCTTGTTCCAGGTAGTAATAAGGCCGTGCAATATCGCTTACCAAAAGCTATACAACTTTATAAGCAAGGTAGAGCAAATAAGATTTTGTTTTCAGGTGGAGTAATGTGGGAAGGTAACAAGTTATCAGAAGCACAATTATTAAAAGAGAAAGCTATTGAACAAGGGATACCAAAAGAGGACATAATAGTTGAGGATATATCCCTTCATACGAAAGAAAATGTTCTTGCTTCTTTGCTAGTCTTGGATAGAGCTTTTTATTTACATAATATAAAGAGAATAATTGTGGTTACCACAAATTTTCATATGCGTAGGTTCCATTTAACACTAAGAACGTTTATGCCAGAGTGGATTGAATATTCTCTGTGTACAGTTAATGACCAAACAACTAGAGAAGATAACTGGTTTAATTATCCGTACGGCAGGAAAAGAGTAGAGATGGAATCGGGCAAACTAATAAATTACGTTAAACAAGGGGTTATTATAGATGATAAGGTTGAAATATCTAAATAATAGTTGTTTATAGACGATATTTTTTGTGCAAATACAAGAACAGGAAAAGCATCAGGCACGAAGCAACTTTATGTTGTTTCGCTACCTGATGTTTTATTATTGCTACTACTTATTTAGCTGACCAATCCGTATGGAACGATCCATCTTTATCTAATCGCTCATACGTGTGTGCACCAAAGTAATCACGTTGTGCTTGGATAAGGTTAGCTGGTAACGTTTCTGTACGATAGCTATCGTAGTAAGCTAATGCACTTGAGAAAGCAGGCGTTGGAATCCCTTCTTGTATTGCCAAGGCTAGTACTTCTCGAAGTGAGCTCTGATAGTCTCCAACGATTTCTTGGAAGTATGGATCAACTAGTAAGTTAGGCAAGTCACTGTTCTGATCAAAAGCTTCTTTAATCTTTTGTAAGAACTGTGCTCGAATGATACAACCTCCACGGAAAATCATCGCTACATCCCCGTAAGGAATGTTCCAGCCGTACTCCTCAGATGCTGCACGCATTTGTGCAAAACCTTGGGCATATGAACAAATTTTACTCATATACAGAGCTTTACGAATCGCTTCAATAAATTCTTTTGGGTCACCTTCATACTTTTTCGACTCAGGACCTTTAAGTATTTTACTTGCTGCAACTCGTTCTTCTTTAATAGAAGAAATAAATCTCGCAAATACGGATTCAGTAACGATTGGGAGAGAGACACCTAAATCTAAAGCATTTTGACTTGTCCATTTTCCTGTCCCTTTTTGACCAGCAACATCTAAAATCTGATCAACAAGTGGGTTCCCGGTTTCATCATCCATTTTAGTGAAAATGTCCGCAGTGATCTCGATCAGGTAGCTATCAAGTTCTCCTTTATTCCACTCAGAAAAGATTTCATGCAATTCTTGAGCTGAAAGACCAAGTGCATGTTTCATGATGAAATACGCTTCAGAAATCAGCTGCATATCTCCATATTCAATCCCGTTATGAACCATCTTCACATAATGTCCTGCTCCGTCTGGTCCCATGTATGTGCTACAAGGAGTGCCGTCGACTTTTGCAGAAATGGCATCAAGAATTGGTTGAACTTGCTCGTAAGCTTCTTTTGGTCCACCAGGCATAATAGAAGGACCCGTTCGTGCGCCTTCTTCTCCACCCGAAACGCCGGCACCAATGAAATTCAAACCTAATGCCTGTAATTTTGCGGTACGTCTATTTGTGTCTTCATAAAATGAATTTCCGCCATCCATTAGAATATCCCCTTGTTCCAGATGGGGAATAAGAGAATCGATGACCGAGTCAGTTGTCTCTCCAGCCTTTACCATCAATAAAATCTTGCGTGGAAGTTCTAAAGAAGCGACAAATTCTTCTAAGCTGTAGGCACCTTGAATATTTTTACCTTTCGCTTCTTTAGTAGAAAATTCTTCTGTTCGATCTGTCCAATAATCGTAAACCGAAACTGAAAAGCCTTTGCTTTCCATGTTTAACGCTAAATTCAAACCCATTACGCCTAAACCGATAACACCTATTTGTTGTTTCTTCATATGCTTACCTCATTTCTTCCTGTTTCTTACCCTAATGTGGATAGTCGATTCTCTAATTCTTCTTTTTCTTTTTCGAAACCATCTTTGCCGAGTAATGCAAACATATTTGTTTTATACGCTTCGACTCCTGGCTGGTCAAATGGATTAACGCCAAGTAAAGTTCCACTGATCGCGCAAGCCTTTTCAAAGAAATAAACCAATTCCCCAAAAGTGAATTCGTTAAGTTCGTCTAATTCTATTAATAAATTTGGTACACCGCCATCAATATGAGCAAGGGTCGTTCCAAGAGCTGCTTTTTTGTTCACTTCATCCATTGTTTTTCCAGTAAGGAAATTTAATCCGTCAATATTTTCAGGATCCGCTTCAATAATACGTTCAATTGCCGGTTTTTTAACCTGTAGAACGGTTTCAATTAAAAGCCTACGCCCTTCTTGAACGTATTGTCCCATCGAGTGTAAATCGGTTGTAAAGTTAACTGAGGCAGGGAAGAGTCCTTTTACATCCTTACCTTCACTTTCTCCAAAGAGTTGTTTCCACCATTCAGCCACATAACTTAAACCAGGCTCATAGCTTACAAATAACTCAATTGACTTGCCTTTGTTGTAGAAAATATTTCTGATAGCGGCATATTGGTAACTTTCGTTCGTTGCCAAATCGGGATTGTTATATTTATGGAATCCTTGTTGTGCACCAGCCATCATTTGATCAATATTAAGACCGGCAACTGCGATCGGAAGTAAGCCTACTGGTGTCAGAACCGAGTAACGGCCACCAACGTCATCAGGAATAACAAATGTTTCATACCCTTCTTCGCCAGCAAGTTTTAGAAGAGAGCCTTTATTCTGATCAGTCGTCACATAAATGCGATTTCTTGCTTCTTCTTTTCCATACTTCTTCTCCATAAGTTCACGGAAAATGCGGAATGCTAAAGCCGGCTCTGTAGTTGTCCCTGACTTGGAAATAACATTCACCGATATATCTTTTCCTTCTAATACCTGCATTAAATGCTCAATATAGGTAGAACTAATATTTTGTCCTGCAAAATACACTTCCGTATTGCCTTTGATTTGATTATGAAACGTATGCGATAAAGCCTCGATAGCTGCTTTAGAACCTAGATAAGAGCCACCAATTCCGATAACAATCAATGCGTCTGACTGTTCTTGAATCCGCTTAGCAGCTAGCTTCACTCTAGAAAATTCTTCTTTATGGTAATTAACTGGCCAGTCAACCCATCCTAAGTAATCAGAACCAGGGCCTTGTTTTTGGTGAATTTGATGATGTGCTTGTTTGACAAATTCACTTAAATTTTCAACTTCACTATTTTTCATAAACGATAAAGCATTGTTGTAATTAAATGATACGGTCATCTGTTACATCTCCTTTTAACTTCAACTTTTATCTTACCACCACTTAACTTGATTGGTTAACAATAGCTGACTTGTCTACATGTCTTTTATTTAAGTAAATGCATTAAAAGCTAAAATACTTTCCATCTACCATCATACGATAAAGTCCGTTTTATATCATGGAAATCCTTTATTTTCATGGATAGAGGGTATCGAGTTTTGTAAGCCATATGAATTGGAGTACGTAGAAATACTCTTATCAAGTCCATTTGAATAAAACCTGACTAATTGTGCTATTATTAGGTTGAATTCAATTGAATAATTAGGGTGAAAACACACCATAAAAACGTGTGAACAGGGAATGTACTAGGAGGTTTAACAATGGATAATAACGATATATTAATTCGATTAAGATATGCACTAGATATAAAAAATAAAGATATGATTGAGATATTTAAACTCGGTGGCATGGAATTCACTAAAGAAGAAGTGCTACTGATTCTTACAAAATCAAAAGACGATTATTATGATGACTTTGACCATTATGATGATGAAGTCGATAATGATGAAAACATCAAATGTGATAATGCGATGTTAGAGTCGTTTTTAAATGGGTTTATTGTTTTCAAAAGAGGCAAACAGGATCCACAACCAGGGCAACCTGAACGACCAGCACTAACAGGTGAGAGAGCGAATAATATGCTCTTAAAGAAATTAAAAATTGCCCTCTCCTTAACCAGTGATGATATGCTCGATATTTTAGAATCAGCTGGCGTCACTGTAACAAAAGGTGAATTAGGGGCTCTATTAAGAAAAGTAGGTCACAAAAACTATAAAGAATGCGGCGATCGATACGCACGAAATTTCTTAAAAGGGTTAGCAATAAAGTATAGAAAATAGGCACAATATAAATAGAAAGAATCGAAACACGGAATCCATCCAGGTTCCGTGTTTTGTTTATACCGACTTGGGTATACTGAAATGTGTGTTTTATTTCTATAATAATTTCAAAGGAGCGATACGAATGAATTTTCATTATACGGTCGAAACCGAGAAATCAATGGATGAAGCAGTAAAAGCACTTGAGGCATCACTTAAAGAAGAACAATTTGGCGTTTTGTGGGACTTTGATTTAACCGCTAAATTACAGGAAAAAGGATTGGACTTTAATACAGGCTATCGTGTTCTCGAAGTGTGTAATCCAAAAGAAGCGAATCGAGTATTACAAGAAGATAAAGTAGTGGGCTACTTTTTACCTTGTAAAATTGTCGTGTACGAAGATGAAGGCAAAACGAAAATTGGTTTACCGAAACCAACGACGCTTATTGAGTTAGCAAACAATGATAAATTAACTGAAATTGCGACCGATGTAGAAAATCGACTGATCCGAAGCATTGATCAAGCAATTTGAAGATAACAACCATCATTCTCATAGTAGTTGAGGAAGATGGTTGTTTTCTTTATTTTGACTTAGAGTGATTGTTTACGTTGGACAAAGTAGACCGCTGATCATTGTCTGTTTTTTTGATAATTGAAAATGTTCCATCTGTCTCGAGTACAACAGCTTGAATTGCGTCCATTGATTCTACATTGTTTGTTCTAGCTGCTTGAAGAATTTCAACTTCTAGAATCCTTTCCCTTTTCATCACCTTCCAGTGGAATTCACCCTCATAATAAAGTAACTCAGGATTTGACTTAATAAAATCACTCAGCAATTTTGATCTGACTGAAAGCCAAGCGATAATGTATTGAAGGGCGATTAATAAAAAGAATGCAGCTAGGCCTTCAGAAAGAGCAATCTTTTCACTTAACAGAATCGTAGCTAGAGTAGAACCAAGTGCCACAGTGACAACTAAATCAAATGCATTCATTTTCGAAAGGGTACGCTTTCCTGAAATTCTGAGTAGGAGAATTAATCCTATGTAAGCAAAAGTTCCTACTATTAAAGTTCTTTCAATACCTTCCCAGCCGTTAAAAAACATACAAACACCTCTCTTTTAAATCCCTGATTAAGATACGAACCAAATGGACTGATTTGTTATTTGTTCATAGATGGCAGGACACCTAACTTCCTTACTAGTGGCTTAATAGTTAGCCCTTGAACTAATAGAGAAAATAGCACAACACTAAATGTGAGGAGAAGAATCGTCTCTTTTCCTTGAAAATCTGGGGGCAAGCTAAGAGCAAGCGCGATGGATAGACTCCCTTTTAATCCACCCCAGTTGATGATATGTTTTTCATTAAATGATAGTCCTTTAACGATTGTGGTACTTGTATACACAGCAATTGCACGTCCGACTATTACGATGAGAATTCCTAAAACAATAATTCCCCATTTATCTGCGAAGTCAATGTGACGTATTTCCAAACCAATCATTAAAAAAATTAAAGAATTGGCGATTTGGGTAATGCTATCCCAAAAGGTATTAATATTAACCTTGGTTTGTTTAGACATACCAATTTTTGCACCATAATTCCCAAAAACAAGGCCTCCAACTACGACAGCGATAACACCTGAAACGTGGAAATGTTCTGCTATAAAGTAAGAGCCAAAAAACAAAAGTGCAGAAAATGCCACTTCTAAAGGATAGTCATCAAAGGGGCGGAGTAACTGACTAAAGATAAAGCCAAGGAGCAATCCAATCACTAATCCGCCTACACTAAATTTCATGAACAGAAGTACTCCACTTCCAAAACCAGCTATGCCCATTTGAATGTATGTAATGAGATAAATGGTTGAAATCTGAAAAAGGACCACGGCAATTCCATCATTTAATAATGACTCACCCTCAATAGTAACGGCAAGTTTTTTAGAAACACCTAACGACTTAAAAATAGATAAAACACTGATTGGATCAGTAGCGCTCATTAATGCGGCAAATGTAAAAGCAACAATTAATGGTAAACCAATTACATAGAAAGTACCGAAACCTATTATTAGAAAAGATAAAAATGTACCAATTAAAGCTAATGCAAGAATCGGTTTTCTTTGTTGATAAAGAACGGAAAATTCAAGCTTTAACGTCGCATCTCCAAGTAAAATAGGGAGAAACAGAGAAATGATAATCGCTTGAAACACACTGGATTGAGTTATAAACTGTTCTGCTGTATCAATTACAGGGATATCCGTCAAACCCAATAATAGTCCCACCAGTACAAGTGCAATTGAATAGGGCTGCTTTACCAAATTTGCTATTGCAATTACGCTGATCGAAATAGCTAGCAAAATAAGGATTTGTATAAACACTTCATTGAATAGATGCATGATTTTCCCCATTTCAAAATGATTTATTTAATGAATAAAAAATATTCTCATACGCCAATTTCTTATATAGAACTTACCATATAAATACAAGTAGTTTCAAAATCAATGTGATGAA
>JAHIWI010000171.1 GCA_018816185.1 Bacillota bacterium
ACGTGCTCTTCGATTCTCAAAAGACCAAATCCGAAGTTTGACCCGGATACACGAAAATTTTGCTCGATTACTTACAACATTTTTCTCAGCTCAACTTAGAACTTACGTGCAAATCACTGTAGCTTCCGTTGATCAAATTCCCTTTGAAGAATTTATACGCTCTATTCCTAACATGACATTAATCAATGTTTTCGAAGTGCCACCTTTGGATGGGAATATTTTAATGGAAATTAATCCGAACATTGCATATTCCATGCTCGATCGACTAATGGGTGGGCAAGGGGTTAGTAATAGCAAGGTTGATAGTTTGACAGAAATCGAAACGAAAATTATGACAAATCTTTTTGAACGATCGTTTGATAATTTACGAGAAGCTTGGGCAAATGTCGCGGATATTGACCCGATTATGACAGAGCTTGAAGTAAATCCTCAATTTTTACAGATGATTTCACCAAATGAGACTGTCGTCGTTATTTCGTTTAATACCATCATTGGTGAAACGAGTGGAATGATTAATATCTGTATTCCACACGTTGTGTTAGAACCTATTGTTCCTAACCTTTCAGTTCGTTATTGGATGCAAACGAATAAAAAAGCCGTATCTCCAGAGCAACTTGAAATATTAGAGAATCGTGTTAGAAAAGCTGATTTACAAATCGTTGCTGAGCTAGGTAAAACTGAGATTTCAATTGAAGATTTCCTTCTCCTGCAACCGCAAGATGTTATACAATTGAATCAGAAAATAGAAGATCCACTCGTTCTTCGAATAGGTGATGTACCTAAATTTTCTGTTCAACCAGGTAAGTTGAAGAAACGAATGGCTATACAAGTGATTGAACCATTGAAAGGAGGAGACGAGAATGATGAGTGATGACATGCTCTCCCAAGAAGAAATTGAAGCCTTACTTAGAGGAGAACCAATTGAACCAAAAACTCAGCCGTCGACTCAAGATGACATCGTAGTAGAAGATTATTTAGACGCTTTTGCACAAGATGCTTTAGGAGAAATTGGCAATATTTCATTTGGTAGTTCTGCAACTGCGCTTTCGGCTCTATTAGGTCAAAAAGTAGAAATTACAACACCGACAATCAGTATGATTAATCGCAATCGTCTTGAAGATGAATTCCCACATCCATATGTAGCAGTCCAAGTACAATATACTGCTGGTTTAATTGGGATGAATTTATTAGTCATTAAACAATCGGATGCGGCCATAATTGCTGACTTAATGCTAGGTGGAGATGGTCTTTCACCAAGTCCAGACTTAAGCGAGATCCAATTAAGTGCTGTTCAAGAAGCGATGAATCAAATGATGGGTTCTGCTGCGACTTCTATGTCCACAGTATTTAATAAGAAAGTAGATATTTCACCTCCTTCGATTGATTTACTTAACTTTAAAGAAGAAGAAGGATTAGATAAGTTACCAGAGGATGACTTGCTCGTTAAAGTAAGTTTCCGTTTAAAAATTGGGGAATTAATAGACTCGAATATTATGCAATTGTTGCCATTGAAATTCAGTCAAAAACTTGTAAAAGGGTTAATGGGTGAAGATGATGAGGAAGTGGCGGCAACTAGTGTGGCTGAAGCTCCTGTGCAATCTGCACCAATAATGCAAGAGCCTGCTTATCAAGAAACACCAGCAGCCTATCAGCAACCTCAATTTGCTGAACCGCAATACGCACAGCCTCAATATGCACAACCGCAGGCAATGCCTCAAAGACCACCGCAAGCACCGGTCAATGTTCAACAGGCCCAATTTGCGAGCTTTGAGTCAAACCAATTAACACAATCTGAATCGCGAAACTTGAATATGCTTCTTGATATTCCTTTGCAAGTAACGGTTGAGCTAGGACGAACGAAACGATCTGTTAAAGAAATTCTTGAACTTACAAGTGGTTCAGTCATTGAGTTGGATAAACTTGCTGGTGAACCTGTTGATATTTTAGTAAACGCTCGATTAGTAGCCAAAGGTGAAGTTGTTGTCATTGATGAAAACTTCGGTGTTCGTATTACGGACATTGTTAGCCAAGCAGATCGATTAAATAATTTACGATAGACCATTACTGGAGGAATCACGTTATGTCAAAAAGAATTTTAATAGTAGACGATGCAGCATTTATGCGTATGATGATTAAAGATATTTTATCGAAAAATGGATTTGAAGTTGTTGGGGAAGCTGCTGACGGTGTACAAGCCATTGAAAAATATCATGAACTTAAACCTGATTTAGTTACAATGGATATCACAATGCCTGAAATGGATGGGATTGCAGCATTAAAATCAATTAAAGAAAAAGATCCTTCAGCAATCGTTATAATGTGTTCTGCAATGGGTCAACAAGCAATGGTTATTGATGCTATTCAAGCTGGTGCAAAAGATTTCATCGTGAAACCTTTCCAAGCTGATCGTGTAATAGAAGCTATTCAAAAAGCGATAGGGTAATCGAATGAACATGATTCACTTGGGATTTAAAAAAAGTATTGTCACTATATTGTGTGCGTTTCTATTTTTGTTAATAGGTTCGGCACCAATGGATGCATCTACGAATCCGAACGCCAATATTAAACAATGCATCGAAAATCCTGAATCCTGTGATCAAGATGACCCGCCAGCTGCCGAAACTACACCTGAGACGGCAGCTGTTAGTTTGTCTGCATGGGATTATATCAAAATGGTTTTAGGATTATTATTTGTTTTGGCATTATTATATGGAGTTTTGAAATTCATCAACAGTAAAAATCGTCAGTATCAACAACATCAGTTGATCCAAAATTTAGGTGGTCTTTCTCTAGGTCAGCATAAATCGGTTCAGCTTTTACAGATTGGTGATTCTCTCGTATTAGTTGGTGTAGGAGAAGATATTTCGATATTAAAAGAAATTACTGATCCTGAAGAAAAGGAAAAAATGTTAACTTTCTATAATCAAAAGCAAGAAATGACTTCTCAAATTCCGTATATTGCGGAACTTGTTAACCGCTTCAAACAAAATTACTCGAAAAACGCGACAAATGATCAGTCTTCGGGTAAATTCGATCAAATTTTTAAAAACCGCTTAAATGAAATCAAGTCAGACCGTACTAACGGTTTACGTGATTGGAAGAAGAAGGAGAACGATCGCCAATGAACGAATTTGTTGATTTATTTGCGAATAGTGATGCTTCAAGTGTTTCTACTTCCATCAAGCTTATGCTCCTTCTTACGGTTCTTTCTTTAGCGCCTAGTATTTTGATATTGATGACATCGTTTGCTCGAATTGTCATTGTACTATCGTTTGTAAGGACGGCACTTGCTACTCAGCAAATGCCACCGAACCAAGTCATCATTGGGCTTTCATTGTTTTTGACATTCTTTATCATGTCACCAACGTTACAAGAAGTGAATGAGAACGCTTTGACACCTTTATTTGATGAAGATATCACGTTAGAAGAAGCATATACACGTGCAAGTGGTCCATTCAAAGATTTTATGAGTGAACATACGAGACAGAAAGATTTAGAGCTGTTTTTAAGTTATACAGGTGCTGAACAACCAGCATCAATCGAAGAAATTCCTTTAACGATTATGGTTCCTGCTTTTGCGTTAAGTGAAATAAAAACCGCATTTCAAATTGGCTTTATGATCTTCATTCCATTTTTAGTTATAGATATGGTTGTAGCCAGTGTTTTAATGTCAATGGGGATGATGATGTTACCACCGGTAATGATTTCATTGCCATTTAAAATTTTATTGTTTGTGTTAGTTGATGGTTGGTACTTAGTAATGAAATCTTTGCTTCAAAGCTTTTAGGGGATGAATCCATATGACGGGTGAAATGGTTATTGCGATAGCAGAGCGAGCAATTTGGGTTGTCCTATTAACTTCAGGACCCTTACTAATTCTTGCGCTTGTTACTGGTTTGTTGGTTAGTATTTTTCAAGCAACCACACAAATTCAAGAGCAAACGTTAGCATTTGTTCCAAAAATCGTGGCTGTCTTACTAGGAATCGTATTCTTCGGTCCTTGGATGTTAACTCAAATACTGAGTTATTCACAGGATATTTTTGAGAATTTGATACGATACATTGGTTGAGTCTATGGAGCAAATTTTACCAAGTGTTACCGTCCTTTTATTAATTATTGCTAGAGTATCTGCTTTCTTTGTTATTTTACCTTTATTCTCACATCGAACAATTCCTGCAAGTCATCGTATCGCTTTTGCAGTCATGCTCTCATGGATGATGTATTATACGATGGATGTTGAACCTTTTGAATTCAATGGCGACTATTTATTTTTAGTTGCAAAAGAAGTAATTGTTGGATTATTTATTGGTTTACTCGCTTACATAATTTTAACCGCTGTTCAAATTGCCGGGAGTTTTGTGGACTTTCAAATGGGGTTTGCGATTGCGAATATCATCGATCCCCAAACGGGTGCACAAAGTCCATTACTTGGTCAATTTTTCAATACGCTTGCCTTATTGTTAATGCTCGCTTTAAATGCCCACCATTTACTACTGGATGGTATCTTCTATAGTTATCAATTTGTCCCTATGGAATTTGTTTGGCCGCCATTTGGAGAACCAGGTTTTGCAGAATTTATTATGCGAACATTTACAGCTGTGTTTGCAATCGCATTTCAAATGTCGATTCCAATTGTTGCAACCTTATTTTTAGTGGATATTGCGCTAGGAATAACAGCAAGAACAGTTCCTCAATTAAACATTTTCGTAGTTGGTTTTCCTATTAAAATCGGTGTTAGTTTCTTAGTGTTAATCGTGATGATGGGTGTCATGATGAATGTCATAAAGAATTTATTTGAAATTATGATTTTAAGCATGCGTGATCTAATGATCATTTTAGGTGGTGGATAACTTGAATCGGTTACATTTAAATTTGCAGTTCTTCGCTGGTGAAAAGACCGAAAAAGCTACACCTAAAAAGAGACAGGACCAACGTAAAAAAGGACAAGTTTTAAAAAGCCAAGATGTAACTAGCGCCATTGTGCTATTGTC
>JAHIWI010000172.1 GCA_018816185.1 Bacillota bacterium
AAAAAAGAGGTGTTCCGATAGTCACTTTTCACGACTTTCGAAACACCTCTTCTTACTTATTTTATTCAGTAATAATTTCTTCGATTAAATTTGGTGGTGTAACCGGTTCTGCAGAGAACTCAATATGCTTATACAAAATCTCCAAAACCTGCTGGATGTTTTCTGTGTTTGCGTGAATGGTTGCTAATGATTCTCCCGCTTCCACTGAATCCCCTACTTTTTTGTGAAGAACAATACCGACAGCTAAATCTATTTCGGATTCTTTGGTCGCTCTTCCAGCACCTAGTAACATCGCTGCTGTTCCTACTTCATCAGCTTCGATGAATGAAACAAATCCACTTTCCTTTGAAGGGACTTCGAATGTAAACGCTGCTTGAGGGAGTAATTCAGGTTGATCCACAACTGCTGGGTTTCCTCCTTGAGCTTGAATGAAGTCTTTAAAGACTTCTAATGCTTTTCCATTCTCAATCACTTCAAGAAGCATTTTTCTCGCTTCTTCTAAATTTTTCGCTTTTCCACCAACAACAACCATTTGGCTTCCAAGTACTAAACAAAGTTCCGTTAAATCGGCAGGACCTTTACCTCGCAATGTATCAATTGCTTCTTTCACTTCTAAAGCATTTCCAATTGCAAAACCTAGAGGTTGACTCATATCTGAAATAATCGCCATTGTTTGTCTACCAACGTTATTCCCAATTTGAACCATCGCTTTAGCTAAGGCTCTCGAATCTTCAACCGTTTTCATAAATGCGCCTTCACCCGTTTTAACGTCTAAAACGATTGCGTCAGCACCTGCAGCAATTTTTTTACTCATGATTGAACTAGCGATTAATGGAATGCTATTTACAGTACCTGTCACGTCGCGTAAAGCATAAAGCTTTTTATCCGCAGGA
Source organism: Bacillota bacterium (assembly GCA_018816185.1). Taxonomy (GTDB): domain Bacteria; phylum Bacillota; class Bacilli; order Bacillales_A; family Planococcaceae; genus Paenisporosarcina. The sequence goes on from JAHIWI010000172.1 coordinate 894, forward strand.
GTTAAGTTACCACTTTGTCCAATAACAGCTAATTTAAACTCATTCACTTGTTTTGTAAATTGCTCGGTCGTTAATTCGACATGGAATCCTTCAATTGCTTCTAATTTATCAATTGTTCCACCAGTATGTCCTAAGCCACGACCACTCATTTTAGCTACAGGAACACCACAAGCAGCAACTAATGGACCAAGGACAAGTGTTGTTGTATCGCCTACACCGCCAGTAGAATGCTTATCTACTTTAATACCTTCTATTTCAGTCAGATGAATTTGATCTCCTGATTCGACCATCGCAAGTGTTAAATCTGCTCGCTCTTGATCGTTCATATCTTGGAAATATATAGCCATTAATAGCGCACTTACTTGATAATCCGGTATTTCACCTTTTGTATATTCATTAATGAAGAAACGAATTTCTTCATTCGTTAATGCAGATCCGTCTCTTTTCTTTTCTATTAAATCCACCATTCTCATGAATGATCACCTATCCTCTATTTTAAATATGAAAGAAAACTACGACCGAATTTCGGCATTGGGACTTGGAAGTTTTCTGCAATTGTAGCACCAATATCAGCAAACGTTTCACTTGCAGGAAGTTCAGTTCCTTCTGTAAATCTTGGTGAGTATGCTAAAACGGGTACAAATTCACGTGTATGATCCGTTCCTTCAAATGTCGGATCATTTCCATGGTCCGCAGTAATAATAAGTAAGTCTTCATTTGTTAACGCTTCTAAAACTTCTGGAAGTCTTTCATCAAATGCTTCTAATGCCTCACCGTATCCAATCGGATCACGACGATGTCCATAAAGAGCGTCAAAATCAACTAAATTCAGGAAACTAATGCCATGGAAAGGTTTTCGAACAACTTCATTTAATTTGTCCATTCCATCCATATTGTCTTTTGTTCTTAATGATTCAGTTACGCCTTCACCATTGTAAATATCAGCAATTTTACCGATTGCAATGACATCATAATTTGCGTCTTGAAGTTCATTCATTACCGTGCGTTCAAATGGTTTTAAAGCATAGTCATGACGATTTGTTGTACGTTTGAAGTTACCTGGTTCTCCTAAAAACGGACGAGCGATAATTCGACCTACTAAAAATTCAGGTGATAAAGTTAATTCACGAGCAATTTCACAAATTTTGTAAAGCTCTTCTAAAGGAACAACCTCTTCATGTGCAGCGATTTGTAACACAGGGTCAGCTGATGTATAGACGATAATTGCACCTGTCTTCATATGTTCTTCACCAAGTTCGTCTAATATCTCAGTACCACTTGCAGGTTTATTCCCAATCACTTTACGTCCAGTCTTTTCTTCTAATGCTTGAATTAATTCTTGAGGAAATCCATCTGGGTAAACTTTAAAAGGCTTGTCAATGTTTAAGCCCATGATTTCCCAGTGTCCAGTCATCGTATCTTTACCTACAGATGCTTCTTGTAACTTACCAAAATGAGCGGTTGGCTTATCCACTGGGGAAATCCCTTTAATCGGTCTAATATTTGATAGACCCAATTTTTCCATATTAGGCATCTTCAATCCACCCATTCGCTCAGCAATATGTCCGAGCGTATCTGAACCTTCATCTCCGAAGCTTTTAGCATCTGGAGCTTCTCCAATACCTACTGAATCCATTACAACTAAATGTATGCGTTTAAATGTTAGATTTTCCATTAGAATCCTCCTTCAAGCTTATAAATGTATCTTAACAAAAGTATGGGAATATTACACGTCAGACTTCTGACATGTGCAATTAAATTAAGCTCTAGGATGAAATTGTTTATAAACTTCTTTAAGTCTAGTTTTACTAACATGTGTATAAATTTGAGTAGTGGAGATGTCAGCATGTCCGAGCATTTCTTGAACCGCCCTTAAATCCGCTCCATTTTCAATTAAATGCGTAGCAAAAGAATGTCGTAAAGTATGCGGTGTGATTTCGTTTTTTATCCCTGCTTTTAGCGCATGCTCTTTTAATAATTTCCAAAACCCTTGTCTAGTAAGCCCAATTCCCCGCTGATTAATAAAAAGTGCATCCGTTCGGACTTCTTTCTTAGCTAGTTTTGGTCTACCTTCACGTAAATATTCTTCAACTGCTCCTAAAGCTGTTCGTCCTAGTGGAATAATACGTTCTTTGCCACCCTTTCCGTAACATCGAACGAAGCCCATCGTTAAATGTACATCCTCAATTGCAAGCGATATACATTCACTAATACGCATGCCACTTGCATATAGAAGTTCTAACATCGCTCGGTCTCTTAACCCTTGTGGTTTGCTACGATTTGGGGCTTCCAGTAATTCTTCAATTTCTTCAAG
>JAHIWI010000173.1 GCA_018816185.1 Bacillota bacterium
AAATTTCTCCAATCGCTTCACTTTCACGTTGGTTTTTATATTTATCAGCTTCATTTGTTTTCGTGTTTTTCGTTTCACGTGCATCTGTTACTGCCGTAAACGCAGCACGAACTTCTGCATTTGGCAACTCGACATCTTGCAATTTAACGCCAAGAATCGTAATTCCAATATCGTATTTCTCAATTAATGATGCAAGTAAATCACGAGTTTCCGCTTCTATCTCTGCTTTACCAGAAGTTAACGCCTCATCGATTAATGAACTACCAATGATTGAACGAATGGATGCTGACGTTGCATCATGTAATATGACTTGTGGTGATTCAGCGTTAAATAAGTATTTAGCTGGATCGGTAATTTTCCATTGCACAACTAAATCAGTTAAAACAATGTTTTCATCACCTGTAATCATTTTTGTTTCATTATCAAACGAGACGATTTCTCCATCAGCTGATTGTTTATAACCAAACTGTAGACTAAATGTTTCCTTTGAAAGAACTTTCACTTTTTGCATTGGCCAAGGTAGTTTAAAATGTAAACCTGAGTCAAGGATTGGTGCTTCTGCTTTACCAAAGGTAATAACAACTGCTTGCTCAGACTCGTCTACTGTATACCAAGATGTAAAAATAGCTATTAATGCAATAATTCCTAGTATTGATAAAGACACAATAGATAATATTCGTTTAACACTCATCGTAATTCCCCTCATTTCTATTCTTCTATAGTTTTACGGTTAACTTATACGAAGGTTTCAAAAACTTAGCTACATTATTTTATTTGACTTGTTTTTGAATCAATTTTTTAAGAATAAATAAATCATAAAACCCTTATACGGCTTAAATTTCTCTCCGCGCGGAAGCTTTCAGTGGGCACAGCTTCCAAATTTTCTATTGTGTTATTTTAAAGTTGACTCATTTCCAGGGAAATATTGATCAGTTCAAATGATAGTTAATACTTTATCTATTACCCATGTTTAAACAAAGAAAAAGCCCTCAACTGAGAGCTTTTCCTTTTGCCAAATGCGGTATTGGGGGGTTTCATAAGTATCTTATCAAAGCATTGTGAATTCCCTATGAAGAAATTGTAAATAACATGTTAAGTTGATTGTTTCTTTGGGATAGAAATTTCAAATCTCGTCCCTTTCCCAATTGAACTTTTCACTTTTATTTTCCCTTGATGTGCTTCGATTAAATGTTTCACAATCGCTAGACCAAGACCTGTCCCACCAGAATTCCGGCTCCTTGCACGATCTACGCGATAAAATCTTTCAAAGATACGAGGAATTTCGCTTTCTTCTATCCCTATTCCTTCATCTTGAATAAGCATGATTCCACTTGACTCTGTTTCTGATAAATCCATTGTTATGGTGGTGTTTTCAGGTGAATATGTAATAGCATTTGTTAATAAATTCATCAACACTTGAATTAATCGGTTAAAATCGCCTTCTACAAAAATATCTTGTTCAAAATTGTATTTCAAAACCATATTTTTTTCATCTAATCTTGGTCCAGTCATTTCAGCTGCCCTCATCATCACTTCTTTCAAATTAATGATTGTATGCTCCACTGAAAAACCGTGTTGCTCGATCTTGGATAATTCCAATAAATCTTCAATTAAATCTTGTAATCGATTGCTTTCTTGATGAATAATTTCTAAAAATGTGTTCAGTGTATTTTTATCGTTTGAAGCTCCATCTAATAATGTTTCTGTAAATCCTTTGATCGATGTAACAGGTGTACGAAGTTCATGAGATACATTCGCTACAAAATCTTTCCGTATTTGCTCTAACCGCACTAAATCCGTAATGTCATGCATAACGATAACTACACCGAGCCATCTCCCATACTCACCAATAACAGGAGCACCATACACTTCCATATGTCTTTGGTCTTGCTTAAGTGTTAATCGAAGTTGTTTTCGAATGGATGATTCCGTTAAGAATACGAAATCAATTAAGTCTTCTAATTCTTTAGGCAATCCAACACCCTTGAAAGAATGGTCTTGAACATCCATTACCTTTCTTGAAAACTGCGTGAGAAATGATTTATTAACAATTGTAACTTGGCCATCTCGACCGATCATTAATAAGGCACTTCCCATATTTTCAATTAGCGTCTTTAAACGCTCTTTTTCAATTTCACGTGTTTTTGAAATATCTTGTAAGTTTCTAGCTAAAATATTTATTGAAGTACTTAGATGCACAGAATTACTCGTTTCATCTTCAAATGCGCGAGCTCGATAATTCCCTTTTGCTAGCTCGATGGCAACTTCCGTTACATTATCAATCGGTTGTGCATGTTTTTTTGCCATACGTACAGTGAAAAGAAGCATCATTAGAAATGCCCCTACTAAAACGATTCCAATGATTAACCATAACTTTTGACGAATTTCATTAAATTCTTTGCCATGTTCGACGTCAGTAAGAATTTTATTCACTTCAATTAATTGATCTTCACTAAGTCCGTCTCCTGAATTCTCTAAAACTTGGGCAATTTCTTCCCCCGTATTTATGGTATTCGACCGAACTGCATCTTCTACGTATACAGGAAAAAGCTGACTTAATATAATACCTAAGCCAGCAAGAATTGACGCCATTAATAACGAAAAGGACATTATTAAGTTTTTTTGGAGTGACTTCATCCTTTTTTAGGCTCCTCGAATTTGTAGCCTAACCCTCTAATCGTCTTTATGAATAAAGGTTTCCGACTACTTTCTTCAATTTTTTCACGTAAATGACTAATATGCACATCAACGATACGTGTATCTCCTGCAAAGTCATAATTCCACACAGCACTTAATAATTGATCGCGAGTTAGTACTCGATTTTTATTATCCATAAGATAGACGAGCAATTCAAATTCCTTCGGAGTGAACTCGAGCTGTTCATCATGTAAGAAAACTTCATAACGTTCAGGATATACGCGCAAATGATTAAATTCATAAGAGTTTTCGGATTGTGACGGTTGAACTTCATCCGAAATGATGTTTGTTCTTCTAAGTACAGCTTTAACTCTAGCCGTTACTTCTCGTGGACTAAAAGGTTTTGTCATATAGTCATCTGCCCCGAGTTCGAGTCCCAAAACTTTATCAAATTCATCATCTTTAGCGGTTAACATAATGATAGGTGTGCTAATTTTTTGAAGTCGCAGTGCCTTGCACACTTCCATACCGTCCATTTTTGGCAACATTAAATCAAGCACAATTAAATCAGGTTTGTTTGCGATGACAGAATCAAAAGCTTGTTGACCATCTGCTGCAGTAATAACTTCAAATCCAGCTTGTTCTAAATTGTATTGAAGTAACGTGACGATAGACGATTCGTCGTCTACCACTAGGATTTTATTTGACATGATTTAGCCTCCACAATCGATTTGAAACCCCCATTTCAAACCCATTTAGCTGTATTAGAAATTATCCATTGCGTGCGAAGTCAATTTATTCTCTAGACGAGGTGGTGTTGCAACAAGTTTCCCGGTAATAACTACCTCTCCCTCTTCATTGGTAGCTTCCACTTCAATTTCAACTAAATTCTTTTCTACATCAACAGCTACTACTGTTAATAAAAAATCAATCGTTGCATAATGATACACCGGTTTTGGGAAAGAGATTTGTTGATCGACAATATGAGAACCTGGCCCAGGTAAATATTTCGAAATCGCAGATGTTACAATACCAGTTAACATAATAGCAGGAACAATTGGTTTTTCATATGAAGTTTGTGAAGCAAAATCATGTTGAATATATAAGGGATTTCCGTCATTTGTTAAACCTAAATATAATAGTAAGTCTTTATCTTCAATTTTCTCAGTCAGCTTTAACTTTTCTCCTACTGACATACTTTCAACTTTACGTCCTAATTTACGTTTCTTTCCAAGTAACATTCTTAATCCCCCTTGAGTAGTTCTACTTTCATAGTATCAATAAGTATAAAAAAAATCGAGCAGGGATTGCCTACTCGATTGATATTTCATTGATTAGAAAGGAATAGATTTTGAATTTATTCTACATAACATTGGAATTCATTCAGAGGATTTAAGCGAATTTAAGTTAAAATCTCCATTACATTACGAACAGAAGCGGCAGATTTATCTAACTGAGCTTTTTCTACTTCTGTTAACTCTAGCTCAATAATTTGCTCAATTCCGCCTGCACCAAGAATTGTTGGTACCCCTAGGTAAATACCTTCTAACCCATATTCACCTTCCAAGTATGCGATAGACGGTAACACTCGACGTTGATCTTTCAGAATTGCTTCAGCCATTTCAACTATTGAAGCTGCTGGTGCGTAGTAGGCTGAACCATTTCCTAGAAGGTTCACAATTTCAGCGCCACCTTTTCGAGTTCTTTCCACAATAGCAGCTAAACGATCAGATGGAATCAATGTTTCTAAAGGAATTCCTCCAGCATAAGAATAACGTACTAGTGGAACCATGTCGTCCCCATGTCCGCCCAGAACAAATCCAGTAATGTCTTTAACTGATAAGTTTAATTCTTGAGCTACGAAAGTTCTAAAACGTGCTGAATCAAGTACACCAGATTGTCCAATTACACGCTCTTTAGGGAATCCTGATTCTTTATAAACTGTATAAGTCATTGCATCAACGGGATTGGTTAATACAATAATAGTTGTATTTGGAGAGTGCTTAACAATTTCACCTGTCACAATTTTCATCACTTTTTGGTTTGTTTGAACTAAATCGTCACGGCTCATTCCTGGTTTACGAGCAATTCCAGCTGTGATGATTACGATATCTGAATCCTTTGTATCTTCGTAGTTAGAAGTACCAATAATATTAGCATCAAAACCTTGAACAGGACCAGCTTCTAACATATCTAGAGCTTTTCCCTTCGTTGGGTTTTCCATTTGAGGAATATCAACTAAGACAACATCTCCTAATTCTTTTTGAGCAAGTAAGAATGCTGTAGTAGCCCCTGTAAATCCTGAACCGATTACTGAAATCTTTTTACGTTTCATTGTCATCAGAATACACTCCTTTTTACTTGGGTAAAGAGAATAACAGAATCCCTTCTAACAAAGTATACCTAATTATTATAAAATCTACCTGCTTTTAGCATGCCTAAGTTTATTGCCCCAAAAAGTAAAGGCGTTGTGCCACTGGGACACAACGCCTTCAAACAACTCTTATAGGTTTTTGATTAATTCGTCTGCGAACTCAGAACATTTAACTTCTGTAGCACCATCCATTAAACGTGCAAAGTCATATGTTACTACTTTAGAAGAAATCGTTTTCTCCATTGAGTCCATTACTAATTTAGCCGCTTCGTTCCATCCAAGGTGTTCAAGCATTAATACACCTGAAAGGATGACAGATGAAGGATTTACTTTATCTAATCCAGCATATTTAGGAGCTGTACCATGAGTAGCTTCAAAAATTGCATGTCCAGTTAAATAGTTAATGTTAGCTCCTGGAGCAATCCCGATACCACCAACTTGAGCAGCTAATGCATCAGAAATATAATCTCCGTTTAAGTTCATTGTAGCAACTACATCAAATTCGCTTGGGCGAGTTAAAATTTGTTGTAAGAAGATATCAGCAATCGAATCTTTCACTAAAATTTTACCTGCTGCTAATGCGTCTGCTTGTGCTTTATCAGCAGCTTCTGCACCTTTGTCAGCTTTAATTTGATCGTATTGGTTCCATGTGAAAGTTTGCTCAGCAAATTCTTGTTCAGCTACTTCGTAACCCCAAGTTTTGAAAGCTCCTTCAGTGAACTTCATGATGTTTCCTTTATGAACTAAAGTTAGTGATTCACGGCCTTCTTTAATAATGTAATTTAAAGCAGCACGTACTAAACGTTTTGTTCCTTCTTCAGAGATTGGTTTGATCCCAATACCAGAAGTTTCAGGGAAACGGATGTTTTTTGTACCCATCTCATTTTGTAAGAATTCGATGATTTTTTTCACTTCATCAGAACCTTTAGCAAATTCAATACCTGCATAGATATCTTCAGTGTTTTCACGGAAGATAACCATATCCGTATCTTCAGGACGTTTTACCGGTGAAGGTACTCCGTCAAAGTAACGAACTGGGCGTACACAAGTGTATAAATCTAATTCTTGACGTAATGCAACATTTAAAGAACGGATTCCGCCTCCAACAGGAGTTGTTAAAGGTCCTTTAATTGCAATCAAATACTCACGAATAACTTCTAAAGTTTCTTCTGGTAACCATTCGCCAGTTTTGTCGAATGCTTTTTGTCCAGCTAAAACTTCTTTCCATACGATTGATTTTTCGCCGTTATATGCTTTTTCAACAGCTGCTTCTAAAACGCGTTCTGAAGCTGCCCAAATATCAGGACCAATTCCGTCACCTTCGATGTAAGGGATGATTGGATTATTTGGTACATTTAATACGCCGTTTTCAACTGAAATTTTTCCACCGTTTGTCATAATAAAATTCCTCCTATAATCATAGTCATAGGGCATGTACGATCAAAGATGAATAAA
>JAHIWI010000174.1 GCA_018816185.1 Bacillota bacterium
AGCACCCACTTCTGCATTGCTAAAGTCAGCTTCTGTAGGAAGTGCCATTAAACCGGAAGCGCCGAAAATCTTAATGATTTCGTTCATTCGTTGATACATTTTCGGGTACCAGTTGCGAGCTGCATTTAAAGGTTCAAAGTCAGGCGTCATATTGCCGTATTGATCGATTTTGGCATTATGTTCAGCACGGTATAAATGAGAACGCATCACTTCTAAAATAATCATGATTTCGCTCGCTTTTTCTTTGACATGCATGAATTGATTAATACCGATTGCTTCCATCATATTAATCACAACACCTAATACAAACTCGGTTTTCACGATATGTTTGGCTATTACTTGATGCGTCATATGAATAACAGCATTTGTTTCGGTATATGTGCGGTTACAAATATCTGTACTTTCGCTTACGAAAACGCGTTCCCATGGTACAAACACATCTTCAAACGAAATAATGGCATCACTTTCATCAAAACGAGCACCTAGTGGATGATCCCATTTGCTCTTTCCATAATCGAATGATTCACGAGACAAGAATTTTAAGCCGGGTGTATTATTTGGAATGGCAAAAGCAAAGGCAAACGGATCATCTGTTGTTCCCGGTGTTTTATTAATCGTAGATGGGAATACAACAAGCTCATCTGTAATTCCACCGAGAGTAGCTAAAAGGCGGCATCCATTCACAATAATTCCATCAGCTGTCTTTTTCGTAATACGAGCAGATAAGAACGGATCCTTTTGCTCAGATTGCGTTAGCATGGATCTGTTTACTTGTGGATGAATTAACGTGTGCGTTAAGCTAATGTCATTTTCACGTGCATATTCATAATAATCACGTGCATTTTTAGCAAATTGAGCACTTCCGCCACCTTCTTGTGCGAAAAACTCACTTGCTGTGCCAAAAGCCATGATACTTGCATTTAAATAGTCAGGAGAACGACCCATCATGCCTCCTGAGAAGGCTGCCCACTCCGAGTTCATTTCACGACGTCTAAACAAGTCTTCCTTTGTTTTTGGCGCAATAAAAGATAAGCCGACTTTATTACCAGTTGTTGGAGATGTATATAACATCTTATCTGCTTTCTCATGTTGTAAATCATAAAGACCTGCTACACTTTCAACGACATTTTTAAATGCTGGATGAGTGGTAACGTCCTCTACTTTTTCCCCATGAATCCATACTTCTGTCTTTCTATTCTTAACGCCTTCAATATATTCTTTCCCTGTACGTGCGCCCATTCTTTTCCCTCCTCAATTAAATCAATCAGCAATTCTAGTTCATTTATAGTGTAAATATTCCGAAATCTAAAATCGGAGTTATTCCTTTTTAAATCTTGTATGAATATTATTTTGTTTATAAGTCCCGGCTTCGCTGAATTCAATTAATTCCATTGATAACGCTAAGTAACGCGTAGACATGAGACTGGCAAAATGATCTTTCATTACCTCAAACATCGCATCACAAGCTTCTTTTTTTACCTCTTCAGTACGTCCAGCTCCTATTTTAAATACGGCATGGACGAATGCATCGTCTTCTTCACCATCTGCAACTCGGTAATCATGTAATTCAATTGCTCGAGAACGTATGCCACCTATCGGGAAATGGCTGCCTCTGTCGATTAGCACTTTATGAATTTTTTCGAAAAGGAATGGTAAATTCGCTTCGTTTTTAATGTTATCCGTGTATTCAAGAATAAAGTGTGGCAAATAGAGAACCTCCTTTCACCTTAACGATTCGTAAAGGCTTAATCTCCGATAATGGTATTTACTAGTCTGCCAATGCCAGCTATTTCAGTTACTATGACATCTCCAACTGCGGTATCAACTGAACCTTTCGGTGTACCAGTTAAAATGACATCATTTTCACTTAGCGTCATAAAACCGCTTAAATACTCAATAAGAGTAGGAATGTCAAATATCATATCTGCAGTAGTTCCTTCTTGAACAAGCTGATCGTTGACATGTGTCGTTAATTTCAAGTTCATTGGATCGTCAATTTCACTTGCATCAACTAACCAAGGACCAAATGGCGTACAACCATCTCGATTTTTAACGCGCAAATTTGGACGGTAATAGTTTTCTAAGTAATCTCTAATCGCATAATCATTCGCAACGCTATATCCTTTAACATACTGATAAGCGTCTTCTTTTTTTACATGCCTGGCTGTTTTCCCAATAATCACTGCAAGTTCACACTCATAATGCATATACTCAACGTCTGATGGTCTCCGTGTCTGTGCATTATGGCCAGTAAATGTGTTTGGTCCTTTTAAAAACACTAATGGTTCGGTCGGTGCATCAAATGCCAATTCTGCTGCATGATCTGCGTAATTTAGACCTAATGCAAATACAGTCCGTGGTTCAACGGGTGTCAGCCATACAACTTCA
>JAHIWI010000175.1 GCA_018816185.1 Bacillota bacterium
ATTCAGCATAGCCGCCAAATAATTCGTCGGCCCCTTCACCAGAAAGGACCACTGTCACATCACGTCTAGCCAATTCAGCCAAGAAATATAATGGAACAATGGAAGGATTTGAATGCGGTTCATCCATCATGTACTGAATATCCTCTAATTTATCGAAACAGTGATCAGAATCTAGAATTTGATTCACATTTTCGATGCCAAGCTCCTCAGATAATGCCTTAGCGTTATCGATTTCAGAGAAGTTTTTGTCACTGAAACCAACCGTAAAGGTTTTGTTAGGTTTTAGTACGGATGCAACATAACTGGAATCTACCCCACTGGATAAAAATGATCCCACTTTAACATCGCTGATTTGATGAGCACGTATAGATTCTCTAACCACTTGATCGATTTCTGTAACAATTTCATCCACAGGCTGTTGTGTTGGTTGAAACTCAGGTGTCCAATATTGATGTAAATCAATATTGCCATTTTGATAGGTCATATAATGAGCCGCGGGTAATTTAAACACTCCTTTGAAGAATGTCTCGTTCAAAACTGGAAATTGGAACGTTAAATAAGGCTTCAATGCTTTTTCATTTAATTCTTTAATAAAATGGGGGTGCGGAAGGAAACTTTTTATTTCGGAGCCGAATAGAAGTGTCCCATTCATGTGTGCATAGTAGAACGGTTTAATGCCAAACATATCCCGGGCAGCAAACAATTTTTCATTTTTTCGGTCCCATATTACGAAAGCGAACATTCCACGCAATCGTTCTACCAACTTCTCCCCATATTCCTCATATCCATGGATAAGCACTTCACTGTCTGTATGAGTCTTAAAGACATGACCTTTTAAAATCAATTCTTCACGCAGTTGCATGAAATTGTAGATTTCACCGTTAAAAATCAATACGCATGATTCATCTTCGTTATAGATGGGCTGGCTGCCTGCCTCTAAGTCAATAATACTCAAACGGCGAAAGCCGAGTGCTGCTTTGTTATCTGTAAAAATTCCCGACGAGTCAGGTCCACGATGTATAATTTGATCCATCATTTGTTCCAAAACAACTGACGAATTATTTATTGCACCGATAAATCCAGTAAATCCACACATACATACTAACTCCATTCAATCTTAATTTTTTCTACCTACCTACTATAAACATTAAATGTGGAGAAACTATGCAGATACATAGGTTTTATGGGTTAATATGAAGTTTATTGATAGATCGTTAGGTAATCTTCGTTTGAAGCCATATCCTCTTTTGAGATTGATTAGATTATTCAATGTCAGAGCCTTTAAACCAGTTCGTTTTGTATAGCATTCGCCACATTATTCGTATGGTTAGGTTCAAAATAAATAAATTCCAACTTTTGATCTTTCACTAATTTAATTATTTTTATTATTTTACCTCGGGTAGGTTCGTCATGAACTCAACATAAAGTACCTAGTGTGAATGAAGAACTGAATCATAAAAATCTTCTATTGCTTTTCACACCCTCCCATGAAGCCACTTAGGTATTAATTTTATTAATAAAAGGATATGTAACAAAACTCGTAGATTATGCTCCTGCTTTTGCTAATATGAAAGCCGCTATTAATAATGATTTAAAATAGTTTAAAGCCGACTACTACTTCTGGTAGCAATCGGCTTTTTTTACTCGTAATATTACAGATATTATGCAAATGGTTGACTAGTCAATCTGCTTAAAAATTAAAAAAGGACAGAATTTTATTGGTCAATTATTTTAAAGTTTTAAGTGTTTATTTTAAAGGGAATTATCCAAATATCGTCGAATTAGGTAAATAAGAGGAATGTTCATTGACGTGTAATGAATGTAGATATATTTGATTAACTTAAAGGAATATGGCTAAAAAAGAAATATTATAAAATATTTTTAAAAAAGAGGCATTTAAAAGAAGGAGTGACTTTGTAACTTTTCATATAAAATATACGTCTAAATATTTGAAAATTAAATAAGGGATTATTGGAAAAGGTGGTATTTTATGAAGAAATTAAAACGATATTATCTGATTAGCCTAATTTCAATGGTGTTATTTATCGCTATTGGCTGTTCGACCGATAAGAAACCAGCTGTAATAAAAATTGATGGAAAAATTAATGCAGAGGAAGTATTGAGATTGGATCCAAGTGCTGATATATTTCAATTCAATGGAGTTATTTACAAAACAAGCGTGGATTGGGTTAATGAACTGCCATTAACGAAAGATGCTCAAATTGGAGAAATAAAAACAAGAAATGACAAAAATAAAGATTTTACAAATGAAATGTCAAACAAACTTCCTGTAGGTGCAAAAATCTTCTCAGCCAAAGAACGAGACGACATATTAATCGTTGAGTTTGATGGGAAAACGATTAAGTATTTAGGGATAGGTGAAGGATAGCAATAAGAAGATTTAAAATTAAATTTCATGTGATGTGATATGAATTAAGATTAAAGTTTTTACTGAATATAGTAAAAGAATTAAAATAGATTGGTATAAAACCGTTCTTATTTATTTAGATTTTTTCGAATGGAAATTTTATGAACTCAATTTCTACCAAGACTTACATTTACTTATCTTCTTTCACAATATGACGATTTTTTAAAAGAAGCATGCAAGTAAAGCCTCCTTTTTTGAACTGAGCTCTATTTAATGGACAGTTTAAAAAACAGCTTACAGCCTATATTGCAATCAGATGATTTCGGTGTTGTTCCGGAGTCATCTTTTTTAAATTCCACTGCTTACGTATATGGAATATAATCATCAACCATTTCTTTCAGTTCAGAAAGACTTTGGGCTTCATGAAAATCAACCTCGTCTTTAAATTGTCCAAAGAATGACTCCATTGGAGCGTTGTCCAAGCAGTTTCTACTTCTGGACTATGACTGAGTTATTCCCATAGCTTTTATACGATGTTGATAATTTGGATGTGTGTAATGGAAGCCTTGATCTGAATGGATCATAGCCTTGGGGAGAACTTTCCATCCATCTTTTAATCCAGTTTATCTAAGGTGCGAAAAACAATACGCATACTCAAAATTAGTAGATAATTCATAAGTTAGAATTTCTGAGGTAGCCACGTCCTTCACGCAGTACACGTTGAGGGACATCTATATAACTTTAAAATTTCCGAAACAATTAAAGGAACAGCTGTAAGTAAAATAGTAAAGGTCAACCATCGTTATGCAGAGAGTTTTTTGCTTGAAGAGTCTAATGCCGTAGTTGCTGAAGATGGCATAATTTTAAAAGAAGCAACAAAAGTAGTTACTAAAAAAGTAGAGAACAAAGACCCCTTATATATTGAGCCTACATTAGGTAAGAAATATATGCTTTTCTTGAAGGAAGGCGAAACACTTGGAAACTATTATGGAGCAATTGAACCATTCTCAATCAGCTTTGATAAAAATAACAAGGCTGAACTTGACTCAAACCTCAAAACTATTAACGATGACCTATTGACATCAACTATTCAGTTTGATGGAAGTGAGTATATTCTTAAAAATGAAATTCATGAAACAATTACTGATACTATTTCAGGTAGGGATCTTAAGGAATTAAAGGAACAGGTTCAAAAAAAAGCAAAATAAATTAGAAACCTTTTAAACCACTCCGATTTGAAAACGGGGTGGTTTTTCTTAATAGCTATAAATACAACTATAACAATTTCACCCCAACCATATATAATTGTTGTTCTGAACTAAAGACTTTCCACAAGTAAATTTAACATAAATATCCATTTTATGATAATTCGTTACACAAAAATAACCCTCCTCCTAGATCAATCTAAGAGAAGAGTTATTCTTTGGCAGACAAGAGATGCCAATTTCTACTATACGTAATAATCGCAATTTTAAATATAGGTAAATGTTTACATCTGTCCAAATGATTCTTTTTGTATTATCGATTATTTAATAGCCTGGAAGTATTGTATACCCTTCGATGTAACAAAACTCGTCCTTTTCTGAACACGACACTACCGGTCTTAAAAGATATCATTTTGATTCAATTGAATGCAACAAAACTCTGTACATTAATCTATGTTCATTAACCATGATTACACAGTCTTATGTTACAATTGATATAGGATTAAAATGGAAAAGAGGAATGACTGTGTTAATTGGATATGCTCGAGTGTCGACAGGTTTACAAAACTTGGATTTACAAACAGATGCACTTACACAATATGGGTGTGGGAAAATTTTTCACGATAAGATGAGTGGGTCAAAAAAACAACGACCTGGATTAGAAGAAGCACTTCAATATGCTCGTCTAGGAGATACAATAGTTGTTTGGCGATTAGACCGGCTTGGCCGAAACATGCAGGACCTGATTGACATAGTCAATAACTTAAATGAACAAAGTATTGGATTTCACAGTCTTCAAGAGAATATAACTATGAATCGTAGCAACGCCACTGGGCAACTGATGTTTCATCTCTTTGCGGCATTTGCTGAGTTTGAACGAAATCTGATTCAAGAACGCTCGGCTGCAGGACGAGTGGCGGCTAAAGCACGGGGGCGTCTTGGTGGACGGCCGGAGAAATACGGAGATAAAGATATTGAAATGATGAAAGCGCTTATTGATGGAGGCACACCTATTAAAGACGTTGCAGAAAGATGGGGTGTTTCTCGAACAACAATTTATCGATATTTGGGACGTAAGTAATTTGATTACAAAAGAGGAAAATTCTACACTGGAATGACATTACAAAAACATCGAGGACGACATTGGCGTGCTCGGCATGCCGTTGCACGAAACAATTAAAAGACAGCTAAGAATATTTAATTGCGGATTTTAAAGCAATTTAGGAGCTAGTCCAGAAAAGATGAAGTATGAAGCGTCATTATAGCTTGTTCATATATATATAGAAGAAACTCATTTTTTATTATCATCAATTTCAAATAGCTTCCACAAAAATTTTAAGAATTGTCTATTAGGTAAGTGTGTGGATGGAGAGTATTTCGGATTAATTAAGGTGAGCCTAATCATAAGTAAGTGAGGGTTTTGAGCGTAGTCAATTTAATTAATACATCTAGAAATTTGAGATAATTAATGTTGGAAAAAAGTATTGTTTCCAGTATGTTATTGATTATTCAATGTATAAATAAGAAGATGAAGTCATTAATTTTTATAAAGGGGAATGAATATGGAAGGGGTTAAATTCTACAGTCCTGAAGATTTAGCGACAGGGCATTCATTAAAAAAAGCAGAAGAAATCATTGATAGCTATGAATCAAAAGTTATCGAAGATATAAATATAGCTTTAGAGCTATTCAATTGTACTCTTTACCTAGATAATAAAGTATATCTTCAAGATTGGTCTGAAGAATATAAATACCACTTAAATGAAAAATGTAAGCAAATAAAAAAAGACTTAAGTTATTATTTTTCTGAGATTAATGAGATAAACATAGAAGAGAATGTTAACGAAATTAATTGGAAGTACATAGAAGATTTCTTAACGCTGTTTTGCAGATATAAATTATACAATCGTATTGGTGAACAAGTATTCGACAGACTTTTAAAGAAGAACTTTTCGCTTCAGCAAGTCTGTCATTATCAACACTTAGTGGATTATTATGAAACAGTGGTTAAAAACGCATTGATTAATGATCCTATAAATGCGGAATTACTTTTTAATCAATTTGTTTTAGAGCAAGGGAATGCAATAATTAAAAGAATACATTTCCCTAAATCTTTAACAAAATTAGAAGTTAATTTGTTAATAGACTCTTATATAGGGACTGAAAAAGCTAATTTAAACTATTTAAGATTGATCGTGAATACTCAAAATACAAAAGAATTTTCTGTATCTGATGAACTTAAATGGAAAGCGAAAAAACGTACTGAAGAAAAAGAGAAAATATATTTTAAAGACAATAGCGGAATGGCGTTTGGGTATGAAATTGCTTTTCAAAAAGACTTGTCTGAACCTGTTATTACAAAATTAGAAGGAATGGAATCCTCCATAACATTCGATAAAACATGGTTAGAAGATAATTTAGACTATGCGACGATTTTACAAAATTTTGTTTGGGTCTTTAATTTTATTGATAGTAATGGACGTATCGCATTTGTTAACCATCCTTCTGACATAAGTGCGTTTGAACAAGTCTTAGGGATAAACTCGAAAAGTGATTATCCAAAAGGAGTTGCATTTCAATCTAAGGAAATTTTAGCTAATTTAATGACTACTGCATATTACATGTTCCTAAAAAATCAGAATGTTAACCTAGAAAAAGTAATAGAATGGTTCTTTACTGTTTATTTAAACCAAGAGTTTAAAGTAGAACATTATTATGCAACATTACCATCCGAAGGTACATCATATAGAGAGAAATGTAGAGATATATTACCTGAAATGGAGTATAGTTTATCTCAATATAAAAGTTACGTAGAGTACGGTTTTATCAATCATGAGCTTTTAGAAATTTCGTCAAGTGGTTTACTTTATGAACAAATACCAAGTTTAATTGTAAAGAAATATGTTTATCCGAATGAAGTTTTAACTGAGGCATTCTATTACTTATTTTCGGATCAGTCTGGTCTAGGTTATATAGATAATACTGAGAAAGCTAGTCGTACATTTTTTGAATTAATGGTGAAAAACAACATTATTTACTCGGAATTTCATAGGTATCAACAATTGAAAATCGATCATCTTCGCGAACTTGGATATATAAAAGTAGACAACCAAGGATTAATTAGATGGACTAACGAAAAGCGAATTAAGGTATTATATGAGCTCTATTATAATGAAGTCATTAGTTATTATAGAATGCATTCTCAAATTAGAGATGAAATAGATTTAATGAATCAAGAAGAATTAATATATTTTGATTCAACCTTATTTTCAAAACCCGAACAAGATTATTTTAATTATTATTTGAACAATTCCAGATTTCAAAATGGACCTAAACTAAGAAATAAGTATGCTCATGGAACTCTAGGGAGCCGTCCAAATATTGACGAAGCAACTCACCAACAAAATTACTTAGTGATATTGAAGTTGTTTTTATTATTTGTCTTGAAAGTCAATGAAGACTTTTGTTTATACGATATGATTAAGCAAATTGAGCAATTCGATGAACAGGTTTGAATTCTTATTAGAGATACTAGCACTTACAGTGCATGTGTAGATAGTAAAGTAAAGTATGAATTCGGCAGGGATACTGCAAGAAAATATAAGATTAATTTCCTTAGGTTACATCTAATCGGGTGTGACTTTTTTAATGTGAAATTTTCCTATAAATGTCCAAAGTGTACACTAGAAATATTCTTGAAGAAAATTAGAAATAGTTTAGTAATAAATTTTGATACAAAAATGCAACAAAAAAGAAGGAGAATTCTCTCTCCTTCTTCGCTCACTCACAAACCCTTATTCTTTATAATAAGTATGGTCTTACCTTAACTCGTCATTCAAAGGCACGATAACCTCATCAAGCAGTTTGGTCCATTGACGTTTCATTTCAGGCCCGTATTTCAATGGACTTACACCCGGATTTGCCACTTTATATTCATCAAACCTTTTACTATCTAAAATCCCTCGTATATTTGGAATAGGTTGCGTCCCGACTACGTATTGAATGGCAGATAAGTGCAACTCGTTTTCGGAAACAAACCACGTGTTTGCGAATGTATGAATTGCACGGTCAAAAGATTTTGTGAAGAAGCGTCGTTTGACGACAAAAATATCTTCCTCTTCATCCACTTCTCCCGTATCTATGGCATTCAAAATCGAACGGTATACCTCTTTAACAACGGTTGATTTGTTCAGCTTTTGTAAGGCTTTTTCAATCTCTTCGCGGATATCTTGGTTATTGGCTGCGTAGGTTTCCAGCAGCAAATTGATATAGGTAGAATCAATGTCATACATCGTACTGGCATTTTCCCCATAAAACTCAATTCCTGAAAAATCCTTTTCATCCTCAGTTGGTCCAACGGGTTTCGTGTCGTCGATTAAAGAACCTTTTACTGTGTTGTATGCACCAATGAATTCCTCTAAGACTTTCACCTGTTCTTGGAGTGCAGCTGACTTCTCCATATCATCGTTGTAATCATCATAGGTTACTAAGGCTTCATAGGCATTGTTCAATTCTTGGAACGCTTTAATAAACTGGATGCGCTCTTCTATCGGCGAATGCTCATCAATCCTTTCTAGATCGGGTACTCGTGTGGTAAGCACCTGATGCGCTTTTTTGAAGCGTTTCTTCGATTCGGTATAACTTGGGTACACCAGGTTATTTTCTTCCTGTGTCTCCGAGTATAATTTCGTTGCGGCTTTTACATTGTGCTCCATTGTCGCAGGCTTTCGGAATGTTACAATCAATCCTTTGGTCTTCCCTGGGTAGGTGCGATTAGTACGTGAAAAAGCTTGAATCAGATTGGCATAACTTAGATTACGGTCGACAAACAGGGTTTGAATCGTCGGCGCATCAAATCCCGTTAACAGACGATCTACCACAATAACTAAATCCACTTGTTTTCCAAATGTTTTAAACTCTGCACGCTTTCGAGCTAAGCGATTGTTGATATCGCCGTTGTATCGATCGATGTCTTCTAGCGACCAAGCAGTATCGTAATAATCGTTGTAATCCTTAATGACTTCTTTCATTTCATCTTGGATGTGTTTCGAATCGATTTCGTTCTCCTGTAGGGAATATGTAATCGCAATTCGCGGAAAGTCAGCGTCTTCGATGGTTCGCCCTTTTCGAATCGGATGTCCAACAAATTCTTTCGTTAACCAGTCGGTATATGACGTCATCTTCTTGATGGCTTGGTAATAGCGCTTTGCCATCTCAATCGAACTTGTGGTGAAAATCGCTGCTTTTTGAGGTCGCCCATTTTGAAAATCGAATTTCGTATAAGCATTGTCTGGACGGAACATTTTACTTAAAACCTTTTGAATATGCTCATCGCTTTCAAAAAAGGAGGATTCGAGATACTCTTCCTTTTCCATTCCGTCCATTTCATCAATCATATCATTCAGTTCATTGTCACTAAGATCTGCAAATTTTTCTTTTGGACGCAGTTGGTTAAAAATGTAGTTATCAAGTGATGTAGATTCGACGGTATCTTCATGCTCGACCTGAAACCCTAACACAGCCCCATCGTCAAGTGCATTTTTAATCGTATAGGTGTGCAAGACTTCTCCATATTGGTCGTGGGTAGTGCGAGCGAGACGCCCTTTTGCTTGTTTTTTATTTTCTTCAAAAATTGGCGTGCCGGTAAAGCCAAACCAAGTAGAGTTCGGAAAGAACTGCTTGATGGATTCCATTCCCTCGGCACTTAATGCCCGGTGGCATTCATCAACGACAAAAACGATATGCTGACTCATCAGCTTTTGGAACCGCTGCGACCCTTTTTCTGCTTCGTGTTTCTCCGCATACCTAAGCGCAGCTTCTAGTTTTTGCCTTGTGGTAATGATGACAGTATTAGAATTCGCACTGGATAGGAGAGTATCACTTAATTCTTTGGAACTGCCTGTACCTACAATCAAGCTGTTCGACTTGGCTGTTCCAGAAGAAATACCCGTATTGAATTCAGAAGCAAATTTTGTGAACTCATTGGTTGTTTGATTGTCCAAGTCTTTACGATCAATCAGCATGACCGTTCGATCCACGCCTGGTTTGCGAGCAAGTAACTTCGTTGAGACAAAGCTTGTTAAAGTTTTTCCAGAGCCTGTTGCGTGCCAGACATAACCGGACTGATGTTTCATCGCAGAAGTAAACAATGCTTCAATCGCATGGATTTGATACGAATGAAGCACCATAAGTGCTTTGTTGTCTTGGTCTTCACTGACAATCGTATAATTCGCGATCAATCGGTGTGCATCCGGAATGTTAAGAACTTGCTTCACGAATTCATAGAGGTTGTCTACTTTTCGGTTATCCGTCGTGCGCCAGCTAAAGACTAACTTCTTATGCATATCCTTCGGCATTGCATTCGCAAAATAACGTGTGGTTTGTTCATTTGAAATGACAAACAATTGAAGCGTCGCAAAGATGTTATTTCGGAACATACCTTCTTCTGCATATTTCTTGATTTGATGATACGCTTGGAAAACCCCGTCCTTTGAAGTGGCTTGTTTCAATTCAATTTGCACAATAGGTAATCCATTAATGAGTAGTGTGACATCGAAGCGACGATCACGACCGTCCACATCAACTTTTTGTTTCGCAATCTGATGAACCACTTCATAGGTAGAGATGCCTCCCCCAATATCTTGGTTGGAATACAACACCAAGGAGGCAGCGGGAAGTGAGCCATCCTCACGTTCCATCGTGATTCGGGCGATGCCATTTTCTCCTTTGAGCCATCGTGCTGCCTCAAAAGGAGTTTTGGTTTTCAACAGCAATTCCGTTTTGATCGTATCGAATTCTTTATCAGTCAACGGATGGTCACCGATTTCCGATAAGTTATTCTGCGTTATTTTTGTTCGTAAATTCTTCCAGAGGTCTTCTTCGGATTTTAAATCGGGACGATAATTCCACTGGTTATGCCCTTCTCCTAAGACTTGAATCAAGCGATGCTCCACTTCGACTTCATCATTGTGCTGGATCTTGGTCATGAATCTTCCTCCTTTCACTCATATTAGACAAACATTTTTTGTAGAAAGGCTTTTTTGGTTTGTTGTAGAGCATCTAATTCTTGTTGGTGAAGAGAAATTGTTTTATCAATTTGTTTAAAAAATTCACCAATTTTAGTTTGTTCTACTAATGAAGGGAATGGGATCGGCATTTCAGCAAACACCGAATCTTTGATAGCGAATCTATCTGATCGTGCACCAGAATCTCCATTTAATTTCATAAATTCATGCCAACTGGTAGATGAGAAATAACTTTCTAAATATGTATTATCCACTCCATGTGTGCGAAACACGTAATAAAGAGGGGAGATTACACCGATTCTTCCTAGTTTGTTTCTTTTAATAGGACCAACTGGAGCAAGGTTAGAAATTCTGGGATTGTAAACAAAATCATCTGGACGAACTACATAATACCCACCTAGATTTTTTTTGTTTGAAATATCTTTGTCGAAAAATTCGCGTTGGTTTATAATTCCTAATTCAGCAGAGTTCGTTAATGTTTCAGAATATATGCCTCCTAAATTCTTATCTTTTACTTTAAAAGAAATCTCACCTAATTTTCGTTCTACCCACTCATCAATAAATCCTGGGAAACGTAGCTCTGGCAATGACTCTCCTTCTTTTGGGAACATTTTTTGCAAGAAGCCTTGTTTGGTTTGTTTTAGTGTGGCGAGTTCTTGATGATGAAGAGCAATAGTCTCGTCTAGTTGTTTAAAGAAGTCACTAATTTTAGTTTGTTCTGCACGAGTTGGGATAAAAGAAGTAAGCTCTATAAGTTTATTAACTGCCAATCCTGGCTGCGCAGATTGTCCTGAATATTGACCTAGATTCATTTTGCCTAAGAGATAAAATAAAAACCTTGTATCATTGTTTTCGTTACCTTTAACGGCAATAGCATGTTCAGTAAAATAGGCTTTTCCATAAGAGATATTCATGTTTCCGCATAATGCACCTTGTCTTCCAATAAGTGCATATATTCCATCGTGATTATATGTGTTTGTATACCCGCGCAATCCATTTCCACCAAGTACAGGATATCTACCTTCATCCCGAATATCCTGTGCTTTAATACTCTTTCCACTTCTGAACTCGTCGCATAAATCACTTAACTTATGCTGATTCCACTCCCCATCAAAACTCGAAAACCTTAATTCTGGCAAATTATTATTTTTCAAAACTAAACACCTCTAACGCACCTTTAATCCATTTTTCATTTTCTTCAGTATATTTCAGTGACGAAATCATCTCGTGTAGACTAGATTCGAGATTTGCTTTTTCTTTTCGAATATTTTTTAAGCTTTCACCAATCTTAGCCAAATCCACAGTATCGTCTTGTTCAAATGTATCTACGTATCTCGGAATGTTCAAATTGAAATCGTTCTCTTTAATTTCGTCAAAGCTAGCTACATACGAGTATTTTTCAATGCTTTCTCGATTTCTATACGTTTCTACAGCCTTATCGATATTCTCTGTAGATAATTTGTTCTGGTTCTTTCCTTTAATGAAGTCGTTACTTGCATCAATAAAAAGGACGTCCCGTGTCTCGCGATTTTTCTTCAAGATGATGACTGTCGTTGGAATCGATGTTCCAAAGAACAAGTTACCTGGCATGCCGATTACCGCATCAATACTGCCATCTTCCAACAATTTCTTCCGAATAGTACCTTCCGCAGCACCGCGGAACAATACCCCGTGTGGCAGGACAATCGCCATAGTCCCGGTATCCTTCAAGTGATAAAGACCGTGCAATAGGAACGCAAAATCAGCTTTTGATTTTGGTGCTAACTTCCCAAAACGGTTAAAGCGTGAATCGTCTAAGAAGGTATCATCTGAAGACCATTTCGCCGAATACGGAGGGTTCATTAACACTGAATCAAACGTATAAGGCTCATCTGTCGGCCAATCCTTGTTCAATGTATCGCCATTGCTTAAACGCATATCTTCTTTATCGACGCCATGCAGGATTAAGTTCATTTTCGCAAGATTAAACGTTGTAGTGTTGAGTTCCTGACCGTGGTATTTCACACTTTCCGGATGATGAATGTAGTTTCGGACATTCAACATCAAGGAACCTGATCCCATGGTCGGATCGTATACGCTAAATAGCTTTTTATCTTCTTGCCCCATAGCAGCAATACGTGCCATCATGACGGATACTTCATGAGGCGTATAGAATTCTCCTGCCTTCTTGCCAGCTTCTGAAGCAAATTGACTGATTAAGAATTCGTACGCATCCCCAATCACATCGCCATCATGCCCTAATAGGTTAATCGGATTCAATTTCTTGATGACTTCAGTAATCGTGATGTTTCGTTGTTGAGCATCAGATCCCAATTTTTTTGATGTTAGATCCACATCATCGAATAAGCCGTTGAACTGATCGTATTTTGTCGACAATTCGATGAATGCCTTATTCAGATCGTTCAACTGGAATGTGTTTTGTTTGGCTTGATTTGTTAATACGTTAAAAAGATAAGCTGGTTCAATATCATAACCCAGTGTATCGACTAAGGTTTCTATCAAATCGGTGTTGATTTCTTCATCAGCTAGTAATGTCTCATATAGATGCGTTTGTTTTTCTACAGTGTCGTATTCTTCTAGTGACTCATCTGCAATCTCAACTACTTTTACTAGTAATCGATCTGACAGGTATTTATAAAAAATCAAGCCTAATAAATAGTTCTTATATTCTGATGCATCCATTTTGCTGCGCAAATTATCTGCAGCACTAAATAGTATGGTGTTTAATCCACTCATGTTCTATTTCCCTCTTTTCTTGTCATTGATGAACCTCTGGTTGGTATGTAAATGATTGAAAGTCATACTTACCCATATCTTCTTTGACCCTCACTACCCTCTATTCTACCAGTAGAATAGAGAGCGTATTCCCTTTTATAATACCAGTTCTAAACCTAATTATTGACACTTTAATTTTAGATAGTGGTATAGAACATTCCATTCAAGTTCTTTCATTTTATTGGTTAAGATAATCCGGTCTTGACTTAACTAATTGGTGTTTTAATGAACACGAAGAAAGACGGTTAAACCCTCTTTAGGGCTATACCGTCTTTCACAAAGTCATGGATGATTGTGTCCTTTTTCAGTATCACGGGGACTACTGAATTAAAGTTATTTAAAGCCGTCGCAAATAGAGAAATATTTCAGTGTAAGTAATTTGAATAATTATTTATTCATCACCTTTCTGAAACCGTAGCTAGAAGCAATTTCTTTTTAGAATTTACTTGGTGTTTATTTAATACCTTCTGTTTACTAATTATGTGTTTTCCTTCATTGTTTTTTTTCAATAAATTGTTTATTTTTTCACGATAATATTTTTCATGTGCCTTATTTTTTGTTTGTGCATCAAGTAGAGTTAACTTTACTAAAACAAATTCTCGAACAGCGGAAGAGAGATGGTTCTGAAGAGCATAATTTACTTCTTCGAAGTTTGTAGCTCCAGAATCAATTAAGAGAAACAGAGAAATAAAGCGCTCTACGTTAGAATATTCGGCTTCTTCGTTTGCTAAATAATCTTCAATAACAGGTGTTAATTTAGATGTGCCCATTACTGTAAACAGCAAATTTTGATGAAGTAATAGGGAAAATCTCACAAAAAAATTATAGAATTGACTATGTTCATTATTATCCTTATTATTTTTAATTATTTCTTCAGCACTTAGTGTTGTAATTTTTAAAAATATTAAGGAGCAAACAATAATACTCCTGTATGCTCGATCCTTTAGCTCCCCGTCTTCTAAATCTTCAACATTTTTAAGTATTTTAGCTGATAAAATCCATGATCGTTGTAATATTTCCAACTTCGAAAGCTGATTTTGAGGTATTTTATTTACAACCGAAGTATTTTCTTGAACATGATTACTAGACTCTAGTAAAAGATCATGAGAATTTAATTTCTCTTCATCGCTTATTTTATTATCATCTAAGTATGTTCCGATTTTCTCTTCTTCAATATCTTCTATTAAAAGCTTATTTTCGTGTACAGGACCCTTTGCAAACATCAAATCAAAAGGAAAGAACATTTTTGGATTGTTGTGTATCTGCTTAAATGAATCTGGATCCTTAAAGATTTTTGAAAACTCATTTTCCATTCTGTCTAATGATATCTCTAAAATATCGCCATCATACCTATGAAGACCTGAGTAATAATCTATCTCATCCTGAAATATAAGGAAGTTTTCTTCAGATAGGACATGTTCTTTGAATTCCTTCGAGAACATCATTCCTTTAGCAAGATAATATTGGAAGAAGCAATTTAATTTAAATTTATAGACTCGAGTACCGTCTACTATTTCACTGATAAATATTCCTTTCTCAACAAAATAATGTATAACCCATTCGTGAAAAACTTGATTCTCTTTATTTTCTAGACCAATTTTTTTTCTTTTATTTAATTCCTTGATAAAAGATCTTAATATGTCTTCTTCTATAACATAATCTTCTGCACTGATTTTATACATTTCCATAGCGATATGTCCCAATAAATTTTCTTTATTGTGGAAGTCGAATTTGGATGAATGAACTTCTAAATCCGAGTGCTTTTCAAAAAGTTTTTCCACGAAATTCTGAACCATTGCGGCATTATTTAATGGAATGAAACCTTTTTGTTTTTCATAAATCCATAAAAATAGAGATACTGCTAATGGTGTACTTGGAATATTTAATAAATGGAAATTTTTAATGATTTGGGATAAGTGTTCGTCTTCAATATTATCTTTACTTAAATTAAACCACCTCTGCATTAATGTGTGGATTTCTAAAGATTTGAAGTATTCTATAATGGCCCTATCAAATATTTTTGAAATAGGATGATTTAAATATTCAGCTGGCAGATTTTCATTAAAAACAGAATCATATGTACCAATTATCTTTAATTTTGGATAAGCTTCTATAATTCTCTTTAATTCATCGAAAAGATTACCATTATTAATCACATATCTTAAATTATCTAATAACAAAATAGATTCATATTTGCCTAATATATCATTTGTGGATTTTTTGTTCTGACCAATAAAAAGGGCAATTTGTTGAAGCAAGCTTTTAGTTGAAATAGTTTTTAAATCGATATATATTGGGATTTTACGACTTAAATGGGCTCGTTCAAGCACCTCAGAAGCAATTTTATAAAGTATTGTTGTTTTGCCGGATTCACTAGGTCCAAACAAAACTAAATGGTTTTTTTGATTACATAAATTCTCTATAGTCTGAAACTCTAAGTTTTCTTCATATTCAACATATTCGTTAGCATCAGTAGGTTGGTAATCATGTTTTTTAATTTTGGGTAGTACAAATAGGTCTTTTAAGTGTTTGGGAGCATTTGTATCTGTATTGTAACTAACTAAATTTTGGTCAATGGATTCTAAAAAGTGATCTTTAATAAATCGTATTGTATTTGAATATTCAATCCAAGCTTCTCTAGCCAAATTATCCCCCATAGTAAAAGATACTTCAGCAGAATCACCAGTTCCCATATCAGTATTTGATACAAAACAATCTTTTTCATAGTTATAACGACGAAATTTAATATTTACAGATTTTGGATTGTGGATATAGTCAATAATGTTGTATCCATTTCTATTCAATCCATGATTTTGAAAGTTATTTTTTTCCCAGTTAGATGGTGCTGAACAAAGAACGCAGCCTTTTCCTAAACTGGTGGTAATTGATTGTGCATTACTTTGATGTGTGTGACCTGTAAAAAGTAAATCATAGTCCCGAATAATATAATCTTTCGTTTCTTCATATTCTGATTCACACAAAAATTCAAATGGATGGTGAATTAAAGCTATTTTAAATTCCGGTTCATTTATTTGAAAATGTTCATCAACATGTTTAAATTGTTTTTTTCCAATAATAAGGTTTCCTTTATCTTTATCATTATAGCAACGCCATGAACTATTAAATCCTGCGATACCAACCGTAATATTATTTATTGGCAACACTAAAGAATATCCAAAATCGTTTGATTTATAACCTTCATAATCATCATAATAAATATTTTCGAAGATTTTATATTCTTCTAGACGCTCAAGATTTAAGTTACTTGGTTTTTGCATATGGTACTCGATTGATTCCTTATCTTTAAGCAAAGACTTTAACCCTTCTTCAGTAGCTGGATTGATTCTGCTTCTATTTACATCATGATTTCCCGGAATAAATACAAAGCGATCTTTAGGTAATTTTAATATTGAAAGTAGTTTGGATATAAACTCTCTTTCAAATGATTCAAATGAATCAATTGTATTATTAGGAAGTCCTCCTTTATCTAATAAATCTCCAGTAAATACAACTAAATCAAATGGCTTGTTTTCATGAAAATGACTAATGTCTTTAAATAATGGATCAGAAACATATTTTTTAAAATTTTTTTGTCCTAAACTGTAGTGAACATCTGATAGATGTAAGATTCGCAAAATAATCACCCACTTTTTGTTTAATTATACCAAAAAAATGAATACATTTTATAGAATAGTAAATCTTTTTACCTGGATAACTAAATCTTTATTTCATAATGAAACAAACCCTTCCTTATTCCAATCCATTGTAAGATGCTTGAGCTAAGAAGCCATAGTCCATAAATTTTTTCTTGATGTTAAGGTGAATGTAACGTTTTCCTATAAGTGTTACATTCGTCTTTTATCAAAGAACCACGCCTCTCCACGTCTTCTATAAGTCCGAGCGAGCAACCCATCAAAATTTCTTTATCAATTCCAGTTTATAGGCTATCGTTGAGTTATAAGGAAATGCCGTCCTATTCGGTCCAAGGAGGAGATGCAGGAATGAATGCTTTACGACAGTCAACCGTCCAGCCGATTCGAAGCAAAGACAAAATAGAAGAAATCAAACAACTATTAAAACAACAGTCTTACCGGGATTA
The DNA here is from genome assembly GCA_018816185.1 of Bacillota bacterium. GTDB lineage: Bacteria > Bacillota > Bacilli > Bacillales_A > Planococcaceae > Paenisporosarcina. Next base: position 17,473 of record JAHIWI010000175.1, read on the forward strand.
TTTTCTGTTCGTTATGGGGATTAATTGCGGATTGCGCATTAGCGATATGCTTCAACTGAAGGTGAAAGACGTGGCAGGAAAAGAACATCTACAATTACGAGAAGGCAAAACAGACAAGTATAAGAAGTTTCGATTAAATGCAACGCTACAGAACGAAATCGCCAGGTATGTAGCTGGTATGTACGATGACGACTACCTGTTTCCTTCCAGAAAAGGGATTCAGCCCATCACTCGAATTCAGGCGTACCGCATTCTTTCGACCGCTGCTAAACAAGTCGGCATCGAAGAGATTGGCACCCACACGCTCCGGAAAACCTTTGGCTACCACTTTTATAAGAAAACCAACGATGTGGCCATGTTGCAGGATATTTTCAATCACTCAGCTCCGGTCGTCACCAAACGTTACATTGGGATATCACAGGACGAAATAGACCAGGCAATTGATGAGTTTAGTCTCTAAGGAAGGGAATGACCGACTTCTGAATCTGTAAATCATCCTAAATAGAAAGGAATGAAGAACGTGAAGTCTTCTGGGCACGATTAGATGATGGTCCCGATAAAGAAGAGTTCTTCAGTTCAGGTGAACTCGAAGCTGTCATTCCTTTAGATCGTATCCCTTTTTTAGCTGGAACAACAAAAAGGATTTGAGTTCCAGACTACTAAAAGTAGTCAGATCAAAGCCCTTGGATTTTTTGAACTTTTCTTTTCCTTTCCTTGCTTTAACTAAATCAAGGATTGAAAACTAAATGAATCTAAAACCGAATGCCAGAAGCTAATTCAGGATTTTATTAATCCATATATTCATTCAATTTGTTAAGCAGAAACCCAAACTCGACATAGTAAGAATAATGAAGACAATCAAAGATTTTTGAAACCAAAAGGAATCGTATAACGTAAGCAAATCAAGGAGGGGATGAGATTATGTATTATGTGGTAATTCTTCTTGTTACTCTTATTTTGTGTACAATCGCTATAAAATATATACAGGCTGTGAGATTACTATTTAGATTAGGTTTTAAGTTTGATGTCCTGTTTGTTCTGGTTATTGTATTAATATTTGTTGGCTTATCAATGGCCTTGATTGTCGGAAATAACTATACAACCACAGGCTTTGTACTCGGTGGTTTGCTAAGTGGCATTTCGTTGCCTTCCATGTTTGAAATGACACGAAAAAAGAAGAAATCGGGTTACGGAAAGAAACGACCAAAGTATGTCTCTGACGCAGACTACGCTTGGAGTTATTACGGTGGAAGTGCGAGTAGCGACTGCGGAGATGCAGGTGGTGATGGCAGTAGCGATGGCGGTGGCGATGGTGGTAGTTGTGATTGACTGTTGCTTTCGTCGATTAATGTAAGTAACACAGGTGCAGTCTGCTGCAAATCCTATATTCCATCACGAGGAGGATTAGATGAAGGATACTTCAGATGAACCACCATTTATCGATATTGACATCCAAAAATTATGGTTTGGAAAATTGATTGAGTCTATTGAGAAACACTTATTAGACATCCCAAGATATCAAATATATTCTCGTGAATGGAAGACCTTTGCTCCCGATCATGCAGGCGTCTATTTTGTATGGGAAGACGATACGGTTATATACGTAGGAGAAAGTGCAAATATACAAAAAAGAATGAGCGATTTGCAAAGGACTAGGAATCACACACTTCGTAGAAAAATTGGAAAAGAACTATTTTCAAAGCATGAACTTTATTCAGAAGCATCTTCTAAAGATGGTTATCATGATTGAAGATGCTATTAATTCATATGCTATCGAAAATATAACGGTGAGCTATCTGCCTTTAGTTGTTGGTAGAAAAGAAGTAGAGAGTTACTTTATTAAACGAATGCCACTACCTAGATACAATAGCACTACTAAGAGGTAATACCTTTTGGAAAACTAGCTCTACGTATCTTATAGAAAAAAGTTAACCCAAAAATAACAATATCCGAGAAAGACTAATGGAATTAATACTCTAACCAAAATTTTGGGGGCTTTGAACATATTTAATATACCAACAACACCTAACGTGATCATCAATGAACCTATAATGAGAACTGTTAAAGTTAATGCCATATCATTAATAATTGAGTTATCAACGACTGAGAAATCATTTTGCACAATATTTACTCCTTAGTTTTACAGTAAGTATAACTTACCATTTTAGGTGATTGTCCCATAGATTATTTTGAATTGTTACGAATTAAATTCTTTTAACGTGTATCCATCAACCATACATTAATACACTATTCGTCCTCTTAAATGCTGACCACTATTAGAACTTAAATTTTAAGCCCTTTTGAATATAATTCGAAAAACGCCAAAACACTTGAAGTAGACACCAATATACTTCAATCGTTTTGACGTTCTTGAAAGTCATTCTTTATTAAAAGACATGGGCTTTTCAAATTCTTTAACAATCTGTCTTCTATCTATTTCTTCCTCAAGTAACTGGATGAATTTTTTGTCTAAATTCAACTTTCTTGCTTGGTAGTAAGCTTCGAGTAAATCGTCATTTGATAAATTTAAATAATTCATGTTAGCCTCCAATTCTTCAAAGTTAATTACCCTTTATTAAAAGAATGGAAAATCTGCAAAAGATTTTGATAAAGTAAAGGCCTGAAGCTAATTCAGGCTTTTACTGATCCATATATTCAATTAACTTCTTGAGGCCCTCTTTACTAATCCACGCTTCCCCAATCTTCACGGCTTCACTGGAGACCTTACCTGTAATCGCACATACATATGTTTGACGATGAGGTTCAATAATGATTTGAGTCTCATTAAAAGAGATGTCAATTTGATCTCCATTATCTAATTGAAAACGGTCCAAAATGTCTTTTGGGAGCACGATTCTTCCTAGCTTCCCAATACGTTTGGTATGCAATGATTTAACACCTCACAATCCAATGGTTTTTTTCAAGCCTGTTATCTCTTTCTTAACCCCATTCATTTCTTGCATCGCTTTTGACACTTGCGCTAAGTCTTTACTTTCATCAATCGTTTCCTGCAATAACGTTTGTCGTTCTTCCAACGCTTTTAAATCAACGGCTACTTTCTCAGCTGTTAATACGCGATTCATCAATTCATCATTCTTGGGTGCCTTTTCAGCCACAAATGATTTAGCACCTTCAATATCCCCCGTCTGAAGATAGGCAGTCACAATGTGGGTTTTTCGTTCATCTGTCAATTCGACTAAATCTTTATTAGTCAGAACTTGTTCCCACTCCTTTGCAAGTACACCTTCCCCAAACTCAACATGAGGATTCGAGACTTTTAAAATTTCTTGCAGCCGATCCAATTCTTCGGGTTGATTTTGTTTCGACATGTGCTCCGTGAGTTGACTGACCGCATCCTCATCCTTTGCCAGGAACTTCTCATACGCCCCATGCTTCATCCAGAGTTGGTGCAACAATTCTTTCTCGTCTTTATTTAGACTTTTATACTCTTTTGCTTCCAATGCCTTCAGTACACCCTCGGTATCGCCTAACAATCCATCCACATACACTTGCTCAATGTCTTTGGCTTCTTGTTGTGAGCTGGTTTGTCCTTCTGGCTTTTCAGCGTTCTTCGTAGCGTTCGTTAAGATAATGTTCAGCAAAAGTGCTCCCACTAAGATAATAGCAGTACTCACTAGAAAACGAATGTTGATTTCTTTCTTATTTAAGGGCTTCTTTGCTTTCTTAGCAACCATTGAATCCGGCCGTATTTGAGGCTGCTTCGTCGATTTTTGTGGAAGAAGTTGTATCGGAATTCGTTTAGGAAGGGAAAAGCGTTTTTTATTTGCTAATCGATCCGCCAGTTCGTCTTGTTCTTGTTGTTTTCGCAGCTGTACCTCATCGTACAACGATTGAATGAAAGACGCCATATGATCAAGTGAATCTAGTCGCAAATAAATCATTTCAGCGAATTGAATCACTTCTTCACTTTGTTCTAAAAAGTCACTACGTTTAGGACGACCGTACACATGCTGTAAACTTGTTAACGAAATAATAATCAATTCTTTCACGGCATTCAGTCGTGATTTTTCACTTTCAATCGTAAAAGCTTGATGTTCAATAACGAGCGTTTTTACTGAGCTAGTATCTACATCAATTACCAGGTTCTCCGTTTCCCACAAAACCTGTACTTGTTTTTCTTTAGCTAATTTAATTAATGAAAGATAATATGGATATTTATCTTCTAGATACATCTTTTTTAGAACATTAAATGATTGAAGACCAGTTACATCGTACGTGTAACAAACTTGTCCTGATTGAAAACTGATATCTTTTGCAGGGAGATAATGATCAGATTGTTTCAGAGTTTGCAATTTATCCTTGTACCATTTTTGCACTTGATTCATCTCTTGTGTGTGAAACGTTGATAGAGGTTGTAAGTAAGAAACCGTATTTCCTTCAACCTCAAAGGTCCCTACCTTATTTGCAATCGTTCGAATGACCATACTCCTATCATTCCTTTCTTATCTCGCATAATCAGTCTTTATTGAAGTTTAGGATACTTGGATAACAGTTCTTCGACTTCTTGCTTAAACTCATCTTCTTCTGCCTCAATTTCACCTTCTGGAACTTTAGATTTTATAGAAGTAAATTCTTTATCCCATTCTTTTAGGCTGAAATTGAGTGAATTGACAATAGGATTAAAGGAAAAATATAAATCACCAGAAACATCTTTTACAAAGCTAATAGTAGTTGACTCACTATCTTGTTTATTCGGATAAGAAATTTTCACATCTGTTAATATTAATTCTGTAATATCAAATTCTACCGACTTGTAAGTCTGCCACTCCTGATCATTAACTTGTAAAGTAGGAGCTACTATGGAGTCATAATTACAATTACCAAAAGCGCAGTCATCCGAGCTCAAAGGGCTAAAAGTAACTTTCAAATCTCCTCTGTTAATAATGAAACTCTTTGGAAATTTTTCGAGAAAAGGTTTCAAAACAATATCTCTACTCATCTCATTCACTTTTTGTACGAATGCTTCATTATCTCCAGTTTCAACTTCCCCAGCAGCAATTGAACTATTTGTTTGCTTTTCGAACTCAACAAGGTTTTCCTCCAATACCTTAATCATTTCCAAAGCTTTCTCTTTATCTGTTTCACTAAATACTGTTTCTTTCTTTTCATTACTCTCTTTTGTTGGAGTTTCATCGTTATTGCAACCAGAAACTACCAGTAAAAGAACTAGTGATAAAGCACTTCTCAAAAAAAATTTTTTCATAACCAAACATCTCCTTATCTTTTCGCGTAACGCGCAACATATTTAACAGTTGATCCCATTGCTCTTGCAGAACCAGTTGAAGCCCCAAATTGGTTCAACAATGTTGGAATGGACAATCCAACAATGAAAAATAATAACCCGAATAACAGATTCCCATTTTGTAAATTAATCAACGTTTTCACACCCAAAACAAAACACAACAATTGGAGCGTTAGCGTTAGAATGTTGCTGACTACGATTTTGAGCCATAAACTAAAGAAATTGTATTGATCATTTACGATTGTTGGTATCGCTACAACCCCTGAAATATACAAAACAACAAATAATACAGTTCGATACAAGATGGATAAAAAGAACACAAATAGGATAGCTGATATCACTAACATCAAAATGATCCCGTATCCAACGGAATTTACCGCCAGCACCTGCATCACTTTGTAGTGAGTAGCTGGATTGGTTAACATTGTTTCAGTTAAAAGATGTGTCAGTTCCAATATCCAATCAAACAATTCCCCATATATTCCGAGTAATACTGCTCCTGTAATCACCGCAACCACTTTTTCATATAGCGTGTTCATACCTTCATCACCATTTGCCGAATACAATATGATTATTTTAATGGTCTGCCAAATAAGAAATATTGCAGTCATAGTCCATGCCAACGATTTAAAGTTCAACATATAGCCTTCATAAGTTTCATTCCCAGTGATACTTGAAGAATCAATTTGAAATTTCCCAAAACTATCAATTGCTCCAAAAACAAAACCACTTACCGTAGTAAATAAGAATCCATTTGTTTGGCACATTACTTCATACCAATTGCAGTCAAATTGATTTGTTTCATAATCATATTTATTTAAAAATAACGCATTTTCCATATAAGATTCAGCGCTGTTTACTTGTTCTGTAGTTACATTTTCTGTGTTCTCGTAATCTCTTAGAGTTTCCTCCATAAATTCACCTTCAGCAGCCTCTACACCATTCAAGATAAACATCGATAGTAGGTACATCCCAAAGACTAAAAAAATGTATTTCTTCATCCGCTAACACCTCCATTCATAAGGGTCAGTAACAGGATGACGACTGGAATACATATGAAAAAACCGACTCGTAAAACCACACCTTTTTTAATTTCGATTATCTCCTGTGCACTTAGTGGCTTGTCGTACTGCAATTCATACTGCCGATTGGCTTGTTCGAGTTGCTTTTTGGCTAGTCGATCAATAATACTTTCAAAGAATTGGTTCATTCTCTGTTGCATCCTCGTTAGTTTTTGTAAGATGGTCATCTCTGTCCACATCCCTTTTGTGTCGTGTCTATGAAGAAATCTCTAGAATCACTTGTTCGCCAGATACGAGAGGTTCCAAATCGTGGGCATCCACCTTCAGTTCGCCATCTTCATTAATCCATGTAATCGTGGACATCAAGATTAAGAGTGGTTGATCCCCAGGATTCACAAACTCATCGTCAATCCCTGTTAAGGTCGCTTTGTATAAGGCATATACCTTATAGGAGTCTTCTTGTTGTCGGACGGAAATGTTATAAATCTCAAGTTCTTTCATTTCACTCACGTCAACGTCTTCAGACGATTCATTTTCTGATAGGGTCTGTTCTACTTCTTTGCGGTACCGTGTGCTGAAGTAGTCAATTGCACCACCTTGTAAACTATCTGTTATAAACCGTTCAGTTTGAGTAAACACTTCTTTTTCTTGATCTTTAGTGGCTTCTACTTTTTGAATATCCTTCGATAAGTCTGTATTTTTTCGTTTTAAATCTTGATTGGCTGCAAATAGATTAAATAAAACGAGTGCCAATGCCACTACCAAAACTATCAGTAAAATATTGACCAGTTTCATGCGATTTTCCATTTGGGCATCCTCCCTTACACAGGTTCTTTTAAATACAGCATCGGATTGAGCCGGGTTCCAAACTGTTGACCTGCATGAATCTCAAAGTGAAGATGATCACCTGTCGAGCGACCAGTCGACCCACAGCCACCGATAACTTCTAGCTGTCGAACTTCTTGACCTACCTCCACATCAATACGACTTAAATGCGCATATGCCGTAAAGAGGTTATTGGAATGCTGAATGACAACGATGTTTCCGTAAGTATTTGTTGGATAACTGCTAGGAAACTCTGCATACACGACTTTTCCTTCCTTTGCTGCATAAATAGGTTCAGGACTACTACACGCAAAATCGACACCTTGATGATTACTGATTTCCCCCGTAACAGGATGAATACGGACGCCGTAATTTGAATTCACTTGTACATTCGGAATGGGTTGTGCAAAATCTCCGGACTGTACCGTGCAATTCATGGTTAATCCACCGAGTGAACTAACCATTGCCGTGATCGTCGGTACCCAGTGGGCGTTTAAGTTTGTTGGGTCATTCTCTGCCCCGACTGGCGCATAAACCGAACCTAAATCTGTTATGGTCACGTATCCATCTTTAATGATGCGGTTGTGCAGTGTTTGTCCCATCGATTCCAAACCCTCTTCTAATGAAGAAAACTGCATCAATCCATCTTTCCCCATCAAACCACCTGGATTATTTTTAGTGACCACTGCATTAGACGTCCCGTTGGTCGTTTCATGGAGAGCGATCGCAGCCATGAGCACTGGATCAATTCCTTGTTTATTCGCAATTTGGATAAAGAGATCTTCTTTGCCAGAAAAGACGCCTGCAGTGCTCATTTTGGCTTCCCATAACTCTAGGTTGATTTCTCCATTGACAGCGCAATATGCGCCTCCTACATCTCTTGAGAGCGCCTCTATGTTTTGTTCTGGGTTTTCTAAATCAAAGCCTTTGTCTTTTCCATTCATCGACATAAAAACAGGAAGTACGATCAGGAGGAGGGCGGTTCCGAGTACTACTAATCCAATTGGATTGAAGAAAACCTTCATGAGAAGCAAATGGCCAAGTGTTTTGGCGGTCGTCTCCTTTGCATTCATCCCTCATCTCTCCTCATTAAATCGTGATATCGTTAATACTTTTCTGGTCAAACCACAACATTTCTGTCACTTCATTTAGTTGGACTTCCAACTTGATTTTTTTAGAACCTGTATAAAATATTCCTTTACCGGCCTGCTCTTTTTTCTTTCCATCTTTTAAAATGAGTGTTTCACGTTCTCCTTTTGAGAACGTGTTGCCTAGTTCGTCTTCTAAATATTTCAGTTCTTCTTCACTCATTGGTAAATATAATCGCTGTACAGATTGCGTGATAATTGCTTTCCCGTAGTTCCGATTCTCATCTCGAGCAGATAAAAAATCTTCTACCGACTGAGAAGCCGTTGTAATGCCACAATTAAAGGAACGTAATACTTTCATCATGAAGTAAATGAATTCCATGGCTTTTGGTACTTTAGGATCTGCAATAACGTGAGCTTCATCAATAAATATTTCACTTGGTTCACGGTCACCACTCATAATTTCGTAGGTAGTATGCGAGAGAATGTTATAAAACAAGATTCGTTGAATCTTCTCGTTGTTACTCATCTCTTTTAAGTCATAACAAACCAGTTCATTATCAATGCTGATGTTGGTGTGTCCATTAAATAATTCCGAATACATTCCCGTCACATAGGTTTTGAGTGTCGTATAAAAATCCCTTACCGTATCAAATAAATAGGGATCGTTCGTTTGATCTTTGCCGATGAGTTCATATAAATCTTGTAAAGTTGGATAGTCGTTTGACGTTAGTGTGCTTGTATTGGTCGCATCTGTAATGCCTTTCTCTTCATAAGCCTTTTGGATATAACTACTCAAAATCTCTTCTTGCAAATCCGTCATGCCGTTATACATGAGTCGGAACATGACCAGTAGATTAGAGATTTTCGTTAATAAAATATTACCGAATTCAGTTTCTTCGACGATTACTTTATCACTGACTTTTGGAAGGTCCAGCGGATTAATACGATTCCCGCCTTTTAGTTGGAACTTCACCCACGCTCCACCTAGATCTGCGTAATTGCGTCCGAACTCCCCTTTAGGATCAATGGTAATGATTTTACGACCGAGCATATGCTTGTTCGTCATATTGGCAAATAGATACGTAGATTTTCCAATACCAGATATCCCAATGACAAACTCATGTCGATTCAATAACTTCGTATCATCCACAATCACAACATTACCTGTCGTCATGTTTCGGCCTTTAATAATTCCCGTCTGAGAAAACATTTCATTCTCATGGAACGGAAAGAAATAAGAAATGGCTTCGGAGTTGCTCATCTTATAGGTCAACTCATCTACCTTATTTTCATTCAGTGGTAGAAAGGAACGGAAAGCATCAACCGCACGATCCGTTGGGTTATGGATAATCCCGATTTTGGAGAATTTACTTTTGACTGTTGTGGTTAAATGATCGAGTTCATCTGTAGAACTCGCCACTAAGTGAATCAGTGTGTGGAATAGAAAGATTTTATCGTTTCGATAGGCCAGATTTTTGAGCATTTCTGACGCACTGTCAATTTGTCCTTGTGAATCAATCATCGTATTTTCGTCAGCAAAGCGTGTATTCATTTTCATACGATTTTGCTTAATGCTTTTGACAAGCTGCGAACGGACTTCGCCTGTATGGTATTCCTGAACATAATTGATAATAGACACGTTCTCTGGAATCTCAGTCACTTGTTGAATTTTGTTTTGGTCTTGCACCGGATCATAATCGACAATGAGTAATGACCGGGTATAGTTGGCCCCGACACGCACGTACGAGTCGTATTCCGTGATGTTATCAGGTGCTAAGACGGTCAGAAGAGACTGATTCATCCCTCGCACCGTTTCTTCAAAATTTGATTCTTGTTTTTTATTGGGGAGTAGTTGTTTAAGCCAATTCATTCTGCCACCTCCTTATTCAAATCGATTGTTCATTTGATCCTTGTAATAGTTCAGCAATTCTTTCGCTGTATTTTTGCCAATAATAACGTCTGCGCTGGCATTGGTTTTGCTGATAATGTTTTCCCCTTGGGCTTGTGCATTTTCAAAATCGATGCACGCGTAGTAGAATCGCAGCAATTCATCATTGTTCAATACGTTCACGTCCAGCTTTTCGTAACCACTTAACATCTGTTCAAGCTTAGATTTTAAAATGTTTGCGGTCGTATCTATTTTTAAATAATCCTTGTCTGAACTGGTCATGGGTTTCGATATGACCACATAGCGTTTTCGCGTCACCATGTTTTTGGATTTTTGAATCCGTTCGATTTGATTGAAATAGCCCGTTTTCAAAACACGTTTGGCATAAGAGGAATCGTTCTCCAGTTGGTCATTAAACCACATCAAATAATTCGTTAAATTAATGGGTTGTGCCACCTGCATGATTTGAATTTGTTTTTCTCCAGAATCATTCAAAAACGATTGATACGACTCCAGCACACGCTCTTTTGATAATTCGTTCATTAGTGATAAATTCACAGAGGAAACTTCTAACACCTTGATTAGCGTGCGATTGGAGGATTCGATGCAGCCATTGGCAATGTTCACTAATCCTAGTTCAGTTCGCGTATCGCCATTTTTCCGACTCATCGGCAAGTCTCCTTTCGCATAATAAAACTCTTTCTTTCTCCAATTCGCTTTGAGTTTCCAAATCACCTTATATTGCAAAAGTGAGAGGTTTTTACGTACTGGATGTTTAGTTAGTTGAAATACGGCCACCAACATCGTGGGTGCAAAAGCAATTAACATTAATTTTTGATCTAAATAGCCGAATCTGTATAACAAATACGAAATCACAATTCCTAACAACACAAAAGGTGAAAGGACAAACACATCTTGGAATGAGATATTGCCATATACATATTTCTTCGTGTCGATATTCAGCGGTAATTCAACTTTTCCAGAAGTTCGTAATCGTTCTTGTCGTTCAAAGTATCCTTCAGAACGCATAGCTATCACTTCTTTCTAGATTAAAGATTCATTTGAACATACTCGATCACCGGACGAGCAAGTAGGAATAGAACCACGCCTAAAACACATAATTTAATTCCGTTCTTGAATTTTGGAGAAGATTGTTCATCTCCTGCCCACACGCCAATTGCACAAATAAGTAAACCAATGGCGAAGATGGTAATAAACGTCCCCTGCATATCGCTAAAGAGCGTATCTAAAAATCCTTGTATTCTATCAAACATTTCCTCCACCTCCTAAATCTTATATTTCATTCACCTTAACAGAGTTGCCATAATAAAGGCAAGTATAAATGCCATATTTTAGGTAGTTATATTATCCTTTTCTATCTAGTCAATAAGTTCCTATATTATCATGAATTCAAGAGACATTATTTCGAGATAAGTCTATAATTCGGAGTTTCCATTTTTTATTTATAAATTAAAAAAGCAAAGTTGAGATAAATTAATTTCTCAACTTTGCTAATAACTCTTCTCTTTTTTCCATGAATTCCGGAGTTAACTCATCAGGCTGTTCATCAAACGCCTGCGTTTTACGTTTTTGTTGCTGCTCAAGTAACCAGTCGGGCACTGTTTCCTCTTTCTTCTGGTAGTTGCCCTTCTGTCCTTGAATCGATAACCACTCTTTCTTGTCTTCAACTGCTTTTGTGAGCCGAGCCGTTATGTTTTTAATCTTACCTGGCGTCCGTTCAAGCGAGTATTGCAGTGCGTCTGCATATTGATAATCGGTCAAAATAGAGGCATGTCCGAAATAATGATTCACAATATCACGTATCTTAATTCCATCATCCATCAATCGCTCTTTATATTTGATCAGCACTTCTTTTATCACGACAGGCATCTCAATATCATCAATTCCTTGATTGATAAGATAATCAGTC
>JAHIWI010000176.1 GCA_018816185.1 Bacillota bacterium
CTTTAATTGGTTACTACCTGATTTGGCCAGTTATTTTGGACAAACCATCTTTTTTGTTGCAGGTGTTTTGATCATGGGATTAGGTGTAGGGATATATGTAGCACCCAATATGGGGGCAGGACCACGTGATAGTATCATGATTCTCATTGTTGAAAAAACAGGTTGGACTGTAAAAAGAGTGCGTACAGGAATTGAAATCGTAGTTGCGATTGTTGGTTGGATGTTAGGTGGTCCAATAGGATTCGGAACAGTAATCATCGCTGTTACACTCGGACAAATTGTCCACATGACGTTACCAATGGCGAAAAGTTGGTTGCATCGATTCACGAAGGAAATCGAAATTTAAATAGAAAAGTGTGCACATAGTGCATGCTTTTTTTCGTGGGATGAATTCATAGATTGTGAAAGGAATATGGCGAGTACAGTAGATTATATGTCGTGAGCGAGGGATGGTTATGGCGCATGTGGTAGAAAATTTGACAATAGCAAGATTAACATGCGTTAGGTAAAATCTGAACATGTTTTCGCCACCTCTTTCATATAGTAGAAACATCTGATATTAGAAAGGGTGGATACATTGAACGGAACAATCACACACCAATTTGGACGGGCTTATACCGGTCAAGGCGTCAAACACATTTATAATGAATTAATTGGAGAAGCTCGTAAAGTCTATTTTATAAAATCTCCACCTACATTTCGATTGTCTGAACTATTTCGACAAGTAGGCTTTCATTATTTAAAAAGAGGTTATGATATTGAGTGGTTTCATGATCCTTTACATGCGGATGTTTTAGAAGCTGTATATATTAAAGGAAACCGAACGCTATTTTTACAAGCAGCACATCCTTTATCATTTGAACCCAAATATTACGGCAGCACCCATCAAGTCATTTCATTTTATGAAGCTTATGATGATGCTAAGTTAAAAGAACATGGTGGGTTTTTAAGAGAAAAGACCATTCATAGTGAGCAATGGCTAGCTAAGATGCTGCAAACCATGACAAAAGCGAAGGAAATTCATGATGAATGGGAACAGCCATATATTGTAGGGATGGATTGGCAAGCATTCGATCAACAAGCTGAGGAACTATTTGAAAACGTCTTTTCGTCGTTTAATTTTAATAAAGAAGCTTTAAAAACGCATCGATTAATGGGAACAATCACGCCTGAGGGAGCAAAAGATCATTTTGCCTCTTTAACTAAGGGGGTAAAAAGGCGCATATTCATTAAAGGGTATCCAGGTAGTGGTAAATCAACCATGATGAAGCGGTTTGCAGCAAAAGCAGAAAGTGTAGGACTAAATACACAGTTAGGATGGTGTGGTCTTGATTGTAACAGCATAGATTATGTCTATCTACCAGAGCTTCAGACCATTCTTTTTGATAGCACGAGTCCGCATGAATACGAGCCTGAACGTTCGGGTGACGAAATATTCGATGTTAGAAAGTTCCGCGAGTTGAATGAAGAAGAGCAGATATTTGTTAATCAAGTAAAAGAGCGCTATCAAGAAGAAATTAGGGTTGCAACGGAGTATTTACAGGTGTTTTCAACGGACGAAGAGACTATAAGAGAGACTATGGACATGTGTGTAAATAACTACAAATGGAGAGAAATAGAAGATTCTGTATATCAAATGATAGAGAATATTACCATATAAAAATGATAGATTTACCGCATTTTTCAGAATATTCTAAAGTGTTAAGCTTGAACCCGACGAAGATTTAATGTTTTTAAATTCGGAGGGGGAAAATAAATTGAACAAGAAAAAAATTCTTTCTATTGTTTCAACTGGTGCACTTGCAGCTTCATTATTTGCACCTTTTGCATCTGCTCCTGCAGAAGCAGCAAGTCCATATTCAAACTTTAATACAACCAAATACGGAGATCGTGTTGATATCGATCAGTATTTAAATGATTTATCAACAAGTGATAGCTTCCAAAAACAAGCAGACCAAATCATTAAAGCACAAGCTGATGAATTACCTGCTGCGGATGAGGAAGCTTCAGAAGAAAGTCCGTTTACGTTTGATGGAGGTACAAAAAAATTCTTAAACAGAAATTTGAAATTTAAAGATTTCACTTTACGTAGTGTTGGAGACAACGTTGAAATTTGGGTTGCTAATGATCTAGCTTATGGACCGAATAATCCTAAGCCTGCTGACGTAGTAACACAAGAACAAGCGGATAAATTACGTGATGAATTTGATTCGAATATTTATCCTGTTGCCACTGATTTCTTTGGAACACCGGATGCATTAGATGGATCAAATTCACCTTTACCGGGTATGGTAGGTCTTCCAGAGGGTTACTATGAAGGATCAGACAAAATCATTATGCTAGTAGATAATGTACAAGATGAAGGTTGGAATAATCCAAGTTATCCATTCTTTGTCGCTGGATTCTTCTGGCAAACTCTTGAAAACTATACAGACCGTAATATCGTAACAATCGATACCAATTCATGGGAGACTCGCTTAGAAAACACATTCTTTGGTACGACAATCCATGAACTTCAACATTTAATTCAAGCCGATAATGATGGTTCTGAAGAGACTTGGTTAAATGAAGGAATGTCTACATTCTCTGAATTTTTAGGTGGATACGGACACGGAGAAGGTTCGATTAACTTCTATTTAGATCATCCAGAAAATTCTTTAGTAAACTGGGATGAGCATGGGACAGCGGAGACTGGACCAGAAACGATTGCAGATTATGGGCAAGTCTACTTGTTCACTCTTTATATGTATGACAAGTTCGGCAAAGATTTTATTCGTGAACTAGCAGTAGATGGTACATCTCAAGGTATGGCATCAGTAGACCAACATTTAGAATCGTTC
>JAHIWI010000177.1 GCA_018816185.1 Bacillota bacterium
GGAATAAAGTATGGCGTCTGAATATAAATATAGTCTTTGGCCATCGCCATTAACTTCAAATATCCGTTTTTAATTTGTTCCCATTCAGAATCAGGACCACTGGACACAATTTGTATACCAACTGAACCCTTTAAAGGGATAGCAGGGAAGTATCGATCTGAATACTCAATATCCGAATTGGTTGAGGCTTGATTCCAATCCAAAATGAAACGAGTTTGAAGAGGATGAACGGAACTACCTTCAATGCGTAAATGCGTGTCTCTCCAGTAACCGAATTTTCGATCTAACCCAAGGTATTCATCGCCAACGTTAAAGCCACCAATGTATCCGATTCGTCCATCAATTACGACAATTTTGCGGTGATTTCGATAATTTAGTCTCGGATTAATGAGGGGCATAACAGAAGGGAAGAAAGCTTCCACTTCTCCACCTAATTCAACTAGTTCTTTAAAGTGTCTTTTGCGTACGCCTCGAGATCCCATATCATCAAATAAGAGGCGGACTTTTACACCTTGCTTCGCTTTACGAATCAGTACATCATGAATACGCTGACCTAAACTATCTAAGCGGAAGATATAGTATTGCACGTGAATATGATCCTTCGCCTGTTCTATATCCTCTATTAAGGCATTGAACTTGGCTTCGCCATCATTAAATATTTGAACAGCATTATCTTGAGTTAACACCGCATGATTGTTACGGAGATGCATATTAATTAAATCTTTATAATCTAAAGCGTCATCCAGTCTAAATTCAAAAGTGCCTTGTTCGATGGCATCTAACTGATAATCTATTAATTTATCAATGCCAATTTTGTCGCGGCCTTCCCAACGGAATAAATGTTTCTTCCTTAATTGTCGGCCCAAAAGTAAGTAAATAAGGAATCCGAGAATTGGAATAAAAAATAACACCATTAACCACGCCCATGTAGATGAAGCGTCACGACGCTCTAAAAAAATTAAAACGATTGCTAAAAATATATTTAACGTGATGATAGCTGTAATTCCAATACTGATTATATTCGCAATCATTAGGATCCTCCTGATAACTTACTTCTCATTTTTATAAGTATAGCTTATCGAAAACAAAGAAAGAAGAGTATCTCCTATCTTTGATAGTCAAGCTGAATTTAGTTTACCTCAAATGTTCAAATGACAAACTTCTTTAACTGATTCTTGAAAAATATGCTCACAGTCTGAAACAAAACACAACTTGCGTCCGTCCTCTACTCAGCCTCGAGACGGATAAATTTGGAAGTCCTTTTTGATAAAGTAGACTTACAACAAAGGTCAAGGAGGAATTAATATGTTCGCAATCGTTAAATCTGAAGGTTTTTTTGGTCACGTGAAGGATGTTTATCAAGAAGAAAAAGTATCGGTGGATCAAATTGAGCAGATCGAAATCAGCAGCTCATATATCGATATGGAAGTTACTCAAACCGAGCAAGAGGAAATCCAACTTGTATTAATGGGGAAAGTCAGTAGCTCATTGGAAGAGGATGTGCGGATTCATACTAAACAAAGTGGCTCAACTCTAATCATTGAAGCGAAAGTGAATGATAAAAAGTGGATGACAGGATTTAAACGAATAAGTTTAACATTACAAGTCCAGCTTCCAATGAAGTTTACTAAAGACATCGTCATGAAAGGCACATCTGGTGACATTTCTTTAGAAAAGGTTCAGCTTAATTCCGTTCAACTCCAAGCATCTTCTGGAGATATACATGTAAAAGACGTGAATGTGAGGAATTCGTTAAAAACGAAAGTGAGTAGTGGGGATGTGAAAATCGCTAACGTCAAAGCACATCTCATGTCCAATCAATCTTCAAGTGGAGATGTAGAAGTGAAGCAATCGATGGCTACTGTCATTCGGGCTGAGTCAACTTCTGGAGACGTAAGTATTCAAGAATGCAGTGGGAAAATGGATCTTAAATCTACTTCTGGAAATGTAGAAATTGACTTAAGTCAATTAATGGATGATATGCAATTAGCATCAACGAGTGGAGACATAAAGATTGACCTTCAACACACACCAAATGATGTAGAAGTTGAGTTTAAAAGTTCATCTGGTGACGGGCGAGTTCGAATACCCGAGATTTATTTTGAAGTAAAAAAAGACAATCATATTCATGCTTTCAAAGGAATAAAAGAACCAAAGATTATTGCACGAACTAGTTCAGGTGATTTTACCTTAAGATAACGACATATCAGATCATAACCGAATAAGGTTGTGGTCTTTTTGTGTGGTTCATATTAACCTATGTGACACCATATATTCTCTAATAGGCTAAATTCAATTAAACTGCTATTAAATAGATAGGAAGAAACTTCACCGAACATCGAACTTATCAAATTTTAAAACGTTAACATTCATAAACGGTAGAAGGTGATTGTATGTATTGGTGCAAAATAGCTCGAAGTGAACATGAATTCGAGGAAATTGCTAAATTAAATTATGAGACGTTTGTGGAAGAAATCCCACAACATGCCCCGCATCCGAGTGGAAAACGGCAGGATGCTTTTCATAATGAGAACACATATTTAATTGTTTTAAAGGATCAACAACTTATCGGAATGATTGCGCTTCGGGATCAGCGTCCATTCTCTCTTGATGGAAAAATAGGAGAAGTGGAACAGGCTTTACCCAACGAGGCGCTTGAAGGAAAACTCTGTGAAATCCGATTGCTGTCGGTTCGAAAAGAATATCGAAAAGGACGAGTCTTTTTCTTACTAGCACGAGCATTTGCTGACTATGCTTACGAAAAAGGGTATGGAGCTGCTGTCATTTCAGGAACGGTCCGAGAATTAAAACTGTATCGACAATTAGGATTTGAAGCATTCGCCGATCCAGTTGGGAATGAAGATGCGTCTTTTGTTCCCATGTTTTTAACGAAACAACGCTACGAACTAACGATTGCTGCCCGTTTCCAGCAAAAGAAGCATACGTTCTTTCCGGGACCCAATGAATTAACTCAAGAGTTAAAAGACGTGTTTCAACGATCACCAATATCTCATCGTTCCTATGAATTTACGGAACGGTTAAAAAGAGTGCAAGAAAAGTTGAAGAATTTAAGTGGAACTGAATATGTTCACTTATTATCAGGGAGCGGGACTCTTGCCAATGAAGCCATGATTGCACAAATCAGTCTTTTAAAGAAGAAGGGTCTTATATTAGTGAACGGGGCATTTGGTGAGCGGTTAAAGCATCAAGCGAAAAGATGGAATCTAGAGTTCGATGTATTGAATATCGAGTGGGGTCAATCTTTTGATAAGCAAGACATGGATAACCTTATACATAAAAATGCTTACGGTTGGTTGTTAGCTGCCCACGGGGAAACATCTACAGGTATGCTAAACGATTTAAATGAGCTGCGAGAACTTTGCAAAGAGAATGGAATTCATCTGTGCTTAGATTGCATCAGCTCTTTTGGAGCACTTTCTTTTGATTTAAAAGAGGTGTATCTAGCGACTGGTGTTAGTGGGAAAGCCATCGGATCCATGACAGGCTTAGCCTTTGTCTTTTCAAATCATTTGATCAATGAATCTGCGTGTCTGCCGACGTATTTGGATCTAGGCTGTTACGCAGAAGGTAACATTCCATTTACAGTTTCATCACAAATGCTTGAAGGATTAGAAGTCGCTTTAGAGACATATATAGATGATAATCGGTACGCATTACTTAATGAAAGATATTCCATGCTCCGAGAAGTTGAACAACAGCTTGAATTGGAGTTTTTGACTCAGCAAGGTTA
>JAHIWI010000178.1 GCA_018816185.1 Bacillota bacterium
CAACGATTACGTGAAGTGGTAGAAGAGATTGTTCTGGCCGATCAAGTTGGCTTAGATGTATTCGGTGTTGGGGAACATCATCGAGAAGATTTTGCCGCATCTTCACCAGCGATGGTATTAGCTGCAGCTGCTTCACAGACGGAACGTATTCGACTGACGAGTGCAGTTACGGTTCTTTCTTCTGCTGATCCAGTTCGCGTGTTCCAAGATTTTGCGACGCTTGATGGCATTTCAAACGGACGTGCAGAAATTATGGCAGGACGGGGTTCATTCATCGAATCTTTCCCGCTATTTGGCTATGACTTGCAAGACTACAATGAGCTTTTTGATGAGAAATTGGATTTGCTGTTAACGATACAGAAGTCCGAAAAAGTGACTTGGTCAGGGAAGCACCGAGCATCCATTAATAATCTCGGGATCTATCCGCGACCTGTTCAAGATCCGTTGCCGATATGGATTGGGAGTGGGGGAAATAGCGAATCTGTTATCCGCGCTGGGGTACTCGGCTTACCCCTTGTCTTAGCCATTATTGGCGGACGTCCAACTCAGTTTGCCCCACTTGTTCAGCTATATAAACGCGCAGCAGCTCAAGCGGGTCACGATGTATCGAAGCTACCTATTGCTTCTCACTCGCATGGTTTTATTGCAGAGAATACAGAAACAGCTGCGGACAAGTTTTTCCCTCCTACGCAACAAGTTATGAATGTACTTGGACGTGAGCGTGGATGGGGTCACTATGATCGAGCAGCATTCGATGCCGCTCGTAGCTTTGAAGGAGCCCTTTATGTAGGGGATGCAGAAACAGTGGCGAATAAAATCATTGATCTGCGGAAAAACGTAGGCATCACTCGATTTATGCTTCACGTTCCAGTAGGCTCAATGCCACACGCCGACGTTATGAAAGCAATTGAGTTGTTAGGCACAGAAGTTGCGCCTCGAGTTCGGGATGAAGTTGCGAAGTGGGAAGCAACTCAGTAAAAATTGGATAGTAGATGCATATGGTTTCTACTTATTTTGCACGATATGAGCAGTGAGGATATCCTCGCTGCTTTTTTAATGAAAATTTTTCAAGAATAAAGTGGGAATACGTGGTATGTTGAATCATAGGATAGAAATTGTCTGAAAAAAGTCTATTTGTCACACAAATCAAACCGAAGGAGTGAGTGAACATGGCTTTTAAAGAAACCGTCTATATTGATGCACCAGTTGAAACCGTATTTGCAATCACAACAGATTTTGATCATGCTCCGTTAATTATGGAAAACGTAGTGAAAACAGAAAAGGTAACAGAAGGACCAATGCAAGTTGGAACAAGAGTAAAAGAAGTTAGAAACATAAGAGGCAAAGAAGCCGAAACGGTCCTAATTGTATCTGAATTTATTCCGAATCAAAAATATACGGTGAAAAGCGAGAGTTTCGGTATAACCGTGGAATATCATTATATTTTCATGGCTAAAGAGAGTGGAACGACCGTCGATTTTAATGGAGTACTACACTCAAAAGGTTTAAAAAACGCACTTATTAAACCACTATTTGAGATGATCTTAAAAAAGGAAGACAAAGATCACTTGGTAAGATTAAAGCAGTATATCGAACAACAAAAAGATTAGTTGGATTTAAAAGGGAAGACCCAAGCCTCATCCAATAAAAAATGCGGCCGAGATTCCATCTTCGGTCGCATTTTTTGTTAGAAAGAAATTAACCACACCACACAATAATTCGATAGGGAGTCGTTTGTGCAGGGATGCTTCTAGTAGAAGGACCATAGATGACAATTAAGTTGCGGTTCTCAAAACTGTGAGAGAACACTTGCCCGTTTCTTATCGTAATGGATGTGTACGGGGAAAGGTTTAACTTTAATTGTCCATCACTACTTACTAATTGGTTATTAAAAAAGTCTACTTTCACTTGTTGATATGGACTTTCCTTGACCATGATGAGTGCGCGATATTGTGGTGGATAAATGAGAGGTACTGGTGCGTTCCCATCATAATAACCCGTTACTTGATCTCCGACAGCGACCATTGCTTGATCCACAAAGTATGTGTCAGGTGATACAACAAAATTGACCGTACCCCCGTCACCATTTACAACGGAAACTAATGTATAACAACCTGCGCCTTCCCCATTTGCCCCAATGAAAAATTCAGAAATTGAAGTGACTGTTCCTCGAAAAGAAAAAAATTGAACCAAACGAATACCTCCTTTAAAACAAATCCTTCTATAAGCTATGCTTTCATTTCATCTTGGTGCGTCGGTATAGCAATTTCCTCTATTAATTGGTAAGATATTTTAATTGTCTAACTCGGGAAGAAGGTTTTTAAATGGCTACAATGAAGGCGAGTACAGGTCCGAAAGAGAAGTTGAATTTATTTAGCTTAACGTGGCCTATTTTTTTAGAAGTGTTTTTATTTATGTTAATGGGTATTGTCGATACGTTTATGTTGAGTGCGCTTTCGGATGATGCTGTTTCTGGTGTTGGAGCAGCGAATCAGTACATTCATATTGCGATATTAGTTTTAGAAGTCGTGGGAACTGGAGCGGCAATTGTTGTGTCGCAATACCTTGGCTCGAAGAGGTATCTCGAAGCCTCTAAAATTTCAGCGACTGCGGTGTCGTTAAATTTAGTTGTTGGCTTACTCATGAGTGCAGGGTATTTTATATTCGCCCGAAGTATG
>JAHIWI010000179.1 GCA_018816185.1 Bacillota bacterium
GATATTACAAAGATATTTACGTATGAATGAAGTCACGGTAGCAAGTCAAGAAGTCATTACGAATTTAAATACGTATTTTGTTACTCCGTCACTGAGTAATCTAGAAAAGATTAATGGCAGTCAAGAAAAGATGCTAGATGCTAAAAATGAAGTTTACAATCTGATCAATTCAGAGAATGAGTTCGCTTTAACAAATTACATAAACTTGATTGATAGTTTCATTGAAACAACGAATCGATCATTGATGTTTCATTCCGAGGAAGAGGCGGAAGCTTCAGTGAAGGAATTCACGGAAGCAACTCGCATTTCTAAATATATTTCTGAAATGACCTTAACGGTTATCGATACCGAGCTCAAGACCTACGATCGCTTTTATCGTGGGATTATTGAACAATCGATTGAATTTAAGAAACTTGGCGTTTGGTTGCTTCTTTTAATTACCCTTTCGCTCCTGTTGCTCACGTACTGGTTCTCTTTAACCATTACAAAACCTGTGCACCAATTAACCAAGGCAGCTAATGAACTATCAAAAGGCAGATTCGATTTGCCCATAAAGGTCGAGTCTAATGACGAAATTTCTTTCCTTGCCAAGACATTCGACCATATGAGAATCAACATTAATAACTTAATATCAGAAATTCAGCAAAAGGCTCAACTCGAACATGAACTTCAGCAGAATAAACTTCTGTTGCAAGAGAGTCAGCTTTTGAGTTTGCAAAGTCAAATCAACCCGCATTTTCTATTTAATACACTTAACACACTTTCAAAGAAAGCATATCTAGACGGGGCTGAAGAAACGAGTGATTTACTCGTTAGTGTAGCGGGGCTCTTACGTTACAATTTAAAGCGTTTGGACAGGTCCGTTACGCTCTTTGAAGAAGTCGTCGTGTTGCAACAATACATGGAGATTCAACATGCTAGATTCACAGACCGTTTGAATTTTCATATGGATATAGACGAAGCTTGTCTACAATTAGACATCCCAGGTCTCACTTTACAACCTATCGTAGAAAATGCGGTAATTCATGCGATTGAACCTGAAGTAGATGGTGGGAACATTTGGTTCCGCGTCATTGATGAGGGGGAACGTGTGAGGATTGAGATTGAAGATGATGGGATGGGTATGCCAAAGGAAAAAATAAAACAAATTCTTGATGAAAAATTCATTTTAAATGAAGGCCATTCCACCGGTATTGGATTTAGTAATGTAGTCAAACGCTTGCGTCTGTTCTATGGACAGGATGACGTGATGACGATTGATAGTATAGAAGGTAATGGAACGAAAGTGATATTAAAAATACCAAAAGTAAGGAGAATCGAGAACAATGATGAAGCTCCTGATCGTGGATGATGAACCAATAGAGCGTGAGGGGATGCAAGCGATTTTGCAGAAAGCTTATCCGAAGCTCGATATTAAACAAGCAAAAAACGGCAAAGTAGCTGTAGAGGTAGCAGATTACTTTAAACCAGATCTGATTATGATGGATATAATGATGCCAGGTATGAATGGACTGGAAGCAGTTGAAATCATCAGTGCCAAAAATCCAACCATCAAATTTGTTATGGTGACGGCATTCGATATGTTCGATTTCGCAAGACAAGCATTGAAACTTGGTGTAAAGGATTATTTATTGAAGCCGAGTAAAGCGAGCGAAATTGTAGCGACAGTTGGAAAAGTAATGGAACAAAGTGAATTAGAGCATAGCTCTTTCGCAATGAGTAAAACGCAACAGGAATCGATACAAAAAGCATTAACACTTGTTGAAACGGATGTCGTCACGCAATTATTGTTTGATCATGTTCATGAAGTGCACATCGATATGCTTTTGGAGATGTTAGACATTCGCTCAACGAATGAAAAATTTGTCTTGGTTCTGCTGTTACCAGTAGGAGCTGAAAAGCATTATTCGGCCGTTAAAGAAAAGGTTAGACAAACCGGGTCTGGATGGGTTGGAGCTTTGTATGGACGTCAACTTCCTATTGTGGTTTTCCGCGATAGTGAAAAGTCATTCCGTTCACAAGCCATTGCTCTTGCCAATGAAATCCTCTCAATTCCGAAAAAATCTAACCAGCTGGAAGAGTGGTTTATTGGAATCGGAAATGAATGTGATTCACTAGACCAAATTAGACAATCCTATCAAGAATCATTAATCGCTACAATGGATACAACACATGCGGTTAAATACCGTTTTTATTCAGATGTTCCAGCCATGAATAATGAAATAGATACCCATCTTGCCAAAGAACAGGAAAAGGAATTTTTCGATCAAATACGTCTTGGACAATGGGATCACATTCGCTCATATGTAATGGATCTAATCCTTCGTTATGAGAACGAAGGAGCACTTTTGCTACAAACACAACAACGTGTGCAGGAAATCCTTTGGATTACGACACGTGTAATGAGTGAGATGGGCATAGAATCGGATCCCCCTTTCTACTCTTTCCAAGCTTATGACTATCGACAGCTTCGATCAGAGACTGATAATTTACTAGAGAGAATGAAGCGATCTTATATAGAACACTATGATCGAGTTGAAGTAGATAAGATTCATCAAATTAAACAATATATTATAGAGCACTCTCATAAAGATATATCATTGGATGCATTAGGAAGAAAAGTGGATTTAAGTCCAATTTATATTAGTAAGATGTTCAAAGAGAAGCTAGGCATAAACTATATTGATTTTCTAACTGAATGTCGGATTGAAAAAGCAAAGAAACTTTTAAGTGACCCAACGATCAGCTTAAAAGAAATAACGTTTGAGGTAGGTTATCACGAACCTAATTATTTCAGTAAAGTATTTAAGAAGATGTGTGGCGTATCTCCTAAAGATTATCGGAAAACAATTTTAGGGAAAAAAGAGTGAGGGGAGAGAGAACAATGGGACGAATCGCACGTATATCGAGAATCACTTTGCTCGCATTGGTGCTTATCTTCCTTACTTCTGGATGTGAAGAAGAGGTGACAAAAGTCACTGAAGTAAAGCAAACAAAGCCAGTCACTATAACGAAACCTGTAAAATCTGATGATGAAAAAATCAAAATTGGATTTTCTATGGATACGTTACAAGAAGAGCGTTGGATTAGAGATAGGGATTTGTTTAAGGAATCGGTAGAAGCTTTAGGAGCGGAAGTGGAAATA
>JAHIWI010000180.1 GCA_018816185.1 Bacillota bacterium
CCTGCCATTCTCGATAAACGAACAAACGTTCCAACCATTGGTGCTTGTCGATATTCTTCTGCATGCTGTAAATGATGAAAAATGGTTGTGGGTACAAGTATGACCGAAGGAGAAGTATCGACGATTATGGCAATATGCCCTTCCAGCAAATGAGCAGCGCAAGTATCAGCCCGCTCCGTATATCTCACAAAAGGAACTGGATGGAATTTTTGTTTAAACAGGAACTCCTCTAATGATTTATCAGTCATTGTCATGCCATCGTGATGAATTTCTTTTAAGCGTTTTCTTAAGTAATTTAGATGTTCTTTACTTGCGAGTCCTTTAATATACCCAATAGCTATATCGGTTTGACCCCTAGTCGAAATTTTCGTTAGCTCAAATCTCAATGAAACATCACGAATTCTTCGTCGAATCAAAGCTGTATTTTGTAGTATATTCTCAGTAAATCCATCCCTCGCTCCTCTAATGACTTTTTCATTATCCGGTTCTTCAGGCTGTCTTCCAGGATAGGATCGAACATCTACTGTAAAGACGTATCCCTGAGAGGTTACAATTCCTAATTGACCACTTAATACCGCAGAAATCCATGCATCCTTAGAGTCATATATCGTTACTGAGTGGTATGGAAAACAAGTGTTCATTGCTTCAAACTCATTTAACTCATGCTTCCTTCTTAATTGATTCGCTGTAGGCTGTGTCAATGTCAACAATTGAGTTAACATACTGCTATCGATTAATCCGTTCATATAAATCAAGAGAGTGGGCATGGACCAAATATGCATGTCCTTAATGCCCACATCAAAACTTTCACCATCACCAAATTGGTCTTTTATAAAATTTTTAGCTGCTTCGATATTTGTAAATAGAGACTGTTTTATCGGAATTCATCCTTTGCAGTTGTCTGTTTTGGTAACAACCAACTCTTAAGCTGTGTCAGTATTTTCTTTTCCAATCTTGACACTTGAACTTGTGAGATTCCCAACCTTTCTGCAATATCACTTTGTGTACAATCTAAGTAATAACGCAAGTAAATGATCATTTGTTCGCGTTTGCCTAGCTTTGAAATAATATCCCTAAGAGGTATATGGTCAAATGACCGCTCTGACCTTTCATCTCTTACTTGGTCCATCAAAGTTAAAGCATCGCCTTCACTTTCAAATAATTGCTCATGCAACGAGGCTGGATCTCTTAAAGCATCCGAAGCTAAAACGATTTCATCCATTGTTACTTCTAACTTTTCAGCAAGCTCAGTTAATGTAGGTTGTCTTTCATGCTGTCTAATGAAATCATCTGTAGCATGACGTATTTTAAAACTCAGTTCACGAATGGAGCGGCTTACTTTAACCATTCCATCGTCTCTTAAAAATCTTTGTATTTCTCCAATAATCATTGGAACTGCATACGTTGAAAACTTCACTTCATACGATAAATCGAACTTATCAACAGATTTCATTAATCCGATACATCCAATTTGAAACAAATCTTCTAAATCGGCTCCCCGCGAAGCAAATCGTTGCACAATTGACCAAACAAGGCGCGTATTACCTTCAACCATTGTTTGTCTAGCTAACTTGTCTCCTTGTTGTGATGCATAAATAAGTTCTCTCATTTTCTCCTGTGTCAACAACACGGGTTGTTGTTCAATCGGGGCTGTCATCGTTCACCCATCGTGATTTTAGAGTGAATGGGTGAGAAATCTTTTGAAAAGGTAATCGCAGTTCCTTTCTGAGGTTCTGACCATACCGATAAGTGATCTGAAAAACTTTCCATAATGGTAAAGCCCATTCCTGAACGTTCTCTTTCAGGCTTAGTCGTGAACAAAGGTTCCATGGCTTGTTCTAAATCGGAGATTCCACGACCTTCGTCACTGATTGTCATGGTGATTTTTCTTCCATCTCTTTTCGCTCGAATCGTCACGATTCCTTGAGCGTCCTCTTCGTACCCATGAATGATAGCGTTTGTAACTGCTTCTGAGACGATTGTTTTAAACTCAGCAAGCTCATCAATCGTAGGGTCTAAAGATGCGATAAAGCTGGTCATAACCATTCGCGCTAAACCCTCATTTTCACTAATGGCAATAAACGATAGCGTCATTTCATTGTCCATTTAAAATCCCCCCTAACGCATCAATTGTTTCTTGTTCTGTTGTTTCCCACACATATGACCCCAAACCAGAATATTGAAAGATTTTTTTCATAGTTTCAGATGGATGCAAAATAACCGTTTGACCATTGGAAGGTACAAAATCTCTCATTCTTCCTAAAATTAAACCAATCCCTGAACTGTCCATGAAATGTAACTCTTGTAAATTCCAAATAATTGCCCTTAACTTACCTCTGTATAAAGATTGTGATATTTCTTCACGAATTAGTTGTGTCGCATGATGATCCAATTCACCTCGTAACCGGATAATGGCGATGCCGTCTTCGACAAATAACAGTTGATGTTTCATTTCTCATCCTCCTTTCGGTGTTTATTCGAGGTGATTAATCGTTATTCCTTCGCGTTGACAAATAAAGTAAAAACTTCTTATTTATCGACAATTCCTGCACATTGCCACCACCCCTAGTATGGAAAATCTTTCTTACATTTAAACAACCCTGATAAAAAAAGACCTTCTTTTTTTAGAAAAGAAGATCTGAACCTGAATAAAAATAAAACGATTGATTTCCATATGAGCGGATGCTTTCCGCGAAGGTCAACACTGAGTGACCCTTTACTAACAGAAACACCTGCCAAGCGGAGCGGGCAGGGCTAATTGGGGCTGCTCGCTCTGCTTTCGAAGCCTTTACTATTGGTTAGCCTTTCTTCTGAGATCGAGCTACCACAACAATTACAACTGAGATGGCTA
>JAHIWI010000181.1 GCA_018816185.1 Bacillota bacterium
GATATTAATGATTTAAGTGGTGTGTCATCGATTGAAAAAGGCGATTTAGGTGGTGCTTTGTTTATCATCTCAATCCCAAAAGGAGGTTTTTTGCATGGCGGAAGTCATTGAAATTTTAATTGTTGAAGATGATCTTCGAATTGCTGATATTCACCGTCGCTTTATTGATAGAATTGAAGGTTTTGAGGTTGTTGGATCTGCTCACACAGGCGTCGATGCGAAAGACTGGATTTCGGCATTGAAACCTGACCTGATCCTACTTGATGTCTATTTACCTGACATGATGGGAACAGAACTTTTGTCATACATACATAGAGAGAGTCCAGATTCAGATATTATTTTTATAACAGCAGCATCTGAAGTTCACGTTGTAAAACAAGCTTTTCGAGGTGGCGTTTTCGACTATATATTGAAACCTCTTACGTTTGATCGTTTTCGAGAAAGTTTGTTCTCCTATAAAGAAAAAAGAATCACTCTATCAACCTCTGGCCAATTAGAAGAAGAGTCAATCCACCTGTTATGGAACCAACAAAAAAACGTTCTCCCTTCTGAAAATATATTTACACCAAAAGGGATCGACCCCAAAACAATGGAAAAGGTACTTTTCCACTTAAGTGAGCAAACGAGCGGCATAACAGCTGAAAAGTTTGGTGTGATAAGCGGACTGAGTAGAAGTTCGTCCAGACGTTATTTGGAGTATTTAGTTTCAGAAAACCAAGCATCAGCGGAATTAATCTATGGCACAATTGGTCGACCCGAAAGACGATACTTCCCAAAAACCTCGTGAACAATATGAACAAAATGGATAAAATGCCTTTTATTCCACTTATGACCCAAAACATTGAATTGTATAAAAGTTCTGATAAATTGATGACAGCGCTATGAAAGCGCTGTCTTTTCTATTTCATTCGAGGGGGAAATGATTTATGTGGAAAAAATTATCGACAGTGGCACTTGCCAGTTCTTTGGTATTGAGCTTAGCAGCATGTTCTTCAGAAGGGAATGAAAGCGCTTCATCCAACTATCCTGAAAAAAGCATTACGATTGTAGCACCTTCTGGAGCTGGTGGCGGATGGGATTTAACGGCTCGCTCTATTGCTAAAACAATGAGTGATACAAAATTAGTGGATGAATCTATCATGGTTGAAAATAAACCTGGTGGCGGCGGAGCTGTTTTTATGGCAGAGTTTGCAACGAAGGAAGTCAAAAATGATTACGTACTAATGGTGAAATCACCGCCGATTTTAATAAATAACAATAAAGCTGAAGGCAACAGTCCTTATGGATACAAAGATACGAAACCTCTTGCTCAATTGACACGTGACTATGGAGCTATCGTTGTTCAAGCAGACTCAGAATTCAAAACATTAAAAGATGTTTTAGATGCAATTAAAGCGGATGCAACGAAGGTAACGTTAGCTGGTGGATCAGCACCTGGATCAATGGATCATTTAGTTGGGATTTTGCCTGCCTATGAATATGGAATTGATCCAAAGTCGGTTAAGTACGTTTCTTATGATGGTGGCGGTGAAGCAATTGCTGCTCTATTAGGAAACAATGCGGACGTTATTGCAACAGATGCTTCAACAATCGCTGAATATGTGAAATCCGGAGATGTTCGTGTTTTAGCAGTTAGCTCGGCAGATCGTTTAGAAGGTGAATTAAGTGAAGTGCCAACGTTCAAAGAAGAAGGTATCGATGCTGAATTCACAATTTGGCGCGGACTATTCGGTCCTAAAGACATGTCTGATGATGCGTTTGAATTTTGGACAAATAAGTTAGATGAATTAGTAGAGACAGATGAATGGAAAGCTGAACTTGAAAGAAATGGTTGGCAAAGTGAATATCGCAACGCTGAAGACTTTACGACTTATTTAGAAGATCAAGACAAAGTAATCGTTGAATTATTAACAGCATTAGATATGCAAAAATAAAGCTCAAAGTGCCACTCTCACAGGATACAGACGAGATGAAATTCAACCAGTTAGTGAAAATGAGACTGGCGTTTGAAGCTAGACAATACTATAACGGTGGCTCTAGGAGTCGCCGTTTTCATTAGGAGGTGAAGAATAATGAGTAAAACGTTCGATCGAATTGCGGGTATCGTCTTTTTACTGATTGGTCTTTTATTTGTGATTGAAAGTCGTTCAATCTCACAAAGTGCTTACGGTTCTTCAGTGGGACCTAATATTTTCCCAATGGCTCTAGGAATTATCCTACTACTGTTAAGTATTAAGTTACTTTTTGAAACCATGAAATACGAACATGTGGAAGCTTCTAAGGAACCTCTTCAATACATGAAATTCGTCATTATTTTTATCAGCGCAGTTGTATATGCAGCTGTTTTGGAACCACTTGGTTATGTGATATCAACATTCATTTTTTTATTGGTTGCATTTCAAACGATGGAACGTGGGAAATGGATTAGCACGATTCTGATCGCTAGTTTCTTTTCTATCGGTGTGTATTACTTTTTTGCAGAGTTTCTTGGAGGATCATTACCTGGATTCCCAGAGTTTTAAAGTGAAAGGAGTTTTGGTATGACTACGTTAGATTTTCTTTTTAATGGGTTTGCAGTCGCTTTCCAATGGCAGAATATATTATTTGCTTTTGTTGGGGTCTTAATTGGAACAGCAGTCGGCGTTTTACCAGGGATTGGTCCAATGAGTGGAGTAGCTCTCTTAATTCCTGTTACAGCAACGCTCACTTCTGGTATGCCTACAGAAGCGGCTGCCGCAAGTTCTATTATTTTACTTGCAGGTGTTTATTATGGAGCAATGTATGGAGGATCCACTACCTCTATTCTATTAAATACTCCTGGTGAATCATCGTCTGTTGTCACAACGCTCGATGGTTATCAAATGGCTAGACAAGGTCGGGCAGGTGCGGCTCTATCCATTGCTGCGATTGGTTCCTTTGTAGCGGGTATCGTTTCATTAATCGGATTGGTTTTATTAGCAGAACCACTGTCAAATGTGGCACTTAAATTTGGACCGGCTGAATACTTCTCATTAATGCTTCTAGGACTAGCAGCAGTTAGTGGATTAGCTGGAAAATCAATGACCAAGGCGTTAATCATGACGGTTTTCGGATTGTTACTCGCTACAATTGGAATTGATGCTGTTTCAGGGATTGCTCGTTTTACATATGATTTACCGATTTTGTATTCTGGACTTGAGTTTTTAACAATTGCCGTTGGTTTATTTGCACTTGGAGAGGTATTTAAAACAATCATTGAGCGCGATAAAGAAGATGGTGCCATTGCTAAAATCGAACGGGTTCTGCCAACTAAACAAGATTTAAAGGATAGTGCAAAACCAATTGTTCGCGGCTCGTTACTCGGATTCTTCATAGGTGTTTTACCAGGAGCTGGTGCAACTCTAGCCTCCTTCTTCTCCTATATAGCTGAGAAGAAGTTTAGTAAACACCCAGAAAAGTTTGGTACAGGCGCAATAGAAGGAGTAGCTGGACCCGAATCAGCAAATAATGCCGCTTCTGGTGGAGCAATGATTCCATTGTTAACTTTAGGAATTCCCGGTTCTGGAACTACGGCTATTCTGATGGGTGCACTCATCATGTACAACATCCAGCCAGGTCCTTTATTATTTGAAGACCACCCCGAAGTCGCTTGGGGTTTAATCGCTAGTATGTTTATTGGAAACTTAATGTTATTGGTATTAAACATGCCA
>JAHIWI010000182.1 GCA_018816185.1 Bacillota bacterium
GGCTGTTGCTCAAAATGCAACTAACGCTCCATCTAAAGGTGTACAAGCTGGAAATAAAACAATTCGTGTAAATATTGAGAGATTAGATATTTTAATGAATCTATTTGAAGAACTTGTAATTGACCGAGGAAGATTGCAGTCGATTTCATCAGAGTTAAACCATAGCGAATTAGATGAAACTGTCGAACGCATGACAAGAATCTCCGGAGACTTACAGACAATCATCTTAACGATGCGTATGGTTCAAGTAGAGACAGTATTTAATCGCTTCCCTAAAATGGTTCGTCAGTTAGCGCGTGATTTGAATAAGAAAATTAATCTTGAAATCATTGGTGCAGAAACCGAACTTGACCGAACAGTTATTGATGAAATTGGAGACCCACTTGTTCACTTAATACGAAATGCACTTGATCACGGCGTAGAACGACCAGAAATTCGTGTAGCGAATGGTAAACCTGAAGAAGGTACAGTTGTTTTGAGAGCTTATCATAGTGGGAACCATGTATTTATCGAGCTAGAAGATGATGGAGCAGGGATTAACCGAGACAAAGTTTTAAATAAAGCAATTTCTAAAGGGATCGTTACAAATGAAATGGCTGCAACGATGACCGATAAGCAAGTGTTTGAATTGATTATGGCATCTGGCTTCTCAACTGCTGATACCATTTCAGATGTTTCTGGTCGTGGTGTTGGACTTGATGTAGTGAAATCGACCATAGAATCTTTAGGTGGATTTATCACGATTGATTCAACTGAAGGGAAAGGTTCATTATTCTCCATTCAATTGCCATTAACATTGTCTATTATTTCAGTAATGCTTGTTGAGATTGAAGAAGAAATGTTTGCGATCCCATTATCATCAATTATTGAGACAGCAATTATTCGTTCAACTGACATTTTAAATGCACACAACCAAAAGGTAATTGATTTCCGTGGCAAAGTTGTTCCTCTTGTATTCTTGGATGACGTCTTCAGTGTTCCAAGAAATGAACAGAGCGATGAAGAGTTTTTATCAGTAGTTATTGTTCGCAAAGGTGACAAAATGGCTGGACTAGTTGTTGATTCATTTGTTGGTCAACAAGAAATTGTACTTAAATCATTAGGTAATTATTTATCAAGTGTATTTGCCATTTCAGGGGCAACCATTTTAGGAAACGGTAAAGTGGCATTGATTGTTGATTGTAATGCATTGATCAAATAGTTCACTCGGAGAGGGTGCGGAAAAATGACAGAATTAAAAGCAATGGATGATTTAAAAGTTATCGTATTTGAACTAATGAATAAAGAATATGTAATCCCAGTAAGCCAAGTGCAGTCAATTGAAAAAATGATGCACATTACACGTGTACCTAAAACACCTTCATTTGTAAAAGGAGTTATAAACTTACGTGGTGTAGTCACACCAATCATCGATTTACGTGAACGTTTTAACTTGCAGGCAAGTGAAGCCAATGAACAATCTCGTATGATTATGATTAAGCTTGAGGATATGGAAGTTGGATTAATCGTCGATGCTGCAAATGATGTATTGGACATTCCTTTATCCGCAATCGAACCTCAACCTGATGTTGTCGGTTCAATTGAATCTGAATTTATTGGAGGCGTTGCAAAACTGGAACGTCGACTGCTTGTCATGCTGCAATTAGAAAAGGTATTGAATCCAATTAAGCAGGCCATATAATATGGGGATTCATCAAAATATTACATCTATCCATTTAGATGTTTTAAAAGAAATTGGGAATATTGGAGCTGCTCATGCAGCCACAGCATTATCCAGTCTTTTAAATAAGAAAATAGATATGAAAGTTCCAAAAGTTGAAATGGTGTCTTTTGATGACATGATGGATCTTGCTGGTGGACCAGATAATGTAGTTACGGCTATTTATCTACGAATCGAGGGAGATGTTTCAGGTAGTATGTTTTTTATCCTACCAATTGAACAATCAAATGCTTTCATTCGAAACTTAATACAAGATCCAACATTTGATTTTGAAAAACCCCCTTTATCAGAGATTGGAATTTCGGCCATGCAAGAGCTAGGGAATATTTTATCAGGTTCCTATCTATCGGCACTTTCAGATTTCACTAGATTAAAAATATATCCTACTGTGCCAGCATTAACTGTAGATATGGTAGGAGCAATTATTAGTTTTGGTTTAGTAGAATTGTCTCAAGTTAGCGACTACGTCATCGTAATTGACACAGCTATTCACGAAGAAGATGTGCCAGGTTCAGAAGATGTAAGAGGCCATTTCTTTTTACTTCCTGACCCAGAATCGTTTGATTCCATTTTTAAATCATTAGGAGTTACCTTACCATGATCATTACAAGGCAGGTTGTCAAAGTAGGTATTGCAGATATGAATGTGGCAAAAAATCCGGATACAATTCGGACATCTGGTCTTGGGTCTTGTGTGGGTGTAGTTTTGTATGATGAGTTCCAAAAAATTGCTGGATTAGTCCACGTTATGTTACCTGACTCAAGTCTTAATCGTACTGAGTCAATCAATCTTGCGAAATTCGCTGATACTGGTATACCTGCCATGATCGAACAGTTAAAACTTGAAGGTGTTCAACCATTTAAACTGAAAGCAAAAATTGCTGGCGGCGCACAAATGTTTCAATTTGCATCAAGCCGAGACACTTTGCGAATTGGGCCTCGAAACGTAGAAGCGGTAAAAGCGTGTTTGCTCCAGTTTAAAATTCCACTAATCGCAGAAGAAACAGGCGGTAGCAGTGGGAGAACGATTGAATTTGACCCATCTACTGGACTGTTAAATATTCGAACGGTTAACCAAGGAGTGATTGATATCTAATGGTTGGTTCTATATTATCTAATTGTTGGGCAGCTTTAATTGCCTTTTCATTGTATTTTGCTCTTGCTTTACCAAATGGCACACCCATCTCCATACTGACCGGTTCGTTTATTTGGGCCTTAGTACTATTCCTTCTCACATTTATTATTCGATATTTGCTCTATTACGTATGGCAATCTGAAGAGATGCCAGTTTTAGACTTAATGGAACAAGTGGAGATTGCACAACAAAAATCCAACGAATCGAACCCATCATCTGAAGAAATGGCTGCAGTCGTAAAGCAATTATTGAAAGATGAATAATACAGATATCTAAGGCAGCTGAATATATTCAGCTGCCTTAAATTATGATTAAAACGTAGATGCCCCATGTTATAACTTGAAATTACCCCTATGTTGCAGTTGGAAGTAATATGTACAAGGTGTTTATAATTATATGAACAAAAACACAGATAATTAGAGTCATATTTACATCAATATCAGTTGAATGGAATGGAGGCGGCGACTGCAGGAGGAACAGCCCGAGTCTTTAGACCCTGGACTGAGCTTTGCGAGGGAAACGGCTAAAGCCGTGCCCCCCGGAAAGCGTCCGCTGAAATGGAAATCAACATTTATTTTATTTGTCTAATTCAAAGGCAGCTGAGTGTATTCAACTGCCCTTTTTGTCGAAAAATTTGTTATAATGTTCTTAATATATATTTTTTTACAAATGATAGGGGGATTCGATGACACAATCCAATCAATCCGACGAACAACGTAACTGGCAACTATGGATAAACGAAAAAGATCCAGATGCAGGCGATTTGTTAATCCGTAAATATACCCCCTTGGTTAATTATCATGTCCA
>JAHIWI010000183.1 GCA_018816185.1 Bacillota bacterium
TAGCTGACACTTATACAATCAGATGCGTCCAACAGAATGGACGACAATAAACTTTTGGATTCCACGTGAATGGGCAATTGCATATTGTGCTTCTTTTTCAAATAATTCTTGTTGTCCTTTTTCCTTTGCATACAAGGCATGTAATGCATGAATCATCCATTCGACGCCTACATTTTCTTCGTGTCGAGCGGCTTCATCGAAATTTCCTTGTTTAGCAGCAATTAATGCAGCGTAATAGGATTTTAAAGGTTCAGAATCAATCCGTTGAGCATACGTATCCGCGGCTTCAATATTTTTTAGATGTAATGCTAAAAGAGTTTTATATACATTTTGCATGTAAGGCTGTTTGTGTTTTTCAATTATGGCACGTAAACTTTCTTCGATTTCGACTTCATTGCCATGAGCCAATGCCAATGGGTAAGCAAAGATTGGTTTCTTTTTATTTGCTTGGATATACTTCTCAATGCTTTTAAGATTGTTTGAGCGATAGATCGTATATAAGGTAGGGAGTAAATTGAATCCCAAGAAAAAAATGAAGACTGTCAGTATGATCACCGGTAGGGGGAATTGAAGCGAAAACAATAAGGTAGCTAAAATGAAAGCTACTACGAAAGTGACACTGGTTCTGTAAATGTTCATGTAATGAAACGCCCTTTTTAATTTTAAGTATAGCAAACCAGCAATAGAAAAGATTCGAGATATTTCTAAAATCAACGTATCAGATAAATCGTTGTGTATTCACAATGAACACTTTATAATGAGTGGTGGTTAAAAGCTTTTATATCAACGTTTTATTGGAATAATATGTACTCTGTAAAAACACAAATGTTTTATTCACAAGGAGAGATTTCATTTGAAGAGAATTATGATAACTGGGGCTTTAGGACAAATTGGTTCGGAGCTAATCGTTAAACTACGTGACATTTATGGTGCTGAAAATGTATTGGCTACTGATATTCGTAAGACAGATTCTCCTGTCGTAAATGACGGACCTTTTGAATTATTGGATGTAATGGATTTAGAAAATATGCGAAAACTTGCGAAGGATTTCGGTGCGGACACGATGATGCATATGGCTGCATTGTTATCTGCTACAGCTGAAGCGAAGCCTTTGCTAGCTTGGAACTTGAATATGGGGGGGCTTGTTAATGCGCTAGAAACATCTCGTGAACTTGGTCTTCAATTCTTTACTCCAAGCTCAATCGGTGCATTTGGTCCTTCTACGCCAAAAGATAATACACCTCAAGATACTTTGCAACGTCCAACAACGATGTACGGGGTGAATAAAGTAGCTGGAGAATTACTATGTGATTACTACTTCCAAAAATTTGGAGTGGATACACGTGGCGTTCGATTCCCTGGATTGATTTCCTACGTAACTCCACCTGGTGGAGGAACGACGGATTACGCGGTGGATATTTACTATAAAGCGTTAGAAGAAGGTAAATATACGTCATATATTGAAAAAGGGACATACATGGATATGATGTACATGCCAGATGCTCTTCAAGCGATTGTGGATTTAATGGAAGCGGATGCTAGCAAGCTTGAGCATCGAAATGCCTTCAACGTAACCGCGATGAGCTTCGAGCCTGAACAAATTGCAGCATCGATTCGCAAACATATACCTAATTTTGAAATGAACTATGAAGTGGACCCGATTCGCCAAACGATTGCCAATAGCTGGCCAGATTCAATTGATGCAAGTGCTGCAAAAGCTGAATGGGGATTTAAAGCACAATATGATTTAGATGAAATGACGAAAGATATGCTAGAAAAATTAGCAACAAAAATGAAATAAGTATTCCTAAATAAAGCATGCACCTCAAAAGGGAGCATGCTTATTTTTTTGTAAACTGTGTGTGTTAACTTATTCTTCTTATCCATTAAAAAAGCTGACACCCTGTTCAAACAGGATGTCAGCTTTCCTTAATTAAAACAATAAATGAGCAACACCAGCGATAATTGGTAATGCGATTACTGTACGTAGAATGAAAATAATCAATAAGTCTAAAATGTTCACGGGAATTTTAGATCCTAATAGTAATCCACCGACTTCAGACATGTAAATTAATTGTGTCACCGATACAGCTGCAATAACGAATCGAGTCAATTCAGATTCAATCATTTCGCCACCTAAAATGGCTGGAAGGAACATGTCGGCAAACCCAACAACAATTGTTTGAGCTGCTTCAGCTGCTTCAGGAATTCCTAATACCATTAATAATGGCTCAAACGGTTTTCCTAACCACACGAATACATCTGTGTAAGTAGC
Organism: Bacillota bacterium; assembly: GCA_018816185.1. Lineage (GTDB taxonomy): Bacteria > Bacillota > Bacilli > Bacillales_A > Planococcaceae > Paenisporosarcina. The sequence continues at coordinate 2,276 of JAHIWI010000183.1, forward strand.
AAGGATAAGCGCAATTGTACCAAATGCCATAACGACAGGTGCAACACCTACCCACATGTCTAAAACATTTTTAAGACCATCTTTTACGAATTCAACAATTGAACGGTTTTTATTTGCTTTCGTTAAAGCATTTTCTAAACCATGAGATACCACATTGTAACCTTCAGGAAGTGCTTCTTCAGTCTCGTCGTATGGACGACCATCGATATATTCATCAGGCTTACGAGACAATGGGAAAATGCGTGGCATAATAAATGCTAATACAATCCCCGCAAACACAACAGTAGCGTAGAACGGAAGGAAGTAACTTCCTAAACCAATTTCTTCAATAACAACGATTGAGAAGGTGATCGACACAACGGAGAACGTTGTTCCGATAATTGCTGCTTCTTTTTTTGTATAAAAGCCATCTTCATACTGCTTGCTTGTTAATAAAACCCCAATTGTTCCGTCGCCAATCCATGAAGCTAATGCATCGATTGAAGAACGACCCGGTAATTTGAAAAGGGGACGCATGATTTTAACCATCATCGTACCGAAGAATTCAAGTAACCCAAAGTTTAATAACAGAGGTAATAGTAATCCTGCGAATAAGAAGATTGTAAATAAGAATGACAATAATCCAGTAGGTGATAATAATAAACCACCAGTATCTTCACTTCGAACCATTTCAGGACCAATATTTACAACAACCATGACCGCAAAGACCGCACCAATGATTCGAACAATTGTCCAGAACCAATTCACTTGAAATAGCTTTTCAAAGAATGTTTGATCTTCTGGATTTGCATCTTTTTTAAATAAATAAAGAATCGAGCCAAGTGCCGCAAGAATCATGACGATGGTAACTGTCCATGGCATAATCGATTCAACTTTACCTGCAACCAAGTTCGCTAAAATGGCAACTGGAATCTTCCATTCACCATCATATTTGAATGGAATCATGAATAAGAATATTCCGATAATTGAAGGTACTAAGAATAATAACCATGTAGATAATGAAAACTTCTTCAAATCTGACGCCTCCTAATATGTATAATTATTCAGTTTGTTAATTCTCAAATAATGATACTTGTCGAAATAGAAAATGTCCACACTTCTTTATAAACAGAATTTGGTGCATGAACAAGAAAAAACCTGAAAATACCATTAAAAAAGGTATTTTCAGGAGTTCATTAAAATTCACTTTCGAAATCATCGTGCCAACGATAGTTGAAAAATCGTTCGTACGTCAACCAGTTCTCAGCTTCAGGTTCTCCCTCAGCCAAGCGTTTCTCCATTTCAGCTAACATCCATGCGGTTTGTGAAATATGTGCTCGCATAGCACCTAACTTTTGTTCACGTGTGTCCCTAATATCATGAATGACATCAGGTTCTCCTAAGTCATCCTTCGTGTTGTTAGCAAAAGCGACGGCATATAATTTTGGACGATCCGCTTCTTTTATTCGACGTACAGCACGAACAACAGCACGAGCAGTTGCCTCGTGATCAGGGTGAACTGCATAATTCGGATAGAACGTAATGATTAAAGAAGGGTTCGTTTCGTCTATTAGCTTTGTCATCATTTGAACCATTTCCTCGTCATCTTCAAACTCAACGGTCTTATCTCGTAATCCCATCATACGTAAATCAGTCAAACCCATTGCTTTTGCTGCGTCTACTAATTCTTGTTTTCTAATATGAGGAAGTGATTCTCGTGTAGCAAATGGCGGATTTCCTAGATTACGGCCCATTTCACCAAGCGTTAGGCACGCATACGTTACTGGAATGCCTTGCTGTATATAATTAGCGATTGTCCCTGATACACCAAATGCTTCATCATCCGGGTGTGGGAAAACAACTAAAACATGTCTTTCGTGTGGAAGTGTCATTTTGGTTCCTCCTTCTTAATACGTAAATGGGGTTTCGCTAATTTGTAGAGCTACTGCTAATTTACCTGTAGAGTCATGACCAGCCATTAATAATCGACCATGCTCATCCAATTCGTAGTGAGTAATTCCTTGCGCGTACACCCATCCGTGAGGTAATTTAAGTCCCACTCGGTGTGGATTGTCTCCCACAACTTTTCCTAATTCATAACGAACGACAATATTGCGAATAAAAGCACCTGCATTAAAAACGGTTTCGTCAAAATGTGACGCATAAGCACCATTTGTCGTTTCGAGGTGTATATAAACATCTTTATCAGCAAAGGAATTCAACAATTCCTGCAATTTTTCAACTTGTACAATTTCCATAAATAAATTCCTCCTACTCACTTTCAAAGTCCTAACACTAAGTATAGTAAATTCGAATGATGAAAGCGATTAGCTTGCTTGAGAAAATCAATTGGGAAATTTTTCGTAACTCGAAATGGAAATATGATATTATCGAACTATCAGATTTTTTTGAATTGATTAGTAGATACAGATTCAAATGAACTTCAGGAGGATACATATATGAAAGATTTTCTAAAATGGGTGATTCAATTCATCGTTGCTCTCATCAGTATTTTACTGATCAGTGGGGCTCCGTTATTAATTGCGGGCTTTCAAAAGGGAGAATTTCTTTGGAGGGAGTATTTTGAGGCATTAAAATTTCATGTCGTCACAATTATGAATATCCGTGAGTTATCGATCGAATATTCAACGGGCCGAGTTTTTAAGGAAGTTGCTGTCTTTCCTAAAATTATTGAATACATGACGTATTCACTTCAACTGTTATTTTTGGCACTGGGAGCTGCGATCCTGATCGCTTTACTTGGAACATTTATTACGATGATGTTTAAAGAAAGAGCGAGATCTCGAGTGAAACTGATTTTTTATTTTTTAGAGTCGTTACCGGATATTTTAATTATCACATTGGCTCAATTAATGGTCGTTATCATTTTTCAAAAGACTGGATTCCTTGTCTCTAAAATTGCCGTAATGGGTGACGAAAGAATCTATTGGCTACCGGTTTTATGTTTGATGATTTTACCGATGATTCAACTGTATCGGTTAAGCATGATTACTTTCGAGTCCGAGGAAAGGCAGTCATATGTTGAACTTGCTAAGTCATTGGGATTTAGTAAATCATTTATCCTATTCATGCACATTTTCCGAAATGCGATTATCAGTGTCTTTTTCCAGTCGAAAAAGACGATGTGGTTCATGTTATCCAATCTCTTTATTCTCGAATTAATGTTTAATATTCCAGGAATTATGTTATTTATGTACGAAAATATAAGCGGCCTTCTTTTCCTAATTACGGTGTTGAGTTTCTTTGTACCGATTTTCATTTTATACAGTATTGGTGAATGGTATTTCATACGCCGACTTAGAAGAGGGGAGGCAGTATGATGAAGTCGGTTTGGAGACAGCCTTTATTTATCCTTGGATTTGGCATCATCTCGTTCTTTTTAGTAGGTAGTTTTCTATTTGAATGGATTTTCGGATCCATTCCTAAACAAACCTTTTTTATTGAAGAAAATGGTCGTGCAGTAGAAGCACCACCGATCTCACCATATTGGAACCATCCACTTGGCACTGACGAATTTGGCTATGACATGTTCGCGAAAATTATGATTGGTGCGAAATATACCATTCTTGGTGCGATGGCCGTGGCTGCTTTACGCATGTTCATTGCCGTTCCACTTGGCTACGTGATTGGAACGTATTTACAGCGTCAACGCTCTTGGATTAACGGAATCATTGATCCGATTCACTATGTTCCTATGACGATCTTTGCAGTCCTATTACTATCACCTGTTCTTTGGATGCCTATGGAGGGGTTTACTACTACAGTTTTTGAACGTGTTGTAATCCAAGTGGTCATCATGGCAGTAATTACTGTGCCAATTGTCGCTTCGTTAATTGGGAATGAAGCTAACTTGTTGTATCAACAAGAATACATATTAGCAGCAAGAACGTTAGGTGCGAGTCGTCGCAGAATCATTATTCGTCATTTGGTACCCCAAATGCGAGAAAAAATGGCTGTTCTATATGGCCAACAAGTTGTGGAATCGCTCATTGTTTTTGCCCATTTAGGATTACTCAAGTTATTTTTAGGAGGAACATTGGTAAGTTATGATCCAATGTTCGCTGATCCGCCCAAGTCAATTGCTTATGAATGGGCAGGGCTCTTTGGTAACTCATTCCGCTATTTGCAAGGGGCACCTTGGCTTCCACTAGCACCTGCGATTAGTTTTGCACTCGTCATACTAGCAATTGCCGCAATGATTGAAGGGTATACGAGAGCAACGAATGGTCAAGTAAACATGAAGAGACGGAAAAAAATGAAGTACGTTTCAGAAGAAGTGGTCGAGTGGAACCAACAACAATTAAAAGAAAAATTAGTATTGCTTGAGTCCAATAAAAACAAATAGAGTATGTGAAGAGGAAACCGAAGTTTGGTTTCCTTTTTTAATGGAGTGGTGAGGGGTAGAAATGGTGTAAGGACAAAAAATGATTGTTAGCGCCATATTAATCGAGTGTAACGCCAAAAAAACACACCATCATTTTGGATGGTGTGCCTCATTCATTCTTCTATATTTCAGATGTTGTGATCTTAGGTGCGCCAAAACGATTTTTCGCTCCGTGCATAACTGGTCCAACATATTCGTTTAATTTCCAACCGTTTGCAATTGCAGCTGAAACGAATTTTTTCGCTTCTAATACGGATTCGTCTACCGCTAGTCCATTTGCTAAGTTCGCTGTTATAGCTGCAGCAAATGTACAACCCGCTCCATGGTTATAAGAAGTGTCCGTCTTTTCCGATTCTAACAAAGTGAAAGTTGAACCGTTATAGAATAAGTCAACGGCTTTCTCATGCTTCAGTTGTTTTCCGCCTTTAATGACCACGTTTTTAGCACCAGCCGCATGAATTTTTTCAGCCGCACGCTTCATGTCATCAATTGTCGTTAAATTTCCTAGTCCAGAAAGTTGA
>JAHIWI010000184.1 GCA_018816185.1 Bacillota bacterium
AAGCTTAAGCTTCCTGAAAAGATGGGTTCCCACCAAGTTTCTGTTTTTAACATGTGTATTTCCTCCCTTATTTTTCTTAATTGTTTGACAGTTCTTTACCCGTAAAAGTTACAGTCTGAAACAAAGTTTTTAAAAAATGAAACAAATTTCCTAGAAGGAGTGTTGATTCACTTGAAGAAAACAACGTTTGCACTAATTGGAACTGGCATTGTAGGAGAACGAATTATTAATCAGATTTTGACACATTCTACATGTGAAATCGTGGCAGTGTATGATGAAAATTCGACACGATTACAGGAAATAAAGTCAAAGTATCATTTACATAGTTTGAATTCTTTAGATGAGTTATGGGCTTTAAAACCTGACTGGGTGTATATTGGAACGCCTCCTAATCAACATGCTCCACTGACTGAGCTAGCTGCAAAACACGGCAGTCATATATTATCTGAAAAACCTCTTGCCCATGACGTAAGCGCAGGTGAACGGATGGTCGAAGTGACAAAGGAAATGAATGTCCATTCTGCCATGCATTTTCCGCTTATGTATAGTGATGCAGTCCAATCCATGATGGCTGCAGTAAATGATGGTTCACTTGGAAGCATCCAAAGAATCGAGCTTCAAACCTATTTTCCACATTGGCCGAGACTGTGGCAGCAAAATCCATGGATTGCATCACGCGAGCAAGGTGGCTTTATAAGAGAAGTATTTCCACATTACTTTCAAATCATGTATAGACTATTTAATCATTTTTCCATACAGGCATTTCAAACCAATTATCCTGAAAATATAGAATTGTGTGAAACTAGTACAATTGCATTTGGTAAGACGAATGAAGGAATTCCTATCCTAATAAATGGCCAGTCTGGTATAGCACAAGAAGAAGTGTTGTCATTTAAAATTTATGGGACAAAAAAAGTGATGACCTTAAAAAATTGGTCGGAGTTATGGGAAGCAGAAATAGATCAAGAAGCTAGAAGAATAGAGCCTTCGGTCAAAGCCTCCACCTTATTTGAAGAGTGTCATTTCATTATGCAAAATAAAGAAGCATACCTCGCGACTTTTGAAGAAGGATTAATCCTACAAAAATGGATTGATCAATTACTAGGGTAGATTTTTGAGCGAACAGTTACAGCCTCTTAATCTTTTGATTATTAACTTGGGAAAGACTACTATTAGGCTATAGGAAATGGAGTGAGAAAATGAATTTTACAGCTCAAGATGTTGAACAAATGATCAATGTACAACATGATTTTTACTATAAAGGGATGACAAAGTCCGTTGAATTTCGTAAAGCACAATTGGTGAAATTAAAACAAGCAGTTCAGCATCACGAAGTAGAAATAATAGAAGCTTTGTATAAAGATTTAAGAAAAAGTGAATTCGAAGCATATGCAACAGAAGTTGGCTTCGTCTTAGATAGCATTGGATTTATGTTGAAAAATTTAGATGAATGGATGAAACCTGAACCAGTAAAAACTTCGCTTCATTTAATGCCAGCGAAAAGTTTTATTTTACGTGAGCCTTATGGTTCTGTGTTAATCGTGGGACCTTTCAATTATCCATTTCAACTAGTGATGGAACCATTAATCGGGGCCATTATCGGAGGGAATTGTGCAATTGTTAAACCATCTGAATCTGCTTATCATACAGCTCAAATTATCCGCAAAATTATTGAAAGCACATTCGCACCACATTATATTCGTGTAGTTGAAGGTGAGAAAGAAGAGACGTCTGCTTTAATCCATGCGCCATTTGACTATATCTTCTTTACTGGTAGTGTTGCGGTTGGAAAAGTGGTTATGAAAGCTGCTTCAGAAAGATTAACACCGATTACCTTAGAACTGGGTGGAAAAAGCCCTGCCATCATTGATCACACAGCAAATTTAGAAGTTGCGGCAAAAAGAATCGTTTGGGGTAAGTTTGTTAATGCAGGGCAGACATGTGTTGCGCCTGATTATTTACTCGTGCATAAAGATGTGAAAGATCGATTCATTCAATTATTGTCGAAAACCATTACAGAGTTTTTTGGAAAAGATCGTCAAAGCACTCCGGATTACGGCCGAATCATCAATGCTCGTCAATTTGATCGACTGGAACAATTACTCCAAAAGGAATCTTCTCATATCGTCTTCGGAGGAAAAGTGGATGCAGATGACTTATATATCGAACCGACTATTTTAGACGGCATTTCTTGGCAAAGTCCTTCAATGGAGGATGAAATATTTGGTCCGATTTTACCTGTGATGACCTACGATCGATTGGAATCTGCGATTCAACAAGTTCGCAAGTTACCGAAACCTTTAGCTGCTTATTTCTTTAGTGAAAATGAAAAAGCAACTTCTTATTTCTTAGAAGAATTACCATTTGGAGGCGGATGTATAAACGATACCATTTCGCATGTAGGAAGTGCCCATATGCCTTTCGGTGGTGTTGGACCTTCAGGTATGAATGCGTATCATGGGAAAGCAAGTTTTGAAGCATTTACACACGCTAAATCCATATTAAAGAAAAGCACGAAACTGCCAATCAATATCGTATTTCCGCCATATAAAAACAAAGTGAAGCTAGTGAAGTCGTTACTCCGTTAAGGAGAGCGGCTTTTTTTGTACCGTGAGACTAATAATTTAGTAGGATAGTCGTAGGATATTTCGTCTGCAGAGAGCTTGGCGTGCTTATTCATACAATTTGTATATTGCATGGAGTGTAGGCGCGAGACTCCTTCGGAAGCAGAGCGAGTGTTTTTGTATTTGCGACGAGTAATCGCAGGAGCAAGTGAAGCGGCTGAAGCAGTGCCAAGCGGAAAGCGAATGCCGAAACGCAAAGCAATAGGCTTATATCAGTGCACTACCTATATTTTTTTTTGAAGTTACAGGAAAACGATTGACTAATGGTAAGAAAGCGTCCGCCAAAATGGAAATCGACATTTACTATATGTCTACAGTATGAAAAAATCAGTTCCTCCATTAGGAAGAACTGATTTTTTTTCGGTCTCGATAGGGAAGGGAAATGGACACTTCCGTACCGACACCAACTTTACTACTTATTCGGATGGAACCTCCATGTTCTTTAATGATCTTTTCAGAAATCATCATGCCAAGACCAGTTCCAGATTGTTTTGTCGTAAAGAAAGGTTCGAAAATTTGCTGAACAACGTCTGGAGACATACCAGGCCCATTGTCTTTAAAGCTAATTGTAATTTCACGATCATTCTGGACCTCAACCTCTGTAGATATATGCAATTGCCCATTTTCACCTAATGCTTCAATGGCATTTTTAACTATGTTTATAAATACTTGTTTAATCTGATTGGGTTCGCCTAAAACAAAAGTCTTCGATGAATTAATTCGCTCTTTTAATTCGATTGCACGCAAATTTAATTCTGGTTTAAATAACATCACGACATCATTTAAAATATCTTCAACCATAAATTCCTTTGATGTAGTGACATGTGGTTTTGCTAATACTAAAAACTCACTAATGATTAAATTAATTCGTTCAAGTTCAGATTGAATGAGCTGTGTATAAGAGTGATAGGGACTTTTAGTATCTTGATTCATCATTTGAATAAAACCAGAAATAACGGTCATTGGGTTACGTATTTCATGAGCTACACCTGCAGCGATTTCACCCGCTAGTTTTAATTTCTCTGATTGAACCAGCATTCGCTCAGCTTCTTTTTTATAAGAAATATCACGAGTAATCACGGACATCGCAACTAATTCGTTATCTCGATTATAAATAGGTGAGAGTGTAAGTTGTGCATCGAAATAGGTTCCATCTTTTCTCATGTCTTTTGTTTCAAGTAAATGAAACGTTTCGCCCCCGAACACTCTTTGGACTCTTTCAATTGATGCCTCAATATTCTCGGGGGGAATCAATGGGATATGATTGCCAATGCATTCCTCTCTAGTCCATCCGTACATTCGTTCGAATGCAGGATTTACTTCGATTATGCGAGCTTCTAAGTCAAAAACAGCAATGCCGTCTTTTGCATTTTCAAAAAACAGGTGAAGATAGCCTTCTTTTGATTCGAGTGCACGTTCCATTGATGACTGGTTTTCTTCCATCCTTTTCCAAGCTTTACGAATGAAAACTGAGTGAAAGATTGCAGTTAAACCTAATAAGAAAAATAGAAAAAGTAATTCAAATAAATCAGCGTAATCGATTGTTTGTTTAAACGTGCTAAAAGATCGATTAAAAAAGTAGATGATTTCCATTAAAGTAATTGCTAAAAGCATGATATTAGGGATGACAGAATGGTATAATGAAGCGACAAATAGTGGATATATGAATAATAAAACATGGATATAATAAGGAGTATCGATATTAATTAACACGATGTACCCATTTAATCCAAACAGTATTAAAAATTGTATCCATTTTTCATTTACGTCCATCTTCTGCAGCATGGATAAAAGAATCCAATAAACAATAGCGATTAAAGGGACATGGATGGATAATTCAAAATGAACGAAAATGGATGAGAATGTATGTATGAATAATGCAACCGCAAATATGTTTAGAAATAATCGATTACGTTTTCGTAAGATAAATGTATTTTCCATGGTTCACCTCTTTGAATAGGTAGTACCATTATCATACATGATTTGCCGGTGTCGTAAAATGCTGAATTTTGTTAAGATGTATATATATAGGGGGTTTTATGAATGTATGGTTCATTTAACGAAAGAGAGACAATTGACATTCTTAAAAAATTAGTAGAAACACCAAGTCCTTCGGGTTATACAAACGAGGTAATGAAGGTCATTTCTTCTTATTTAGATGAGTTAAACGTAGATTATGTAAAAACAAATAAAGGAGCCATTGTAGCAACTATATTGGGCGATAACAATTCTAGTCATAGATTATTAACAGCTCATACGGATACTTTAGGGGCAATGGTAAAAGAAGTTAAAAGTAACGGAAGAGTCAAACTTTCATTAATTGGCGGGTTCAGTTGGAATGCGATGGAAGGCGAATCATGTTTTATACATACTTCTTCAGGGAAAAAGGTTCGTGGAACAATTTTACTGCATCAAACGTCTGTGCATGTTTATAAAAACTCAGGCTCCATTGAACGAAATGCAGATAATATGGAAATACGTATTGATGAAAAAGTATTTTCCAAAGAAGATACAAGTAAACTTGGGATAGATGTTGGAGATTTCGTTTCATTCGATCCACGATTTGAAGAAACTGAATCTGGTTTTATCAAATCAAGACATCTAGATGACAAGGCTAGTACAGCACTTTTATTACAATTAATGAAAAATATCAAATCATCGAATATCCAATTACCTTACACGACACATTTTTACATATCTAATAACGAAGAAATTGGATATGGTGGTAACTCAAACATACCAAGTGAAGTAGTAGAGTATATTGCAGTTGATATGGGGGCACTTGGAGATGGTCAAACTTCTGATGAGTATACTGTATCCATTTGTGCGAAAGATTCATCCGGTCCTTATCATTACGAGTTAACTCGTCACTTAGTCAACTTAGCTAAAGAGCATGATATCGGATATAAGTTAGACATTTACCCTTATTACGGCTCTGATGCATCTGCTGCAATTCGAGCTGGATATGATGTTAAACACGCACTGTTTGGTCCAGGAATCGAATCATCACATGCTTTTGAGCGAACTCATATCGATTCATTAAAACATTCTGCTTCACTTTTAGAAGCATATGTAAAATCTCCGATGGTTTTGGAATAGGAGGAACAAGTATGCGCGCAGCTGACTTAATCAGTTGTTTGCCAGTTAAACAAATTAAAGGAACTTTACCTAATGAAATAATGGATATTGCTGTAGACTCAAGAAGTGTTCAGCCAGACTGTGTGTTTATTTGTATAAAAGGATATACAGTGGACGGACATGACTTTGTGGAACAAGCAATAGCAAATGGTGCTCGAATCATTATCTCGGAAAAAAATCTTGAGATCGATTTTGAGCGTGTTGCACTTGTGATTGTCAATGATACGACACGTGCTGTTGGCCTACTTGCTTCAAAATTTTATCAATACCCTTCTAAATCTTTATCGATGATTGGGATTACAGGGACAAATGGTAAGACGAGTGTAAGTGGTATTCTTCAAAGCATGCTACAAGGTTTACAGGTAAAGTCAGCATTAACTGGCACAATTGGATTTAATTTAAATGGAGTATTATATGACTCAGCCAATACAACAAGTGATGCGTTGAGCACGCAACAAATGATTCATCGTGCTAAAGTTGAAGGCTGCGAAACCATGATTATGGAAGTATCTTCGCATGGTCTTGTTTTAGGTCGACTAGCTGGCGTGGAGTTCGATATCGCTATTTTTACTAACCTAACACATGATCATTTAGATTTTCATGGGACGATGGAACAATACGGGCAAGCTAAATCGTTATTATTCTCACAACTTGGACAGGATTTAGAACAGTCTAAACATGCCATTTTAAACATTGATGACCCATGGTCTAATCGATTAAAGGAAATAACAAGTTTTCCTGTTTGGACGTATTCAATTAAACAACCTGCCCATTTTGAAGGATTAGATATTCAATTACATGCAGATTGCACACAATTTAATTTGAAATCTCCTGAAGGTACTTTCCCAGTTCGAATGAATTTATTAGGCGAATTCAATGTCTATAATGCATTAGCTGCGGTTGCAGCTCTATATACAAAAGGCATTCCTTTAGACTCTATCCTAAAAGAACTTGAAAAAATTCCACCTGTAAAAGGAAGAATGGAAAAACTCGAGAGTGAGTTGCCTATTTCAATCTTTATTGATTATGCACATACGCCTGATGCAATTGAAAAAGCCATTTCATCTGTTTTGGCATTTAAAAAGAAACGGTTAATCTTCTTGGTTGGAACTGGTGGAAATCGAGACCGTTCTAAGCGTCCAATTATGGCAGAGAAGGCATCTGTAGCTGATTATGTGATTTTAACGACAGACGACCCACGAAATGAGCCATATGATTCAATTTTATCCGACCTAGAAAAAGGAATGAAGCATGACCAATATGCGTGTATTGGAGATCGTGAAGAAGCGGTTAAACATGCCATTTCAATTGCGGAACCAGGAGATATGATTATCTTTGCGGGTAAAGGCCACGAAGATTATCAAATTATCGGAAATACGAAGTATCCTCATAGTGACGGGGATATTGCACTCGCAGCAGGAAAGCTCAAATTCCAAGATTCTACATCACGAACTTAAAGAAAGAACCGATCAGTTCCATGGTCGGTTCTTTCGATGTTCCTGCACTTGTATTTTTATGAATTTTTCCATATGATGAATAAGGTAAAAGAAGGAGAATCATTATATATGAATAACCAAATTCAAGACCAAATAGAATCCAGAAGAACCTTTGCAATTATTTCCCATCCCGATGCTGGGAAAACAACGATGACCGAAAAATTGTTGTTTTTTGGCGGCGCTATTCGTGATGCAGGAACGGTAAAAGCAAAGAAAACGGGTAAATTCGCTACATCCGATTGGATGGAAATTGAAAAACAACGTGGGATCTCTGTAACCTCGTCTGTTATGCAATTTGACTACGATGATTGCCGAATCAATATTTTAGATACACCTGGTCACCAAGATTTCAGTGAAGATACGTACCGAACACTAATGGCTGTGGATAGTGCCGTGATGATCGTCGATGTCGCAAAAGGGATTGAAGCACAAACGATTAAACTATTTAAAGTTTGTCGACTTCGTGGAATTCCAATCTTTACTTTTATTAATAAAATGGACCGACAAGGTAAAGAACCTTTAGAATTAATGGAAGAGTTAGAAGAAGTTTTAGGTATCCAATCATATGCAATGAATTGGCCAATCGGTATGGGGAAAGAATTTTTAGGAATATATGACCGCTACAACAATCGCATTGAACAATTTAGAACAGAAGAAAAAGATCGCTTCTTACCTGTAAGCGAAACTGGTGAGCTTGCAGTTGATCATCCAATGAAGGAATCAAGTTACTACAAACAAGCAATGGATGATATTTTATTGTTAAATGAAGCGGGTAACGATTTCGATGTAGAGAAAATTAAAAATGGTGAAATGACACCTGTATTCTTTGGTAGTGCATTAACTAATTTTGGTGTTCAAACATTTTTAGAAACTTACTTGCAATTTGCGCCAACTCCACAACCGAGAAAAACAGATAATGATGTAACAATCAATCCAGTATCTGATGAGTTTTCAGGCTTTATTTTCAAAATACAAGCGAACATGAATCCGGCTCATCGTGACCGCATTGCTTTTGTGAGAATTGTTTCTGGTAAATTCGAACGTGGCATGACGGTTACCTTGGCTCGAACTGGTAAAACATTTAAACTAACTCAATCGACTCAGTTTTTAGCAGATGATCGTGAAACAGTGAATGAAGCGGTCGCTGGCGACATTATTGGTCTTCATGATACAGGAAGTTATCAAATTGGGGATACAATTACTGGTGGTAAAAAATCATTCATGTATGAAAAACTACCACAATTTACTCCTGAACTTTTTGTACGTGTAACGGCTAAAAACGTGATGAAATCAAAGCATTTCCACAAAGGAATTATGCAACTCGTACAAGAAGGCGCTATACAGTACTACAAAACATTGCACACCGAAGATGTTATTTTAGGTGCAGTTGGTCAACTTCAATTTGAAGTATTCGAACATCGTATGAGAGCCGAATACAACGTCGAAGTTCGCATGGAGCCAATAGGTAACAAAATTGCTCGATGGATTATGAATGAAGAGATGGTTACTGAATCGATGTCTAGCCCAAGAAGTATGTTGGTGAGAGATCGATTTGACCGGTATGTCTTC
>JAHIWI010000020.1 GCA_018816185.1 Bacillota bacterium
ACGATTTCCACTGGGGCTTGAAGAAGACCAGCGTACGTTTTCAATTGCTCGATTGCGGCAATTCGGTATGTATCTGTTGTAATAAAACCAATTTTCTTTTTCTTTTGTAAAACAGCGTGAGCAGCCATCTTGGCAATCGTTGTCGTTTTTCCAACTCCAGTTGGTCCAAGAACATTAATGTACTTCTTTTGATAGGATAGGCCACCAAATGGAACATCTATTAAAGCTTTTTTTAGAACTTGAGTGGCAATTTGACGATAAGATAGGGATTGTTTGTTTGAATCAATTTCATTTACATGTTCAAAAAGCTCATCACCAATACGTGTGATAAGCTCTTCATTTATTTCATGATTACGTAAATATTGAAGGAAAGACTCAATGTCTTCCGTATATTTTTTTGTTTCAACTGGACGTTGCATTGATTGAACAAGCATTTTGATATCACTTAACTCTTTTTTTAGTTCACTTGAAACGACTTCTTCTTTTTTAACACTTGATATCATTTCTTTTTGAAGTGGTTGAACAGGTTGAAGTGGTGTTTCATATTTATCCATTCCAGCAACAACTTCAATGGTTTTCTTTTTAAAGAGACCCAAAAACCCCTTCGTATAAACTACTTTTGAATTTAAAATCACCGCGTCATCACCTAAATCGGCACGAACTTTGCTCATAGCCTCTGTCATTGTGACTGCTGTATATTTTTTCATTTTCATTCTACGTTCACCACCCCAACACTTTGTACTTCAATCGATGATTCCAGTTCGTTATATGAAAGAATCGGAATTTGCGGGAAATAACGCTCTGTCATTTGTCTCAAGTACAACCTTACCGCTGGCGAACATAATACAACCGGCGATTGTTCAATAAGAGAAACCCGATCGACTTCCTTCGCAATGGACTCTAAAATATTTTGAGAATCACTAGGATCAATTGACAAATAATTTCCATGTTCTGTTTGTTGAATACTATCAGCAATTAATTTTTCGACTCTACCTGATACCGTTAATACTTTTAAATTGGCTTGGGTACCAGCATATTGCGTCGTAATTTGACGTGCTAACGATTGTCTAACATACTCTGTTAAAATATCGACATCAGAAGTCATTTTAGAATAATCAGCTAATGTTTCAAATATAATCGGTAAATTTCGAATCGAAACATGCTCTTTAAGTAATTTAGCTAGAACTTTTTGTATTTCACCTACTGATAATGGTGTAGGTGTTAACTCATCCACCAAAATAGGATACGTTTCGCGTACATGATCGATTAACTGTTTCGTTTCTTGTCTTCCTAATAACTCATTTGCATTCGCTCGAATGATTTCGGTCATATGTGTAGATACCACACTAGGAGGATCGACGACTGTATAGCCTAGCATTTCAGCATCTTCTTTTACATGCTCTGTAATCCATTTAGCTGGCAATCCGAATGACGGCTCAATTGTATCAATTCCTTCAATCGTATCATCGTCTCCTGGACTCATTGCTAAGTAATGATCAAGCAATAACTCCCCACGTGCCAATTCGTTCCCTTTGATTTTAATTCGATATTCATTTGGTTGTAATTGAATATTATCTCGAATACGAACAACTGGAATGACAATCCCAAGCTCAAGTGCTAGCTGTCTTCGAATCATAACAACTCGATCTAGTAAATCTCCACCTTGTGCTGTATCTACTAATGGAATTAATCCATAACCAAACTCAAATTCAATCGGGTCGACGTTAAGTAGGTTCACTACGTTTTCAGGGCTCTTCATTCCATCCGTAGCCACTTCTTCTTCATATTCTTGAACTTCAGCTGGATCTTCTTCTACTTTACGACTCATCATAAATGCACCAATTGCTAAAGTAGCGGCTAATGGAATTGTAAGTAGATCAGTTATCGGTGTGAATAAACCTAGAAGCAAAATAGTAGCAGATGCTACATATAGTAATTTTGGTTGGCTCAATAATTGACCCGTAATATCCGACCCTAAATTTCCTTCTGAAGCTTGACGAGTAACCACAATCCCTGTAGCAGTTGAGATAAGCAAAGCAGGTACTTGTGATACAATTCCATCTCCCACTGTTAATTGAGAGAATAACAAGGCTGCTTCACCAAATGGCAGACCCATTTGGACAACACCAATAATCATCCCTACTAATAAGTTGATAATAACGATAATAATACCGGCAATCGCATCACCTTTAACGAATTTAGTAGCACCATCCATTGCTCCATAAAAGTCTGCTTCATTCCCAACTTTTAATCGTCGTTCTCGCGCCTGTGCTTCAGAGATCATCCCGGCATTTAAATCCGCATCAATACTCATTTGCTTACCAGGCATTGCATCAAGCGTGAAACGAGCAGCTACTTCAGATACTCGCTCTGCCCCTTTTGTAATAACAATGAACTGAATAATAATTAAGATGACGAAAACAACCATACCAACGAGGACATTTCCACCCACCACGAACGTTCCAAACGTTTCAACAACCCCACCAGCTTCACCGTTACTTAAAATGGAACGGGTGGTCGATACGTTCAAACCTAATCGGAATAACGTCAACAATAAAAGCAAGGAAGGAAATATGGAAAACTCCAACGCTTCCTTCATATTCATAGAAGTTAATAAAACCATTAGTGCCAATGTAATATTGACCATGATTAAAAAACTTAACATCCATCCTGGAAGTGGAATGATGAGCATCGCTACTATTAAAATGACGGCTGCTAAAACTCCGATGTCGCGAATCTGCATGACTTGCCCTCCACTTGTAGTACACTAAATTTTTCGTTTTATTCGATATACATACGCTAGAATTTCAGCTACTGCTTTGAAAAACTCATCAGGTATTCTGTCGCCGATCTCAACTTGATCGTACATACTACGAGCTAAAGGGCGATTTTCTACCATTACAATCTCATTTTCCTTGGCAATAAGCTTTATTTTTTGTGCAATAAAATCCGCACCTTTTGCAACCACTACAGGGGCATCCATTTGACCATCTTCGTACTTCAATGCAATGGCATAGTGAGTCGGATTCGTAATAACCACATCCGCATTTGGAACTTCCTGCATCAT
>JAHIWI010000185.1 GCA_018816185.1 Bacillota bacterium
CCAGCACCGGGTAACATTTTGATAATGTCTTCTAAAGGACCCATTTTCTTCACTTGATTTAATTGCTCGACAAAATCGTCGAACGTAAATGTCTGTGTTCTAAACTTTTCTTCAAGTTCTTTGGCTTTTTCTTCATCCACATTAGATTGAGCTTTTTCAATTAAAGACATCATATCGCCCATGCCTAAAATACGTGAAGCCATACGCTCAGGGTGGAACGCTTCAAGAGCATCCATTTTTTCACCCATACCAACGAATTTAATTGGTTTTTCAGTAACAGAACGAATAGATAGCGCAGCACCACCACGTGTATCACCATCTAATTTCGTTAAAACAACCCCCGTAATGCCAAGAGCTTCATTGAAACTTTGAGCAACATTAACCGCGTCTTGACCAGTCATTGAATCAACAACTAAGAAAATTTCGTCCGGTTCTTTTAAGGCACGAATATCTTTTAGTTCCTGCATTAAAACTTCATCAACATGTAAACGACCCGCTGTATCCACAATTACTACGTCATAATGTTCTTCTTTTGATTTTTCAATCGCTTGACGAACAATTTCAACAGGTGATACTTCTGTTCCGAGTGAAAACACTGGCAACGAAAGTTGCTTACCAATCGTTTCAAGTTGTTGAATGGCTGCAGGACGATAAATATCAGCTGCAACTAGTAATGGTTTACGATTGTATTTCTTGCGAAGCACATTCGCTAATTTCCCACTAGTTGTCGTTTTACCAGCACCTTGCAAACCGACCATCATAATCACAGTCGGTGGTTTTTTAGCAAATTGAATTGGCGCTTGCTCTCCACCCATCAATAAAGTCAATTCATCTTTAACGATTTTAATGACTTGCTGACCAGGAGTAAGGCTCTTCATCACATCGCTACCAACAGCTCGCTCACTTACTTTTTTGACGAATTCTTTTACTACTTTTAAGTTAACGTCGGCTTCAATTAAGGCAAACCGAACTTCTCTCATCATTTCTTTAACGTCTGCTTCGGAAACTTTTCCTTTTCCTTTTATACGTTGGATGGTTCCTTGCAGCCGCTCAGCTAGACCTTCAAATGCCATGCACGCCGCCTCCTAATCCCATTCTTTTAGTTGATTGACAAGTTCCATGACAACATTTTTTTCAATCTCATCTTGCTCCATAGCAAGCGTTAATTGTTCAATAACCATTTGTCGTTGTTGAAACTTCCCAAATAACTCTAGTTTATCTTCATATTCTTCGAGCATTGCTTCAGTCCGTCGAATATTATCATAAACTGCTTGTCTAGAGATTTCGTATTCATCCGCAATTTCACCTAATGAATGATCGTCTAAATAATATAAATGCATATAACTGCGTTGTTTCTCTGTAAGTAGAGATTGGTAAAAGTCGAAGAGAAAGTTCATGCGTGTTGTTTTTTCTAAAAGCATCATGATCTCCGCCTTCATCTGTTTTAATTATCATACCGAGCTCGCAATTCAGTGTCAAGTATTTTTACTTGTCTAGTCTTTTTGAGCGGACTCTTCTTTCTCTAATCCTTCAGCGAAAAGACCATATACATATTTCTCTGTATCAAAAGGCTGTAAGTCGTCCATCTTCTCACCTAATCCAACAAATTTAACAGGAATATGGAGTTTGTTTCGAATTGCTAAAACAATACCGCCTTTTGCTGTACCGTCTAGTTTTGTTAAAACAATACCCGTAACATTCGTCGCTTCTTTAAACGTCTGAGCTTGAATTAATGCGTTTTGTCCCGTCGTTGCATCTAAAGCAAGTAACACTTCATGAGGGGCATTTGGAATTTCTCGTGAAATCACACGATGCACTTTTTCTAACTCATTCATTAAGTTCACTTTATTTTGTAATCGACCGGCAGTATCACAGATTAGGACATCCACACCTCGGCTCTTAGCTGCGCGAACAGCGTCATACATTACCGCTGCAGGATCAGACCCTTCAGACTGTTTGATCACCTCAACACCCACTCGGTCACCCCATACTTGGAGTTGTTCAATTGCACCAGCTCTAAATGTATCTCCAGCTGCTAACAAAACAGATTTCCCTTCAGATTTCAGGCGATTGGCCAATTTACCAATTGTCGTAGTCTTACCCACTCCATTTACACCAACAAACAAAATAACAGTTAAACCATCGACTTGCATATTTAACTCATTTGAAGATTCTTCACCAGACTCATAAATTTCTACCAGTTTTTCTGAAATCACCGATTGAATTCCAGCTGTATCTTTCATGTTCTTACGCTGCACTTCAAAGCGAAGTGCATCCATAAGTTCCATAACAGTTTCAAAACCAACATCTGCTTGTAATAAAATCTCCTCAAGCTCTTCGAAAAAATCTTCATCTACTTTACGATATTTCGCAACGAGATCATTCACTTTAGAAGTGAATTGATTACGCGTTTTAGCAAGACCATCTTTAAACTTCCCAGAAACCGTTACTGTTTCTTCAGGTGTACCCGTTAACTTTTCTTTCATTTTCTTAAAAAAACTCATGCTCGCTCGCTCCCTTGTGCAACAAGTGCCTTTTGTTCTTCTTGAAGTTTAACCGACACTAATTTTGAAATCCCCGATTCTTGCATCGTAATTCCATAAAGAACATCCGCACCTTCCATTGTTCCTTTGCGGTGCGTAATAACGATAAATTGTGTCTCATGACTAAATTTCTTTAAATACTGACTGTAACGTACCACATTTGATTCATCTAATGCAGCTTCTACTTCATCTAGAATACAGAATGGCACAGGACGAATATTTAAAATCGCAAATAATAAAGCAATTGCCGTAAGTGCTCGTTCTCCACCCGAAAGCAAACTAAGATTTTGTAATTTCTTCCCTGGAGGTTGAGCGATAATATCAATTCCGGTTTCTAAAAGCGACTCAGGATTCGTTAAGACTAAATCAGCTTGACCGCCACCAAATAACTCCCTGAATACTTTAACAAATTGAGTTCGAATCGCGTAAAACGTTTCACTGAAGCGAATCGTCATTTCTTCATCCATTTCCTTAATGGCTTCATGTAGCGTTTCTTTTGCTTCTAATAAATCCTGTCTTTGCTCAGTCAAGAATGTGTGACGTTCTAGAACACGCTCATATTCTTCAATAGATCCAATATTGACTGGACCTAATTCATCAATCGACTGTTTCAACAGTTTCACTTTTTTCCTCAATACTTCTTCGTTAAACGTTTCCGTATCTGGGTAATCGATTTCATCAGAAGTTAGTTGATATTGCTCTTCCAAATGAGTTAAGAGAGACGATTGTTCCACGTCTAATCGATTCACTCGCACTTCCGCTGCTCTTAATGCATCAAGTGCTTGTTTATGAAGATGTTGATGCTTTTTCAATTGAAGTTCGAATTGCTGAACACTTTGGTTAATAGCTAACCTTTTTTCTCTGCCATCACTGACGATTTGTTGTAAGGAAAGTTTCTTCTCTTGCCAACTTGCCAGTTGTGTAAGAATTTCTTCTTTAGATGGACCAATCTCCATATTACCTGATTGATACCAGTCCATTTCTTTAGCAGCTTGATCTTTTTTAGCTGTTACTTTTTCTATTTTAAGCTTAAGTTCCGATACGGAATTTTCTGCTGTCGCCAATTGTTCCGACAACACGGCAATTTGAGAACGTAGTTCAGCAGATTGTTCAGTTAGACGATCTCGCTCATTTTGACTTTGGAATTTCATTGATGTTAAACGATCAATGGTTTCATTGATATCCGTCAATTCTTTTTTTAACTCGATTAATCGTTTTTGTGCGAGTTCTTGTTTTTGAGCCAGTTCATCTTTTCGTCCTGAAACATGTTCATTTTCCGAACGGAAAATATATTCACGTTCTTTCAAACGTTTATAGGTTGATTCTAACTCCCGTAATTCAGAACTCAACTCTAACTCTTTCGCACGAATTTCTTCACCTTCAACACGCCTTAATTCTAATTCTTTCGATCGTGTATCAACCGTATTTTTCAACTGAGATATCGAACTTTCTGCTTGGTAAATTGTTTCGTTCATCACAGTAAGTTTAGTAGATAGCTCATCTAATTCGGCTTTTCTTGAAAAAACGGAAGATTGCTGTTTAGAAAAACCACCAGTTAATGAACCACCAGCATTTACGATATCACCATCTAAAGTTACAACACGGAATCGGTACTGAGCAGTTTTCGCGATTTGAGAAGCCCCTTGTAAATCCTTCGCGATGACAACATTACCAAGAAGATTCTCTACGATACGACGATTTTCCTCATCAAAAGAAACCAATTGATCTGCTGTGTCTAAAAAGGCTGGATGACTTGAAATGGTCTGTATCGAGTCATATGAAAGTTTGCGAGATTTCATAACCGATTTAGGTAAAAACGTCGCACGTCCCACC
>JAHIWI010000021.1 GCA_018816185.1 Bacillota bacterium
TTAAAAAACATTAACAAAACGACTAAACAAAGCATGCAGGATTTGAAACCGGTCATAACGAAATTAAAAAAACAAGAAATTTTTATCCGAGCTTGTATCTCTACTGCTTTTTATTGTCCATATGAAGGGAAAATAAATGAAACAGATACAATAGCTTTATGTAAAGAGTTCGCTTCTTGGGGTGTTGATGAGCTAAGTGTTGCAGATACTATAGGTATGGCTAATCCAATAGAGAGTTACCAACTATTTTCTAAATTAGCTGAGCTTTTGCCAAATGTATTAATAACCGCACATTTTCACGATACACGTAAAATGGGCTTAGCTAATATTTTCGCTGCTCTACAAGCTGGAATTACGAGATTTGATACATCTGCTGGTGGTCTTGGCGGCTGTCCTTTCGCTCCAGGTGCAACAGGAAATGTGGCAACGGAAGATGTTGTTAACATGTTGCATACAATGGATATAGAGACAGGAATCGATTTAAATCAATTATGTAAAGCAGTTTCAATAATAGAGCCTCATGTTTCTAGACCAATCGACACAGGTATGTATCGACTGTTTGCCATAAATCATTCATAGGAGGAATTATTATGAAGCGTCGCATTCTTTGGGTTACGAGTATTCTGTGGAGTATCTTTACGGCCAGTGCGGCGATTTTTGGTTTTATTTTCACGAATCGTCTCATGTATTTAAAGAAAAAAGATGATGCATTTATTCTTGATCGTGAAATAACTGCGAAGAGATTTGATGAAGTATGGTTTAATACCGTTCAGAAAACAGAAAAGTGGATTGACAGTCCTAACGGGTATCCGATAAAAGCGATTTTTCTAGAACCTCTGAAAACAACTAATTTTGTCGTCATTTGCCACGGTGTTACTGAGAATAAAATAAATTCAGTTAAATATGCAAGGTTGTTTGAGAGATTAGGTTTTAATTCGGTGGTTTATGATCATAGACGACATGGGGATTCTGGCGGTAAAACAACGAGTTTTGGTCACTATGAAAAAATGGATTTACAAGCTGTCGTTAATGCTGTTCACGATTATGCTGGCGAAGAAGCTATCATCGGGATACATGGAGAATCTATGGGAGCCGCTACAACTATTTTGTATGCAGGAACAGTTGAAGATCATGCCCATTTTTACATTTCAGATTGTGCTTTCTCAGACTTCACTGATCAATTGCTGTATTTAATGAAAAAAGAAACCCCTTTACGTACGAGATATGCCATTAAATTAGCTGATGTTTTCTTACGAGTTCGAGATGGATATTCAATGCGACTTGTATCCCCTAGGGAAGCGGTTAAACATATTGAAAAACCGGTCTTATTCATTCATAGCGTACCAGATGATTTCATTTTGCCAGAAATGACAAAAGAATTATACGAACTGAAAAATGGTCCAAAACAATTAAAACTATTTGAAAATGGTCCACATGCGCAATCATTTAATCAAAATCCTGAAGAATATGAACAAACAGTAGCAGATTTTTTATATACGTATGATTTGTTGCCAATAAAATAAAACAGCACTCACAATGGAGTGCTGTTTTTATTTTTGCATTTTATTCATTTGATTCATCATTTGTTTCACTTGTTTTTCAGACGGTTTGCGACCCATTTGAGCCATCATCATGCGAAGCATTTGTTCGTTAACCGGTGGGTTATCTTTTAAATACTTCATCATATATTGACGAGCAGCAAAGAAACCAATTGCAACTCCAGCTGCTAATGCAACAACAATTAAAGTTATAGCTAACCATAATTCCATAATTTCATATCCTCCTTCTTGAAAGTTCCACTGAGAAGTTATCTCCATGAAGGATTATACAGTAAAACACATAATCTTTCTATACGAAGTCTAGAATTTCTGAAAACGAATGCAATGAATCAATTTTAATTGGTTTTAACCACCCAAATGCATTCTGTTCTTGTTGGAATGCTAAGTAACAGTCACATGTATCTGACAAACCAGCAAATAGATCTAAATCTAACATTTGTGAACCTTCACAACTCACGTGTAAATAATAAGGGGAAAAGGACATCTCGATCGACCCCTTTACAGGGTGCTCAAAAAAGATGTGATCCTGATTAAGTGTCATATTCGTAAATACGCGCTGCAAACGTTCTTGAATACATTCTTTCATGTTCTTCGTATTTAAGCTTTCACAAACAAATTTTAACTCTTCAGGCTCTTCCGTAACGAAATGCGATTCATCAAACAGCAATTCATGCAACATTTTTTCTCTACCAATGACAAAGGATTGATATTCTTTTTTGATATGAATTATTTTATATGTGCGCATATTCATTCCCCCGTTTTTTCAATAGTATATAGGATACGTCAAGAATATTCTGTCGAACGGAGTAAGCTGTTTATTACTATTTTCAGCGAAAAAAAACAAGTAATGGCGAAATTTAGCCATTACTTGTTTTTATTATTTATTCATTAATGATTTCACTCGAGCAACAACATTTTCAACTGAGAAACCAAATTCTTTCATCACTATTTCTCCCGGAGCACTTGCACCAAATCGATTAATAGCTAAAATACTTCCCTCATCACCAGAGTAACGCTCCCAACCAAATGGAGTTCCCATTTCGATTGCAAGACGCTTCTTAATTGTTTTCGGAAGTACCGAATTTTTATATTCAGCATCTTGTTTTTCAAAGCGATCCCAAGAAGGCATAGAAACAACAGCAACATCAATTCCATCTTTCGCTAATTGTTTTTGAGCATCTACTGCTAACGAAACTTCAGATCCTGTCGCTAGAATTAACGCATCTGCTTCTTCTTTAGATGCTGGTGAAACAACATATGCTCCTCTAGCAACGCCCTCTTTAGCTAATGCCGCACTATGTTCAAGTATTGGCAAGTTTTGACGCGAAAGGATAAGTGCTGTAGGCATATCCTTCGAAGAAATGGCAAGTTTCCATGCTTCATTCGATTCGTTACCATCAGCAGGTCGAATTACGGATAGATTCGGCATTGCACGTAATGATGCCAGTTGTTCTACTGGCTCATGCGTAGGTCCATCTTCACCAACAGCTATACTATCGTGCGTAAACACATAAGTAACAGGTAATCCCATTAATGCAGACAAACGAATAGCTGGACGAACATAGTCACTAAAGACAAAGAATGTTCCACCAAATACACGTAACCCACCATGAAGTGCCATACCGTTTAAAGCTGCACCCATCGCAAATTCCCGAACGCCAAACCAGATGTTACGGCCTTCATACGAACTTGCTGAGAAATTACCAGCATTTTTAAGATTTGTTTTGTTTGAACCAGCTAAATCTGCACTGCCACCGAACAATGATGGGACAGTTTTTGCAATTGCATTTAATGCGTCTCCAGCTGTCGAACGAGTAGCATGAGAAGTCCCAACTTCGAATACTGGGAACTCGGAATCGTAGTTTTCAGGTAAATCCCCTTTAATCGCTAATTGTAATTGAGCTGCTAATTCAGGAAACTCTGATTTGTATGCATCAAATGAAGCATTCCATGAAGCTTCATTGTCGCCACCTAATTTTTGGGCAGCTTCTTTGAATGTAGCGTAAACTTCATCCGGTACATGGAAGTCTTCTTCAAAAGTCCATTTGTACCCTTCTTTCGTTAATAAAATCTCATCTTTACCTAATGGCGCACCATGAACATCTGATTTTCCAGATTTATTTGGCGAACCAAATCCAATAATTGTTTTAACTTCAATTAAAGTAGGTTGACCTTTATGGTTTTTAGCCGATTCAATTGCGTTATTTAAATCTTCAATCGAATTTCCATCAGCTACATGTATATAATTCCAACCGTTTGACTCAAAACGTTTTTGAATCTTTTCAGAGAACGATTTATTTAAATCACCATCTAATGAAATATCATTACTATCATATAATACAATCAGTTTATCTAATTCTAAATGCCCTGCAAGAGAAATAGCTTCTGCTGCAACACCTTCCATCAAATCACCGTCGCCACATAAAGCAAATGTGTAATGGTCAACCACTTGATGGTTTGGTTTGTTATATACAGCAGCCAAGTGTCTCTCAGCCATTGCCATACCTACAGACATAGCAATACCTTGACCTAAAGGACCAGTTGTCGCTTCAACTCCAGAAGTATGTCCAACTTCAGGGTGTCCTGGAGTCTTAGAATTCCACTGACGGAAATTTTTAATTTCTTCCATCGGTAAGTCGTACCCACCTAGGTGTAATAAACTATATAGCAACATTGAACCATGACCAGCAGAAAGAACAAATCGGTCACGGTTAAACCATGTTGGATTTTCTGGATTATGACGTAAATGTTTTGTCCAAAGGGTATATGCCATTGGTGCAGCACCCATAGGTAAACCTGGATGACCTGAATTTGCTTTTTCGATTGCATCAATGGATAACGTACGAATAGTATTAATGGCTAACTGATCTGCTTGTTGAGTCATAAACGACACCCTTTCTGAAACTAAGTTTTCTTCTTCTCTTAGTGTAGTCAACTTTGAGCATGCTGACAATGCTAACTGAGATGTTGATTAATTTAAAAACTTTTTAGATTTTGTTGCTTTTACTTTATCAGGTGTCACATCATTGCCTTCAGGATCAATAACTTTAACATGTTCAATCGTATCTCTCATTGTAGATCTAAAAGTTTCTAGATATTCTTTCCGAAGATTCGTTTGTTCTTTAGCTTCTTCCATTGTTAAGCCGCTAGTTTTTGACTTTTTAGATAGTTCATTGATTCTTTGGAGTTTTTCCGGTGATAACATAAATATTCACGCCTTTCTTAAATTAACCTTTATTAAAGGTATGCAAAAAAGACTTGAAGCGCAAGCATTTAGCCTTCAAGTCTTTCGGAATATTCAATATATCGACGATGAACAGTTGCTTTACTAACCGCGTAGCCAAACCCTCTAAGTGTTGAAGCAATTTCTTCATACGTTAATCCATTCTTTCGGAGATTAACAATTTCTTGTATAGGGATATCTTTTCTTTCTCTACCCTCTGGATTCCCTTGATTTTTTAAGTTTTTCTCAGGTTTGAAACCATGTGTAACAGCTCGTTTCATCCCTCTTCTAATTTTAGCGTTATGAAGCTTTCGTTGATATTCCTCAACTAATGCCAATATCTCTAGCATCATCGAGTCCATCTCGTTCATTTGCAGTGAACCACCATCATTTATAGAAACAACTTGAACATTCGTTTTCTTTAATAAATGCAAAACAGCCATTCTAGAGTTACCTCTTCCGAGTCGAGTCTCGTCTTGAATGCAGACAACTGAAATGCTATGTTCCTTTACGTAATCTAACATTTCAAGCAAGCCTTCTCTTTCAACAGAATAGCCACTGTGTTGATCTGAGAAGGTTTCTTTTACAAAGTAATTATTGTCTGCTGCAAATATCCTTAATTCTTCTTCTTGTCTAATTAAGGATTTTTCTTGCGTCTCTTTATCCGTACTAACACGTGAATATATAACTGCTGTTTTCACTGAATTGTTCATTCAGTTTCACCAGCTAATTCAACACCATGATCTGGCGCATATTGATGTAAGGTTTCAGGAATTTTTAAAACATCACCAGTTTGAATCATTTGAGTAGGTAGATGATTAGCAGCCATTACTTCCGCAATCCATGCTTCTTTAGGAATCTTTCCTCTATATTGATCAGACAATGACCAAAGCGTATCACCGTCATTAATAAAAATCTCATTATATGTTTCATTCGTTTCTACTATATTCGTTACAAATAAGATTGAACAAACAAATACCACACCTATTAGCAAAGTAATAAATTGATTATTTTTTATCCATATCATTGTAAATCCCTCCAAACAGAATGTGTGTTCGTAATTTATAAACTAACTATAAACCGAACACTTGTTTCTTGTCAACAAATAATTAGAACCTATGTTTGCATTTTTCGTTCTGAATTGATATACTATCTTTAGTTAAAGACATTATTATAGACAAAAGAGGTGAACCAGTTGAAAAAAGTATCTAAGCGTCAAGAAGATATTTTAACTTTCATTAAAGATGAGGTACGTAAAAAAGGGTATCCGCCTTCCGTTAGAGAAATTGGTGAAGCTGTTGGTTTAGCTTCTAGTTCTACAGTTCATGGGCATTTAGCTCGATTAGAAAGTAAAGGTCTCATACGTCGAGATCCAACAAAACCTAGAGCAATTGAAATACTAGATTTAGATGAATTCGCTTCGTTAAGCCCAAGTGTTCTACACGTCCCACTTATCGGGAAAGTTACTGCTGGTTTACCTATCACAGCGATTGAAAACATAGAAGAGTTCTTCCCGCTGCCGAATACATTTGGGTCAACAGAAGATAACTTATTTATGCTTGAAATCATGGGAGATAGTATGATTGAAGCAGGAATATTAAATGGAGATTATGTTGTCGTAAAACAACAACAATCAGCAAATAACGGGGAAATTGTCGTTGCTATGACAGAGGATGACGAAGCTACTGTTAAACGCTTCTTCAAAGAAAAATCGTATTTCCGATTACAGCCTGAAAACTCATCTATGGAACCAATTATTGTGAATCAAGTATCTATTTTAGGTAAAGTAGTTGGCGTATACCGACATATTCATTAATACATCAAACCATCTGCCTTTAAAGGAGATGGTTTTTTTATTAATCTCTATTGAATTTACAAGACAAAAATGCTATAGTAGTAACGAGCCGATATCATGCTGACTGACATTTTCATCCTCAGTCAGCCAATATTATTTTTTTGTGGAAAGAGACCCAATCAACCACCCTTATGGGATGTTGATTGGGTCTCTTTATTTTGATACGGTTTCTTGATTAGTCATAATAGATTGGATTTCCTCGGAGATACACTCAAATGACCTTCATTACTTTCTAATTTCATTTTTAATAATCAAGAACAAAAAAGAGATGAAGCGAAATCGCTTCATCTCTTTCTTTATTAATACATTTTCAAATATTGTTCGCGTTCCCATGGGTGTACAGAAGTACGGAACATATCCCACTCGATTTCTTTTGAATCTACAAAGTTTGCATAGATATGTTCGCCTAAAGCATCGCGAATCGTATCATTTTTAGCTAGCTCTTCAAGAGCAGCATATAAAGTTGCAGGTAAATCTTCTACGCCGTTTGCACGTCGCTCTTCTTTGTTCATAACATAAATATTGCGATCTACAGCTTTCGGTGGAGCTATGTCATTTTTAATACCGTCTAAACCAGCTTTTAAGATAACAGCCATTGCTAAATAAGGATTAGCTGATGGATCAACTGATCGTACTTCAACACGTGTACTTACACCGCGTGATGATGGAATACGAATAAGTGGACTTCTGTTTTGAGCTGACCATGCAACGTAACAAGGCGCTTCGTAGCCTGGTACTAAACGCTTATAAGAGTTTACTGTCGGGTTTGTAATGGCAGTAAATCCTTGTACATGTTTTAAAATACCAGCCATAAATTTATAAGCTGTATCGCTTAATTGTAAATCACCAGATTCATCATAGAATGCATTGTCTTTCCCTTTGAATAGAGATACGTTCATATGCATACCTGAACCGTTAACACCAAACAATGGTTTTGGCATAAATGTAGCATGCAAACCATGTTTACGCGCAATCGTTTTAACGACTAATTTAAATGTTTGGATATTATCACAAGCAGTAATAGCATCAGCGTATTTAAAGTCGATTTCGTGTTGACCAGGCGCTACTTCATGGTGAGAAGCTTCAATTTCGAAGCCCATCTCTTCAAGTTCTAACACGATGTCACGACGACAATTTTCACCTAAATCCATTGGTGCTAAATCGAAATAGCCTCCATTATCATTTAATTCAAGTGTTGGTTCGCCACGCTCATCAAGTTTGAATAAGAAAAATTCAGGCTCAGGTCCTAAGTTAAAGTTTGTGAACCCCGCTTCTTCCATTTCTTTTAATACACGTTTTAAATTGCTACGTGGATCTCCAGCAAATGGCGTGCCGTCTGCTTTATTCACATCACAGATTAATCGTGCTACTTTCCCTTTACCTGTGATCCATGGGAATACAACCCATGTATTCAAGTCTGGAACTAGGTACATATCAGATTCTTCAATACGTACAAATCCTTCAATTGAAGAACCGTCAAACATCATTTTATTATCAAGTGCTTTGTCTAATTGGCTAACTGGAATTTCAACGTTTTTGATTGTTCCAAGAATATCGGAAAATTGTAATCGAATGTAATTAACCTGTTGCTCTTTTACTAACTTATGAATGTCCGCTTTAGTGTACTTACTCACTTCTTGTCACTCTCCTAAAATTAATTTTGTTTATATTGCTCGTTTTAGTGGTAAAAACGAGATAAATCACCTTGTCTTAAGGAAGCCTTTTGAAACCTTCCAGACTGTTGCATTTCAAGTCTCAAAAGTTGACGTAATTCAGAATCAGTCATTTGAGGCTTTTCAATTGAAAGTATTGGTTGATTTTTCATATCAAATACCTTTTTTATACCAGCGATATTAATACCTTGTTCGAGCAAGTCTTTAATCTCCAATAAAGTATCAACATCTATTAGAGAAAACATGCGTCGATTACCATCTGTTCGCGCAGGATGAATCAACTCATGATCTTCGTAATAGCGAATTTGTCTGGCTGAAAGTTCAGTCAGCTGCATCACGATACTGATAGGTAATAAAGGCATCGATCTTCTAAGTTGTTGACTCACAATGTATCACCTACGCTTTCCATTTCTAATAATATCTTATGTTACGTTTCCTGTCAAGTACGTGTCAGATAACCTAACATTTATTTATTGACCAATTAAA
>JAHIWI010000186.1 GCA_018816185.1 Bacillota bacterium
GAAGATCCAAATAACACGTTTTCTACAAGGTTAGATTCGATTAAAACACTTCCAGTTATTAAAGATGAAACGGAGGTCGCACAAGCAGAAAACATCCCCATAAACGGGATAGCAAGTTCCCTCGCTGCAAAATTGGTCGGCGTCATTTGGTTTACTAAATCTCCGCTAAGTAAAACATCGATATCCCCTATTTCTAGTCCCGCTTTTCGAACAGCAAGTAAACATGTATCTTCTATTAATTGTGCATTCCCTTGTTCATTCGTCTTTAAATATGTCCGTTCGTCATCATAAATGACATCAAAAGAAGAATGGAATACACTTTGTTTTTCCAGAGGACCTGCCGTTACAGCAGTTGAAAGAATCGTGGGTCTTGATTGAAAAGTTAGAAGGCGTGATTTCATGACCACTCTAGCACTCCCATCGACACTAATATCGTTTTAATCAAAGCAACGACAAAGGCAGAAAATACGCCATACACAATAACAGCGCCAGCTAATTTAAACATATTGCCACCAACGCCTAAAATAAACCCTTCTGATTTATGTTCAATCGCTGCTGAAATCACAGCATTCCCAAACCCTGTAACCGGAACTGCAGATCCTGCACCGCCAAATTGACCTATTTTTTTATAAAGTCCGAAACCTGTTAATAACATGGCGATAAACACCATTGTAGCGACAGTTGGATTGCTGGCTGTCCGTTCGGTGAAATCGAAAAAGTACATATACACATACGAAATGAGTTGACCGATTGCACAAATAATACCGCCAGTTAAAAAGGCTGTCATACAATTTTTCAGGACAGGACGTTTTGGTGCAATTTGGTCTACAATCGGTTGATATGACTTCGCATCCATTATGTTGCCTCCTTAGCTAATGACTGGATGTCGGCCAACGTTTTTTTCAACGTTTCTTCAGTTGGGTCCTGGTCGACTAAGTCTTTTAATTCCCACATGATTTTTAAATCGCTCGAAACAAAGATCTCGTGATCCGGAAATTTTTTCTTCAACTCATCAGATATTCGCTTCTCGATCTTTTCTTTTCTAAATTTAGATAGTGGATGCACTTGAACAGCCACAATGACTTGATGATCGAAAAATACTCCAACAGCTTCACTCATTTTCTCCTCGTCTTCTAATATGAACCGTAAAGTTTCTAACTCTTGTTCATCCTGCTTAGCATGAAGCAAATTAATCTGTGGATCACCTGAACATCCGCTTAAGAGCAGTGAAATAGCTAAAATCAACCAACCTAATTTTTTCATGGTTATCACCTTTTTTCTTAGTATGAGTTGAAAAAGAAAGTTTATGTAATAAAGGTCGAATAGCCCTGTTTCTTTATCAACATCGACATAAATTATAAAGACTTTGAAAGAAAGCGAGGTGAAAACAAAATGGGATGTGGACGTAACTTGGAATCAACATCTACCGTAGCTGGAATCACCACAGGTCGCTGCATTTGTGACGTCGTACGTGCGATTAAAGACATTCAAGATGCTGTAGTGGAAAATGATTGTCCGGTTTGCCCTACGAATTGCTTTTTAGAACCACTAGGTGGTCTTGTAAGTCCTTCACGTCACCAAGCTGATACTCGCGTATTCATGCTTTTGACGAAAGAAGGTACACCTTTTAAAGCATTCTTCCGCGATAACGATTATCATGACTGTGATTGCTTCTCCGTATTTTTCCGTGTCGAGGACGTATTTGATGGTTGCTGTGCAACTCTTCGAGTACTAGAGCCACTTGATCGACATAACCACGAAGTAAATCTTCTAGATGAATGCGGTACTAAACTGAAACTCAGCCAAATTTGTAAGGTTCGTAATTTCCGACCTTCTGATAGCTGTATCACAGTTGACTTAAATTGCTTCTGCGGCATTGAGTGTGTAGCAGACGTATTTTTAGGGGTATGCGAATAAAATAAGTACTTCAAGCTTGCAGTGTCTAATAAGCCCAATCTCTATTATGAGATTGGGCTATTCTGGTTTAACATAAGATGCTTCTGC
>JAHIWI010000187.1 GCA_018816185.1 Bacillota bacterium
ATTCGAAGATCATCTTCAACAATTAAAATTTCAATGACTTCCGCCATGCAAAAAACCTCCTTTTGGGATTGAGATGATAAACAAAGCACCACCTAAATCGCCTTTTTCAATCGATGACACACCACTTAAATCATTAATATCGCTAGAAACTTTCATTAAGCCATATCCGCGATCTTGGCCTTCTTTCGTTGAAACATGTGATTTGAAAATAACTTCTTGTATGACTGGGCTAAGACCTTCACCAGAGTCTTCCACCTCCAATAAGATTTCATTTCCATTATCAGTGATCAGCAAACGTACGATTCGCTCAGACTCATCCAAGTGCTCTACTGCCTCAAACGCGTTTGTCACTAAGTTGCCAATAATTGATACAAATAAGCTTTTTTCCAAATGTTTCGGCAAACTATTCAGTTGGCTATCCTCATCTAAAATAAATCGAACCTTTAATTCACGAGCCCTGTTAAATAATCCAATCACAAGACCTCCCAAGTAAGGGTCTTGTAGCCTTTTAGTAACAAAATGAATCAGAGACTGATGCTCTTCGGTTTCATCATGTATGAGGTGTAGTGCTTCTGCTAACGAATTTAATTGAATGAGGCCACTAATCGTATAGAGGAAATTTTGATATTCATGTGTTTGTGCACGTAAGGCTTCCGTATATTGCTTAACTTGTGATAATTCAGTTGTCAGTTGATTGAAATCTGCCTGTAAACGGAAGCTAGATACAGCTCCAACAATTTCATCTCCAATTAATATAGGGATGCGGTTTACAATTGTTTCTTTTCCTCGAATTTGCATACTTCTGTCAAACTGTTTTTCTCCTGTCTTTAAAACTTGAGGAAGGAGGGTATTTGGCAGTATTTCTTCAACGCGGCGACCAAGTAGATACGTGTTTTCAGGAATGGATAACATGTCAAAGGCTGCTTTATTAATCATAGAAATTCGTGCGTCTTTATCGACCATAATAATTCCTTCTCTTACGGATTCGATTAACGTATTACGTTCCGTGAAAAGGTGGGCTATCTCTATTGGTTCTAAATTAAAAAGCACTTTCTTTATACTTCTAGCAAGAATAGAAGAACCAATCACTCCTAATAAAATGGCGATTAAAACGATGGTGATGATGGAATCTACATAACTAAAAAAAGTATGAGAGATATCATCTTTTAAAAATCCAACAGATATTACCCCTATTATTTTGCCTTCCAAGTTCTTTATTGGCGCTTTCCCTCTTAAAGCAGGACCAAGTGTACCAGTTGCTTCAGAGATATAGGCTTCTCCTTTTACTAAAGCTCTTTCATTATCGTCCCCAACCATTTTTTGTCCAATTCGCTTCGGTACTGGATGGGCATATCGAATGCCTTGTGTATTCCCAATTACTACATATTCTGCACCAGTAAGTTTACGAACTTCTTCTGCAATAGGTTGTAAAACATCTGACGGATTAGTCGATTTGAAACCACCAACAACATCAGGTCGGCTGGCAGTTGTCACAGCAATGTTAAGCGCCCGATTTCCTATTTGCTGTTCAATACTTTCTGACATGGTGAAATAAAACGAAGTTCCAATTAATAAAGAAATGGCCGTAACAAAAAGAGCACCATAAACAAAAATTTTAGATTGTAGGGTTAAATTTCGCAAAAGCTCACTCTCGTTTCATATAATTAGTGCTATTATGACGAGTCCATCAAAGATTGGCAAGATATGAAATTAGACATTTGTGTTTTGAAAATGAATAGAGTGACAATTATTTGAATAAAAACTATAATGAAAAAAGTTTAAGTAAAAGGAGAGATTCATATGAAAAGAACAACATTGACTACATTATTCAAATCGGAGGGCATGTTGAAATAAAATATGATCTCCGATTTGATTCTACGCAAATTGATCATATCGGAGGAATTATTAAGTGAGTATACAAAATTTTTATTACACCGTGACAAGTTCACGTTCATTCTTTATTCAAATGGTTTTTACGCTAAATGCAATCTATTACGTTATGCAAGCCGATTTAAATGCACTTGAACTTGTATTAATAGGAACCATCATGGAAGTTTCTGTCCTATTATTTGAAATGCCAACAGGATTATTTGCGGACCATTTTGGCAGGAAAAAATCATTAGCTCTAGGAACTTTAATAATAGGACTTGCACATGTCTTAGAAGGAAGTATGCCTGAATTTTGGGCGATTGCGGTTGCTTCTGCGATGTGGGGAATCGGATGGACTTTTATAAGTGGAGCCGAACAGGCTTGGATTGCGGATGAATTAGATGGAACTAATTTAGAAAC
>JAHIWI010000188.1 GCA_018816185.1 Bacillota bacterium
GCTGGTAATGGACAGGCTGGTCACTTTCAGGAGAAGGGAGGTCATGCTTATGACAAGTTTTGAATCCCTGAGCTTACTTATGCAGCTCGCGACTGTTATGTTTGCTGGCTTCTCAATAGCTGTCACATTGATCATTTTGTTTATCAATAAAAAATAACCGTCCCCACTGGTAAGGCGAGACGGTTACTTGTATCAAACTGGACCAACCACTCCATAAGCTAAGCGATTGTCGGACTAGGTGTTGACCCACCTAGTCTTATTGGTATAAGTATACAACAATTTTCTACTATTCTCAACGAAATTTCGTTCTAATACACTACTTCTTTTTGAGAAGCGCTTCTTCCATTTCTTTCGTTGGACCAGCTTTAAGTTCACGGTGACCAGCCCAATTTCGGGTATCTTCAGCCGTTTCTTTTAGCGGTCTAAATGTTAACCCTTCTGCCACTGCTTTATCATTTTTCACAATAAAGAAGCCTTCTGGGTATTGTTCAGATATTGGCATCCAGAATGGGAACCTACGTGTACCTAAATCATGTTCTTCTAACTCTTTATCTGAAATCCAAACTTTTTCTACAGGATTCGTTGCGATTTCATCTATAAAAGCATCAAGTGTTATTGGAGTTGATGCTGCATTAAATGTGCCTGTCTTGCCTTCTTCAACCATCGAGACAATCCATTTTGCCATGTCACGAACATCAATCCACTGGATCATACGCTTTGATTCAGGACCGCCTGGAAGTGCTACATGACCTGACTCTGTTAGCTTCATCGCATAATAGGTAAAGCGATCGGTCGGGTCATGTGGTCCAACAACAATACAAGGTCTGATAATTAATGCTTTATTGCCAAAAGCTTGAGTGACAAGGTCTTCACACATTACTTTTAGCGGACCATAGGTTTCACCTGTGACTTCGTCCGTTTCAATTTGGTCATTATGCATCGAGCTTTCTTCGTTTGGACGATCTTGTTCGTAATTGTCATAAACTGAGATCGTTGAAATGAACATGTATGATTTTGTGTTATTCATGACTGACTCTAAAACTGGCGTTAAGTCATTGGGTGTATAGCCACAAGTGTCTAAGACGGCATCCCATTTTTCATTTTCAAGTAGATGTGCATCGGTTCTTCGGTCACCTTGTATATGACGAATGCCTTCAAACACACCCGGATTTGTTTTCCCTCTATTAAATAAAACCACTTCATGTCCATTTTTAATGGACGTTTCTACTAAATGTCTGCCAATAAATGATGTGCCGCCGATTACTAGTATTTTCATTTTAATCGCCTCCTCTTTTTTACATTCTTCGCAAGTCGAAGAAAATCCTTTAATTTTAGCTTTGGGGGTACTTATCATTTGAAAGCCCTGTTTCTTTTAAGGGAATTTTAACTTTAAACTCATTTTCGTTTCAAAACCTACTTAAAGAAAAATATGAAATTGTTATTTTACACCGGGCATTCTCCATTTCCGTTACATGCGTACGCTTTCCGCGGAGGCCAACAAAATGTTGGTTTCAAAGACGTTGCGCTCGCGTGTGGCGGTTTTAGTCTTTGTTCCTCTACTATCAGCTCCGGGC
Source organism: Bacillota bacterium (assembly GCA_018816185.1). Lineage (GTDB taxonomy): Bacteria > Bacillota > Bacilli > Bacillales_A > Planococcaceae > Paenisporosarcina. The sequence continues at coordinate 1,575 of JAHIWI010000188.1, forward strand.
TCTTCAGTTCATGCTATTCCCGCAGGAAAGATTAGGCCGTAAGAAAATGGTGCTAATCTTTGCGACGAAGCTAGCACAGAGAAGCAACGCACTTTCGTGTTTTGAAGCTAATAGTGCAACGATGCAGAAACAGGAGCAGATGTTTTACGCCGCATTTCAATACAATGGATTAACTTTTTTATATCAGAAACTCTTGGATTTCTTCGAAAACTAGCATGCATAAATGAGAAAAAAACTTCTCAAAAATTTCGAAAAAAATTATACAAACTATACCTAGAGCCTCTGTATACATAGTTAAGCAAACATATGATAGTTTTATAAAGGACCGATAAGTCCATTATTTTTTACAGCCCAATTAAAAAATAATTAAAGATAGAATATATGCATTTTTGTACATCTGAATTTAGCAATTTTAGTTGAAGATAGTAAATACAAATAAAGATTTACCAATGATTGTTTTTAAATTAACAATTCCAAAACATATGGAAGATGCTATACCTATTTAAGTGTTCGTTTATTGGTTCGTACTATCTTAAGTGGAATTTTTGCTGATTGAAATGAAAGCGGCGACTCCGTGGAGATCATCAAGAAGTTTCGACCCTGGACTGAGCAACGCAAAGGTAGCGGCTAAAGTCTTGGCGTTCCGGAAAACGTCCGTTGCAATGAAAATCGCTATATTTCAAACTGATTTCATCCGTCAGTTAACGGAATATAGATTTAATCAATTCATCTTTTTCTATTTGCTCATTTCAATCAAAGAAGTCTAACAAACTTCGCATGGTTATTTAATTCCTTCACATACTAAATTTATTAGCAGAAGCGTTTTAAAAAACAGGAATTGGGTAATAGAAAAGGTAATCGAAAATAATTAGGACAAAACTCGTATTTTGTCGAATCGTGGTACAGTTACCGCTTTTATAATGGTACAATTAATCTTCAAAGTATTGAGTAAAAAGGAGCCTTTCATGTATATTCAATGGACTAAACTTCCACAAATAAACGCGCTCCGTATATATGGACCTGACTCTCAAGAGACGACGGGCATTTTTTATGACTCGCGTGATGTAAAACCCAAATCAGCCTTTTTCTGTATTATTGGTGAAGAAACAGACGGACATTTGTACATAGAAGAAGCAATTGGAAACGGTGCCACTTCTATTGTTGGTTCCGATTCACATAAATTCGTTGCGATATATGATGCCTATCCACATATCA
>JAHIWI010000189.1 GCA_018816185.1 Bacillota bacterium
AAATCGCTCTGATTTCGGTATCCTTTTTTTGTTGATTAATAGGAAGTTTTGTACATTTTTTTAATTCGAATGGGCTTATATGGTAAAATTTCTACAAAAGAAAAAGGGAAAATCTGAGAGGAGTAATGTCTTGAATATCTTGAGGATAGGAGCAAATATTTTAATTCCTTTACTAATTTTGTTTTTGGCTTTTGCTACTTGGATGGGTTATATTGCTGAAAACATAAAAGATTTATATAACTATAAGTGGGCAGCAATTGCACTTTTGGTAGTAGGATACATTCTACAATTTAATAAGAGGATTTTTGGATTAATACTCGTAGGATTAGGTATTTTGATTTGGTTTTTACTTTAGGTTGTTATAATCCAGAATCGTGAACTTATAGAAGAAAGACTTAATAAAAGAAAATGCTCAGGATTCAATCTCTGAGCATTTTTACGTTCTAATTCATATTAGGTAGACTTTTGCATGAACGTCCATAATACTTGACCCCATATTTTATACCCACGGTCATTTGGATGGATGCCGTCCTTTAAAGTAGATGGTCGTGTGATATTATGAGCATTCATTTGTTCAGTCATGGCGCCATGTGTATCAAAATAAGACCAGCCTTTTTCCTGAATATAAGCAGCTGTCTTTTCTACATAGTCAGTAAACGTTAACCCCAATTGATTGATGGGAGGACCGAATTTATTTTCGGTACAAGGATTTGGCGAAAGGAATAATATTCGCACATCTGGCAGCGCTGTTGTGTAAAGCGAGTAAAGCTCGTCCAACGAGGCGAAAGTGTCTTCAAGCGTAACGTTTTTGTTGTGATTATTTATGACCGAGGTTTCAATAAATAACACATCCGGTTCTTCTAATAGAATCGGATTTTTCACATGATCTTCAAGCAAACGAACGGACGTATATCCCGAATGACCATGATTACTGACAGTCAAGTTCTTTAAGGCGGGATGGGTTTGACGTAAATTTTTTTCAATTATTCCTCGCCACGTCTTCGATTGATGGCTAGAACCAGAACCTCTGGTTACACTACTTCCTGTAACCGCCATTCTTGCTTCACCACTTATCATAGATCTGAATATTAGGTAGTCAATCATCGTTTGATCAGGATTATATTTTGGATCGTATGTTTTGATTAAGGTTTCATTTGCACTTGCTTGGTCTTGTCTTGTATCTGTTCGGGTATAGAAGAGTAAAAGTGTCCCCGCAGCAATCCAAATTAACCATTTCCATTTTTTCATGGGGGTCACTCCTTGCTTAGTTGTTTCATTAATATAATATTCAGACAATAATTAAGCAATAGGAAAATGGAAACAAACTCAAGTTTTCGTTTAGGTTGTCACATTAATAGGGTATTTAATAGCATTCTTTTTCATCTTTTCTCGAGCTGCATGAACTAAATCTTCACCTAGCACATCTGAAAACTGCAACAAGTAGATATACACATCAGCCATTTCATCGATAATGGCTTGTTTATCTTTAGCAATCGAATCTTCTGCGGATTGCCATTGGAAACATTCGAGTAATTCACTTGCTTCTAAAGAGATAGAGATGGCTAGACTGCGTGCGTCATGATTACCACCCCAACCACGATCATCGCGAAATTGATTAATTTCATTTATTAGTTCTTTCATGGAACTCCATCTCCTTCAACAAAATTAATTTCTTTCTTTTAGTATAATAAAAACAGGAGGGATATACATGAATTTTCGACCAATACATCCGGGATTCTTTGAAAAACCGACTCTCGAATTAGCTGAAAAACTTCTTGGCCAATATGTTGTTCATGAACATCCGGAAGGTGTAATTGCAGCAAAAATTATCGAAACAGAAGCATACATGGGTGCTGAAGATCGAGCAGCACATAGTTTTGGCAATCGAAAAACAAAGAGAACAGAGATTATGTTTGGAAAAGCGGGTCTTGTTTATACATATCAAATGCATACACACACATTAATGAATGTTGTAAGTGGCCCAATTGGTATCCCTCAAGCGATTCTGATTCGGGCGGGCGAACCAATTGCTGGCGAAGACTTGATGCAGAAATTCCGTGGAAACATATCACGTAAGGATTGGTCAAATGGACCAGGGAAATTAGCGAAAGCTTTAGATGTAACGATGAACTATTATGGACACCATTGGTCTGAACAACCGCTCTTTATTGCGGAAGGTCCCGGAATTTCTGAAGTGGAAATCGGACCTAGAGTAGGGATACAAAATACAGGTGAAGCTGTCCATTACCCGTATCGTTTTTCTGAAAAAGGACATCCGATGGTTTCCAAATACCGCTAATTACGTTTAGGAATTCAATTAGGTGGAATAGTAGGAAAGTACAAACTTTAAGGAGTGATTGGAAATGGCAAAGATTGCAACGTTAATCACAAATATGTTTGAAGACTCGGAATACATTGAGCCGTCTACAGCTTTTAATAATGCTGGTCATGAGGTTTTCACGATTGAGAAAAAAGCTGGAAACGAAATAAAAGGAAAACAAGGCGAAGCCAATGTCACGATTGATTACGGCATTGATGATGTAAAGCCCGAAGATTTTGATGCGTTATTTCTTCCGGGTGGGTTTTCACCGGATCAGTTACGAGCTGACGAACGCTTTGTCGAATTTTCAAAAGCGTTTATGGATGCGAAAAAACCAGTGTTCGCCATCTGTCATGGTCCGCAATTATTAATAACTGCAAAAGCACTTGAAGGTCGAGACGCAACTGGATTTAAATCAATTGCTCAAGACATGAAGTATGCTGGTGCTAAGTACGCGGATAAAGAAGTGGTGGTTTGTCAAAATCAACTCGTGACAAGTCGAACGCCTGAAGATTTACCTGCATTTAATCGAGAATCTTTAAAGTTATTAGAACAAGTATAATGATGAACAGTCCTGCTAACGCAGGGCTGTTTTTTTGAAAAGAAAAACTAAGTTTGTAAAGTGAACGGCATGTATTTCAAATAGAAAATATTGTTATCATGATTTATTTCAAAAAGACTTTAATTATTTCTTCTGCATACGATAAGCTAAGTAGATAGAGAAAATTTTGGGGTGGAAAGAATGAATGACATACTGTTAACAAACAAA
>JAHIWI010000190.1 GCA_018816185.1 Bacillota bacterium
CAACTTTCGTTGCGTACACTTCTAGAATAAGGAAGTTGATATTGCGTGAGGGAAGGAGATTATTATGATAGCTTTCATTAAAACCAATAAAATAGAGTTACTGATGTGGGTATTGGTACTGCTAGCTACATCAGGTTTCGGGGTATTTGTTTTTTCACATGTATATGGAATGTTAAATGTATTGATTACTGTCAGTCTATGTATTTTAGCCATTGTTGGGCTCGTCGTCTTATTTGAAGTGCATCTAAAACATCGAATCCACCACTTCTTCAAAACACAAATCACCATTCAAAATATGCGAAAGCTAACTGAGCAAACAGTCCGTTTTACAAAGAAATGGGGTAATTTTAAGATCCTCTTTCAAAATAGCAGATTGAAGATGAGTGCTTTAAAGTTAAAAAGATGAGTTGCATCAGTAAGGTGTTCTCTTTAGAGATGCGAAACACTAAATCGATTCCAAATAGCAATTTAAAACAAAATGGTATTAACATCGCATTCAGCGGTGTTTTTTTGTCTTTTTCTTATTCAAAAGATATGAAAAAACACTAAGATTATACTCAGTGTTTTTAGTCAGCGATATTTACCTCTCCTATAAAACTATAAAACTATAGTATCTAATGGTTCAACAAGGGTTTCCTTTAATCAAAAAACTCCATATGTGCTTTTTCTTGTTTATAATAATCAATTCGATTTTGTAAAGTGCCTGTATGAAACTCAAACTTGTGACCATCTGGGTCAGTAAAATAAATAGACCGTTTATCTCTTTCATCTCTTGGCCGACCAGACAAGATGTTCACATTATATTCTTTTAGTTTCTCGTACATTTTATCGAATTCAGCTTCTTCAATTGAAAAAGCTATATGTGTATATGATTGGTTTATTTCATTTGAAGGTAAATATTTCTCTTCATTGAGGGCTAGCCACACTCCATTTAAATCAAAATAGGCAGTGCTTCTCCCTTTTACTAACAATTTACCTTCAAATATATTTTTGTAAAAATCAATGGAATTTTCTAAGTCGGAAACTGAAAATAAAATATGATTAATGCCTTTTATTGACACATTTATCACCTCGAAAAATAGTATCTTTTATTAAATTATTCTGTTGCGTACAAGTGCTGCACCACAGAGGATGGAAATTTTTTTAGAAGGGTCAATGTAATAGAAGTTACCAAGACCTCCCGTTAGTCTTACTATAGGAGCACAGAATGTCGCACCTTTTATGGGTAGGGAGATACTGGGTCTACTTTTATTTTTCACAGGAGTTAATAAACTGAAAAATCTACTGCGGGTTATAAATCATTTGAAGCCCAAAAATATCAGGCAAAATAAAGATTAAGAATAGCCCTGTAAAAGAGTAGGTAATAAATTTTTTCCTATCTAAACCAACTCTTAATTCCCAAAGTCCAAGACACACTAAATACAAACCTAACAGTGTACTAACTATGGGTAAAATGAAGATATTTATGCCCATTTCAATTCCCCCTTTTACATATATTAACTTATTCGACGTTGTTAAATTAAACCCCTCCTTCTTCAACTTACATGCCCACTTAGTTCATTAAACAAGTAAAGCCACGTCTTAGGTGCAAAACTTTAATACACAACACAAATGGACCATTATAGTTGTAAAACTTGAAACTTTGAACAGCTTAAATCGTGGCATTAGAATGAGATAATTTAAAAGGAGAGTGAATATGAAGAGACCTTTAGGAGTTTCGTTAATTAGTTATTTTTATATCTTTGGGTCCATCGTTTTATTATTTACTGCTGTTTTTTATGATGCTGATGCTAATTCCATTGGTATTGCTGAGAGATTTGGTAGGCCAAATGTGTCTGAACGACTTATGAGGGTAATAGTGGCTATCTTCTCCCTGGTAATGGTGTATGGATATATAAGACTAAAAAAATGGGGCTTTTGGTTAATAGTAATTTATTCAATATTTTTTGGATTAATAAGTTCCTCTTTGATATCAAATCAATTTCAACAGCTATTTATTGGAAATTTAATTTGGTCAATTATTGTTTTGGCTTACACACTCTATGTGAAAAAGGCATTTTTTACATCTAGCTTTCAGTAATAGCCAGTCCTTTTATTTCGATTTATTCAATTATTTTTTATACAACTCTCATGAAATATTTACCTAAAAAATTAGGTGCAAATGAATAAATCAATTAAAGGTTGGCGTTAAATAAGAGCTTCGCTTTTATGGATTAAATGAGGATTGGGAAAATGCCTTAGTCAACTAATGAGTGTTTTCGTTCAATAATTGCGGAGGAATTCTCTATAGCCTAACAAGAAAAATTCTGAGATAACCCTTTAAATTGCATGTCAATAGGCAAGGAAATTCAATACAAACCTTGATTTAACAATAAAAAACAGGCACCCAATCACCAATACGCCTGGGTGCCTGTTTTAGACTTTATTTACGAAAAGTGAATCAAAAATGAACGACTTAGAGTTGCATCTGTAACTCTTTTTTTATTCCACAAAAAAAGACCGATCATAGTTGTCGGTCTTTTACAGGTTATACCATTTTCAAAGTCGATTATGCTACTTTTTTGAATAATGTAATGCAGTAGATTGCTGCTAGACCAACCAATACGTAAACAACGCGAGCGATTGGGCTATCCATTCCTCCGAATAGACCTCCTACAAGATCCCATTGGAATAAACCTACTAATAACCAATTCAAGCCACCGATAATAACAAGTAAAAGTGCGATCATATTTAAGCTTTTCATCATTCCATCTCCTTTGTTTAATATTTGTATACAGGTTGTATAACCTATATACCATTAAAGTAAACCTACTTACAAAAATAAACAAGAAGGAATGTGCTGAAGACTGTTTCTCTTTTTTAAAATCGATAGCTTGAAGGCGTTTGACCAGTGGCGGTCTTAAATTTTGCGTTGAAATAGGATTGATGGGTAAAGCCACTTAAACGAGAAACTTCTTCTAACGAAGCATCAGATTCTTTTAATAAGCGCTTTGCTTCTCGAATTCGGATTTCTTGCAAGGCATCACGGAATTTCACACCTGTAGTTTGGTGATATTTTCGACTAAGCGTG
>JAHIWI010000191.1 GCA_018816185.1 Bacillota bacterium
AAAAAAACGACTGCTAAGCATAGCCGGCAGTCCATATCAAGATTTTGAATGGCCCCACTCGCTACAGCTCCTCGGGTATTTTTGTTAGTGAGCAGTAGCACAGTTAGAATTTTAGCGATCTTGGTTAGAAGTTTGGGAATCTCAGTTAGAAAAACGGCAATCTCAGTTGTAATTGTCATCTATAAAAAATGAAGGCATAACACCATGTCGAGTGTTATGCCTTTTGCTGGTTAGCTAAATCTTTTTTTAGTTGTGGTCGAGAGCGCATATCTGCTTCGAAGCGGGACACAAGTTCGTCTCCGGATAATCCGTCTGAAATGAGTTCACTTAGTAATTGTTCTGCATATTTGCGTCTTACGACTTTTAAGGTCCCTTTTAATAATACGGAAACATAGTCACCAATTTTTTTGATTGAATATACTACGACTTCGAAGGTAGCAGGTTCATTTTCAGGATATGAAATAACGACTTTTACATCAATTACTTCTTTTGACTCTTCAAATTGTTCAAAAAAAGTACTGTCGTTCTTATCAATATACATCTCTAAAATCCACGCTCGATGGCTGTTTTCTTGGTTAATAATAATGCCATCCACAAGTGGAATCGGAAGAATTTCATCGTTATGAACCACTGTCATTGACAACATTTTAAACGTTTTCACCAAATATCACAGCCTTTCATGAAGTGTTAAGTATGTTTATTATATCACAAGATTAAAAAACTTGAGGAATTGGGTAACTTCGTCATTTCAAAAAGGCACTTAACCTTACTCTCACATGCTAATATCCAATAAAACCTTTTTTAAGCATAGCTGAAAATGGAATTATTAGAGGCGTAAAACTAGGCAAAACAAATTTTTGCCTAGTTGCACACAATTTAAGGTTGTCGATAAGATACGAAATATAGCGAAGGAGGGAGGTGAATAAGTGAATCAAGTAGGGATGATTGGCAGAATTACGAAAGATCCAGTGTTAAGACAATTGTCTGAAGGACGTGTTCAAGCAAGTTTTGTTTTAGCTGTTACGAGAACTTTTAAGAACCAGAAAGGTGAAGATGCCGATTTTGTTTTGTGTACAGTTTGGGGTAAACTGGCCGAAAACACCGTTAAGTATTGTGGGAAAGGATCTTTGATTGGAGTCAGTGGGCGAATACAATCTAGATCTTATCAAAAGGAAGACGGGAGTCGAGTATTTGTTACTGAAGTTGTCGGTGAAGAAGTTCAGTTCCTAGCCACAAAACCAAAAGTAGAAAACAATCACTATGCGACGACAACAGCACCAGAGATAGAACTTCCAAATGATTTTGTTTTCACAGAAGAAGAACAACGTGAGTTACCAATAACTTAATGCATGAAAACCGCGGTTGACCGCACCGCCGGTTATTTTGAAAATCAATTGCACGATACTTCTATACAAGAAGAAAGGAATTCATCCAATATGAAAGGTTCTCCTGAACATCTCATTCGAATGGAATTACATATGACACAAATGATTCGTATCATAGCGAATTTGAATGAGCGCATCCAAGTTCTTGAAAGACAACTTCAAGAACCTTTAATAACGATTCAAAGAGAAAGATAGTACCTAAATCGAGAGAAAACCGGCCGAAAGAAGCACGGCCGGTTTCAAATATAAAACTATCCAAATGTTAATAAATCACGTAAATCATTGTCATCAAGTTCTGTAATCCATTGACTTGATTGAATGAGATCTTCAGACAATGCTTGTTTATCACTTAATAATTTGTCGATTTTCTCTTCAATGGTTCCAATCGTTACGAACTTATGAACATGAACAAATTTAGTTTGACCAATACGGTAAGCGCGATCAGTCGCTTGATTTTCAACAGCTGGATTCCACCATCGGTCGGCGTGTAGGACATGATTTGCAGCCGTTAAATTTAAACCAGTTCCTCCTGCTTTTAATGACAGTAGGAATACGGGAAATTCTTTTTCTTGGAATGCTTCAACTAAGTTATCTCGTTGTTGCTTTGGCATACTTCCACTTAAGAATGGCGTTTCAATGTCATACAACTCAGATAGACAATGTTGGAGTAAATGACCCATTCCAATATATTGTGTGAAAATGAGACATTGCTCACCGCGGGCTGCGATTTCAGCCGCAAGCGTAACAATTCTAGCTAATTTTTCAGATCGCTCCATCATATCCTCGGCTGGCCCAAATCCCTCTTTTAAATACAAAGCTGGGTGATTACACAATTGCTTCAGCTTGCTTAGCATTTTTAAAATAAGTCCTTTTTTCTCGAATCCTGTCAGAGTTTCGAGTTTAAACAACGTTTCCTGTATTAAACTTTCATATAAAGCAGCTTGTTCTGTCGTTAATGGACAATATTCTCTTTGCTCTTGTTTGTTTGGTAAATTTAATAACAAATCCGGATCTTGTTTCGTTCGACGCATTAAAAATGGTCGTATCTTGGCGCGTAACTTTCGTTTATGCTCTTCTGATTCATCTCGTTCAATTGGGGCAATAAACCCTTCTTGGAACTTACGGAAATTCCCTAAATAACCTTTATAAATGAAGTCGAAAATAGCCCAAAGCTCTGACAATCGGTTTTCAACTGGTGTCCCCGTAAGGGCTAAGTGATGAGCACCTTTTAATTTGCGAATCGCACGCGATTGCTTCGTGTGCATATTTTTGATGTTTTGTGCTTCATCTAAAGTTACACTTGCCCAAGTAACTTCGCTTAAGGATTCAGCATCTTGTGAAGCAGTTCCATATGTGGTTAAAACGACATCCGGCTTAATTTGAGCTAACTCAGACGCAAAGGATTCATCCTTTGAACGAAGTTGACCATAATGTACGTGAACACGTAAATCGGGCGCAAATCGTGCCAGTTCTTTTTGCCAATTTCCTAGAACAGAAGTTGGACAAATAATAAAAGAAGGTTCCAAGGCGGATTGTGTGCGGTGTATATGCAACAAATAAGCGATGAGCTGAACTGTTTTACCTAATCCCATATCATCTGCTAAACACACACCAAATCCTTGTTCACGCATAAAAACGAGCCAGTCAAAACCTTGTTGTTGATAAGGACGTAAATCAGTTAATAAAAGAGGAGAGACCATTGTAGTTGGCAGTCCTTTTTTATCCTGTAATTGCTCTAGGTACTTTTGAAGTGATTGAGTTAATTCAAATTGAAATAACGGATCTTCCTCTTCTTCTAAATCATCCGGATTTAACGTTAGTTCCTCAGGTAATTCTCGGAACAGTAATTCCTTAACAGTCCAGTTTTCAGAGTCCGTTTGATCCATTAAGGCTCTAATTTCATGCATCCATGTTGAATCAATTCGGAACCATTCATTTCCTGCGCGAATAAATTCACGATTTTCATCAACCATCTGTTTAAACTGATCTTCTGATATCTTTTGGCCATTTAAAGAGAAATGCCAGTCAAACGTCAGGATTTCATTTAAACCTGCCGTGGTTTTAAATGAAGTCGTATTCGCATTAGACTTAACTCGAAGTTTTGACTCTTTAACAGCTTTCAACCATGAAGGTAAAATTACGTCAAAACCTAATGCTTGTAATCGAGCAGCATCATCCCTTATAAATGCACGAACATCTAAGTCGGATAATGTTTTCGATAGAAACTTGTTTGAATCAGCTTCTATATTCAACAAATCAATCATTTGTTCTTGAGTAGATTGAATGAAAGTACCGAACTCTCTCCATTTATCAGGTAAAGCATCTGCTATATCTGCCTGTTTTTTTCTAAATGGCGGAGTCCAATGAACAGAGCTTTTCTTACCACGTACAACAGTCTCTAACTGCCAGTCTTCTGAAAGTGATTCAGGTTCACTCAATCGAATAGCTACTACAACATCTGATTGTTGGTTTTTCGATTTGATTGGCCAGCCACCTTGTTTAAAGAAGGGCAACAAGCTTGGAATATCCGTCATTGTTAATCCAGCACCATAAAGCTTTTGTTGAATAGCGCGTGATAACACAAATTGACCTGTTTCTGATAACTCAGGATAATCAATGACTAATCGATTCTCATCCAAAGTAATGGAATCCCACAAGTTTTCGTCATTCCATGCACGAGCTGTATTCTCAAGTGAAGCCAATAGTTCTTGATCGGTCGGTGAATGACCATTAACTTGGACAAATGGGTGCTTTGTATCACTTGAAAACATTTCAATCATATCGAGAGCAGTAAAATGAGCCGCCTCATCATGATGTAATCCATAAAAGGAAGCTTCATGTCGAAATGTTAAAAATGGAACCCATTGCTCCACAAATAAGCGCATCCCCTCATCGTTGTATGCATGTAGAGTAAAAGTGCCTTCGTCACTCGTTTCAATCGAGATATGCAGTTGTTTTAAGAATGGTGATACACGAGAAGGATTGTTTGTCATAATGATAGGTTTCCTTTCTGTATCTCTTCTTGTAGTGCGCGTAAACGCTTATATTTAGATTGAATTTCCTGTACATAGGAATTCCAATAATCTACTTTTCCACTTTTCTTCGAAGCCGCTTTCATCTTCTTCCATATGCGCACTGCTTGTTTATAACTATGACGATTTCTTTCACGTACTTCTTTAATAGCTAATACATGGTAAAGAGGTAACGTACTTTCAGGCGATTCTTGAATGACCGTTTTCATTCCACACGATTCAGCGTAATCTAGTGTCGAGGAGAATCGATGATGTAAAGCCACCCAGTCATCAAAACGTTGTTGATCAATTAAGAAATCAGAGTATGCACGCAACCCAAAGGAACCGAATTGCCAAAACAATTCTTCTCGCTGATCATCAGGCATTTCAATTTGCTTATATAAACCATATAACTGAGAAATAATCTGTGATCGATTCCAAGGTGAAAAACTCGAATTAACAAACTCGTGTATAAAAGGACGAATTGCTGTTAACAAAATTTGCAATGAATCTTGATCGTTCAAGGACTCTGCAAGTTTTGCTACATATATCCATTCGACTAACTGTGAAGAGTTAATGTCTTCTACAAGAATCTCGAGTGAATCCTTTTTTTGTAGAAGAACATAGAAGAGAGCTAAATACAGAGAAGAATCACTTCGGTTCGTTTCGAAAAAGGCCATTTCATTTTCCCGCATTTTCTTCTCAGTAAATAGATGTTCCCAAAATAAGCGCACTAACTGAAATCTTAAAGCGAAAAGACCATTCGTATTTTGTGCAATTTCTCGAATTTGCTTTGCTAGTGAGTCGTAAAAAGGATCAGCTGCAAATAATCGCGGTTTATTGGCAAGAGATTGCATTTCATGTTGAATGTTTTCGATCTCTGATTGAATGGTAGTTCTTAGATGGAACAATTCATTTTCTTCGATTTGGGTAAGGAGAATTCGTAAAAGTACTGTACTAGTGAAGAGACGGTATAGGGGCTGCCATTCCCGTTCAAAAGGTGTGAATTTTTTGATTCGCTGTTGAATGTTTTGAATGGAATATTCTATACGATATCGTTCTTTCCAATTAGCATCTGCAGAGACTGCGTGAAAAGTAGCTTCAACAACCGTCTTCCAACTTTCAGGTGTCCGTTCATTAGCTAATAAGGATAATTGTTCGGTTTTCTTAAGACGCCACTGCTGTAGCCAATCGGATAAAGATGACTTTTGTTGGTACAAACTAAAAATAACGGCTAACCGATGTCTGCAAAACTCATCAGCAGGACAAGAACAAAATGATGCTTCTTCGGTAATTAATAGACGGACCTGTACAGGGACGACATCTTGGACAACTCCGTCAATTCGATGATTATAAGGGTCGTAATTGGTAACTTTAATAGCCCCATTGCGAACAATAAAGGCGGCACGTCGGACAAGCTCCTCATCTTCCGTTTGAGAAGGATGCAATGTATCATATATTGTCGCCATCCATCGCTCTAATTGCGATTGATAACGCACAGTTAAATTAAATAAGGATTGCGTCAAAGATAACATCTCCAAAAAAAAACTTTCCTTTCATTATACGGGTAAAATGGTGCATCCGTAAATGAATGAGGAAAGAATTAGCGTTGAAATGCAATAAATGATTTCAACATTTGAATAAAAGGCTCTTGTTTATCGGCCGGTAGTTCATTAAATACATGGAAATATTGAAAGTAAATAGGATTAGTTTTATACAATTCCAAAATATGATCAGTAGAAAATTCATCGTAATCATCTGATTTTTCCTTAGCAATAGGAAGATTTCTAATCGTCAATTCTTCAGGATGGAGAAGTGCATTGATAAAAACATCTTTTGGAATCCCATAAATCTTACACATTTGAACGAACATTTTAATTGAAATTTGTGCATTGTTATTCTCGTATTTTGATAATGCAGAAGGGGTAATACTTAACTCCTTAGCTGCCTCAATCTGACTCATACCAGACATGTCTCTGTACTGAGCAATTAGTTGATAAATTTCCATTTCATCTCCACCTTTTAACACAAACCATACAAAAAACAATGGCTTAAAAAAGCGAAAATGAAGAATTGGAAATTCTGATTTCTACAATGGAAATTCTATTTCGGAAATAAAAAATTTTTGATATGATTGAATATAACAAATATTCTAATATTTGTTATTAATGTATACATAACATTGCCATGGAAAGGTTGATTGTATGCCCACGCTATGAAGTGCAATTACCGGGATTAGAAAAGAGTTCAAAGAGAAATCAGTTTGGTCGTCAGGAGTTCCTCGTTTATGTGACTCCTAAAGGGAAAAGGAAGTCGACAATCGTTCAGTGTAAGGGGAATGGAAAAACAATCATACATACGATGAACTTCGATTGTTGTACCATAATGAATTTAGAAATTGATTTCACAAATAGTATTTGTTCTTTTGAAAGTAATTCAAAATTAGATGATCAAATTCCTGCATTATTAAAAAATATTTTAACTGGATTTTTAATTCAATATCATACCCAGTCAATTGCATTTTTCACATGTGGGAAACCTGAAAAATAATTCATCCCACTTCGGTCTATTGAAGGTAGTCAAACTGTAACGAAGCGCTTTAATGAATAGCTTGGTTACAGTTTTTTTTTATTATTGATAATGAAAGAGGTCATGGTAACCTCTAAATTCAGTTGGAATATTAAAACCTACTTAATAAATAAAGATAAGAGAAGTGATTCGTCTTCATAACTTGATACATGATTCATAGATTGAAAGGTGAGGAATAAATAATTTGATAGTCTCAAAATATTTCATTTCAAACTGTAATTTTCTAGATTTATCCTGCACGTTTTAGGGTATAGTATGATAAACTAATAGTAATCAGAATATTCTGCTAAAAAAGGAGGGGGAACAAATGTTACATGTTCAATTGATGAAACCGTTTTATACAAAGCAGGAAGGTCAGACAATGAAACTGGTATTTGCCTATCAGTATTTCTCAATTCGAAAAGATGAAGAGTTATTTCACTTCATTCCTGTAGAAGGAAAAGAAATCATTGTAAATCTTAATACGTATCAAGTGGAAAATTTGTCAGAAGTGTTTGTGTTCCAAAAAGGAAATCGCTTTATCCGCTTACCACTCTATCAATTATTGCTTGTGTCAGATATCCATATTCATTTGCAAACAATTTTGCAACATGGAAAGATGGAGGATTCAGAAATTATGTCCGACGTGTTAGAAGAAGCGGGAGAAGCAATTCATTCTTTAGAAGAGGGAAACCGTGATCGAATGATAGATTACGCTCTAGCAAATAGAGATGAAGGCTTGTTTCAAAAACTAATTCAATAACCGTGGAGGCCATGACATTGAAATTTCATACTGAGTAGAAACACCTATCGAATGTTAAAAAACGATAGGTGTTTTTGTGTTGTCATTTGTCGTATTTTTACAACAAACGGGGTATTTGGCAGGGATTAAAAATAAGGTAATGAGTGCCTTATAAAAAGTTCTCAGAAAATTTACACTAGTAGATGGAGTTTATTTTCATAGGGAATATTTCATTCTAATCAATCATAACAATAAGTTTACACAACATTTATATTCCCATAGTAAACGACTGATAGAATCAGATCGTGTAAAAACTAATCGTCGAGGAGTGGAAGTAGATGAAAAAAAGCAATTGGACAAGCGTTGTTAGTAAAATCGTTTTCTCATTTTTACTTGTCATGTCAACAATCGCACCATTTATTACTTCATCAAATGTACAAGCAGCTGAGCTGATAACGGTGGCAGAGGCTATAGCCAATAATTCGGGAGCGGCTACGGTTAAAGGTTTTATTGTAGGAACCGCAAATAGCGGGACAAGCTATGACCAAGAAGCGCCGTTTACATCCGCTACTAATGTAGGATTAGCAGACGATCCAAATGAAACGGATGCGTCTAAGATTCTTCCCGTTCAATTACCTTCAGGGGCAGTTCGTGCAGGAATCAATTTAGTAGATAATCCACAAAACTTTAAAGCAGAAGTGACGATTTCAGGAACGCTAAGTGCATACTTTTCGGTTCCTGGCTTAAGAAGTGCAAATGCATTTACAATTAT
>JAHIWI010000022.1 GCA_018816185.1 Bacillota bacterium
GTAACATTCCTTGCATTCGCTAACGAAGCTGACGTTACTTTAACGTTTTAATTAACAAAACTTATGTTTAGGTAGGAGGATATAAAATTGGCTGTACATGCAAAGACTTCACAAGAAGTAGCAAAAAAAGTTTTCAACAAAGAATCATTGTTCATTTTGGATGTGCGTAATCAAGACGCTTTTCAAGATTGGAAAATCGAAGGCGAAAAATTTGATTATTTAAACGTGCCATACTTTGACCTCTTAGATGGCGTAGAAGAAATTCTTCCACAAATCCCTTCGGATAAAGAAGTCTTGGTGGTTTGTGCAAAAGAAGGATCTTCGATTATGATCGCTGAAATGCTTTCAGATGAAGGCATGGATGTTTCATATCTTCAAGGTGGAATGAAATCTTGGAGTGAATATTTGGAACCTGTAAAAGTGGGAGACTTACAAGGTGGCGGCGAATTGTATCAATTTGTACGCATCGGTAAGGGTTGTCTTTCTTATATGGTGGTTTCAAATGGTGAAGCTGCGATTATTGATTCTACTCGCATGACTGATGTTTATGTAGATTTCGCAAACAAGTTAGATGCGAAAATTACACATGTATTTGATACGCATTTACATGCTGATCATATCTCAGGTGGACGCACAATCGCTGAGACTACAAATGCAACTTACTGGTTGCCTCCAAAAGATGCAACTGAAGTTGTATTTGAGTATAAGCCTCTTGAGGATGGAGAAACTGTACAGATTGGTCAAACGACGATTTCGATTGATGCACTGTATTCTCCAGGCCATACAATTGGGTCGACTTCATTTGTCATCGACGGTATGTATTTACTTTCAGGTGATATTTTATTCATCGATTCGATTGGACGTCCAGACCTTGCTGGTTTGGCAGAAGACTGGGTTGGTGACTTAAGAGAGAGTCTGTATAGTCGTTACAAAGAATTGTCATCTGAACTTATCGTTCTTCCAGCACATTTCATGGTGATTGAAGAATTGAATGACAATGGAACAGTTGCTAAAAAACTAGGTACGTTATATGCAGAAAATCATGGTTTAAACATTGAGGATGAGCAAGTATTCCGTGATATGGTTACAAAAAATTTGCCACCTCAACCAAATGCTTATCAAGAAATTCGTCAAACGAATATGGGCATTATGACGCCTGATGAAGATTACCAACGCGAAATGGAAATTGGTCCAAATCGTTGTGCAGTAAGATAATGTAAAAAAGGGAACCTTTGTGTTCCCTTTTTCTAAAGGAGGATTTTCTATGGATTTAACATTTGTAGTTGTTATATTTCTAATCGGATTTGTAGGATCCTATATATCAGGTATGTTAGGTATAGGTGGCTCCATTATCAAATACCCAATGCTTTTATATATTCCATCATTGTTCGGCTTGGCGGCATTCAGTGCTCATGAAGTTTCTGGGATTAGTGCAGTACAAGTATTCTTTGCGACCATTGGTGGTGTTTGGGCTTATCGTAAGGGTGGTTATTTAAATAAATCATTAATCATCTATATGGGTGGAGCAATTCTACTAGGTAGCTTTATCGGTAGTTTTGGATCTCGTTTAATGAGTGAGGCTGGAATTAACTTGGTGTACGGAATACTAGCTGTGATTGCTGCAGTTATGATGTTTATTCCGAAAAAGAATATTGATGACATTCCATTTGACCAAGTTACATTTAATAAATGGATTGCTGCTTCATTGGCATTCATCGTCGGGATCGGGTCAGGGATTGTTGGAGCGGCAGGTGCTTTCTTACTGGTACCAATCATGTTAGTTGTCCTTAAAATTCCAACGCGTATGACCATCGCTTCATCACTAGCGATTACATTTATTTCATCCATTGGTGCGACCATCGGGAAATTATCAACGGGTCAAGTTGATTACTACCCAGCGGCTATTATGATTGTCGCTAGTTTAATTGCTGCACCACTTGGCGCAATGGCTGGTAAGAAGATAAACACGAAAATCTTGCAAGTCATTTTAGCAATCTTGATTGCGATTACAGCAATCAAAATCTGGATTGACATTCTATAAGCACTAGCTTGAATAGAAAGAAGTGAAGAGCGTGGCGAATAAAACACTCGTATACTTTGTTTCCTTAAGTTCAAATGCACCAGCAGTACTAACAGAAGCAATCGAAAAAAGTGCAAATCACTCCATTTCAATATTCTTCGATTTAGATGGAGCCCATGTTTTAGACATGCGCTACTTAAGAATACTCAATCGAACTCATGGAACGGACCTAGAAATGCTTTTAAAAACAGCTATCCAAAGTGGCATTAAACTGTTTGGATGCCAAATGAATGTCTTAATAGCCGATGGCCTAGAACTTATAGACGGTGCTGAACTATCAGGTGTTGCTTCTTTCCTAGAGATAGCTTATGAAGCAGACGCTGTCTTGAGTTATTAAAGGAGGAATCACTTCGATGGAAACAAAAAAAGTGTTAGTACTCGCCATGCACAACGAATTAGAATCAGCATACCCTCCATTGAATATTGCCGTTGGAGCCGCTGCTTCAGGTGCTGAGGTTAGCTTAGTCTTTTCTCGAAAAGGAATAGACATACTAGCTGAAAATTATGTGCCTCTTCCATCAAAAGGACTTGAGTATTTATCAAATGCACTGAAGAATTTCGAAGTATCCTCTGTACATGAATTACTAGAAATCGCAGTGGATTTGGGCGTCCAATTATATGTAGTCGATTTGGATATTCATACGGATACATCATTTAAATTTGACGCAGACCAAGTGTCGATTAAATGGGTATTAAATGAAGCAGCCAAAACTGATTTGTTTGTTCATTTTTAAATTGATAGATTAGAAGGGGAGTGTCCTAAAAGTCATGTAAAGTGACTTTTGGGACACTTCTTTTTTTGATTTAAAGTCGATTAGAAATTGTGTGAAAAAGATGAATTTTAGAAAGTGGTAGCCGAATCCTTGAATAGGCCACGTCAATGCTTGAATAGGCCCAATGAATTCTTGAATACACCAATCGAATCCTCGAATAACCCCCATCAAATGGAGAATGTTTTTTTCTCAGGTACTAAAGCATCTTTATCCAATTGTTTTCGTCTCAATAAGTAGTAATGCTTTTAAGAGGAGGAACAACCGTGAAGAAGAAAGTTGTTTTAGCCGGTGGAACCGGATTTATTGGCCAATATTTCGAAAAGAAATATAAAGAACAGGGGTATGAAGTTTTCATTATTTCAAGGCAGCCCCAACATATCTCTTGGAGCGACCAAGACAAGATTATTTCAGCACTCAATGGGGCAGAGCTTGTCATTAATCTAGCAGGTAAATCCGTGAATTGTCGTTACAATGAAACGAATAAAAGAGAAATTATTCATTCTCGAACTGAGACGACGGATACGATTGGGTTAGCGATTTTAGCTTGTGAACATCCGCCGGAACTTTGGGTTAACTCGAGTACAGCAACCATTTATCGTCATGCAGAAGATCGTCCGATGACAGAAACGGATGGAGAAATCGGGGAAGGTTTTTCGGTGGAGGTTGCAAAAGCGTGGGAACAATCTTTATTCGCCTTTCATTTGCCCCAAACACGAAAAGTGGCCTTACGTATTGCCATAGTGTTAGGTGAAGATGGAGGGGTAATGGAACCTTATTTGAATTTAGTTCGATTTGGACTCGGAGGAGTTCAAGGTACGGGTACGCAAATGTTCAGTTGGATTCATATTGAAGATGTGTACCAAATCGTTCAATTCATTCAGGCTAATAAAGAATTGAGTGGGGTTTTCAATGCGTCAGCTCCTCAACCGGTCAGTAATAGAGACTTTATGAATCATTTGCGAAAAGCGAAAAATCAACGTGTCGCATTCCCTTCTCCGAAATGGATGTTAGAAATCGGTGCTGTATTTATGAGAACCGAAACAGAACTCATCCTTAAAAGTCGCTGGGTCCTTCCCGAGAGACTAGAGCAAGAAGGGTATACGTTTACTTATGCCACGTTAGATCAAGCACTTAAACAAATTGTGAAAAACTAATACAAAACACCTTCCACAAAAAAATAACTTTGTGGAAGGTGTTTTGTGTAGTGGGTTTTCTCGAAAGTAGAATTGATTATGAGACGGGTTTGATTGATAAAAGTGTGATTTTGATTGATAAATCCTCAGATTGATTGATAAATCTCCAGTTTGATTGATAAATGTACGAAACTGATTGATAAATTGAATTTCTATCCAAACAGACTAATAAATGCGTGCAAGCCAACCGGTTTTCACTATTTCGGTCTGATTAGATTCATGTTTGACTCGTTTTAATTGTGCGACAATGATCACGCTAATCACGACAAGTAAAAACCAAGAACTAATTTTCCCGATATGAACGAGCGACCATGCTGCTTCTTGATTTGGATATTGCCATGCGCCTAAAAATGTTGTGATATTTTCGGCAATCCATATAAAGAAGCCAATCAGAAGAAAGGACAAGGTTAACGACATTTTATATCGTTGCTCAAAGATTTGATAGGTGACGGCGGTTCTAAAGAAGATGACTAATAGAAGTACAGTTAGTACCCATCTTGCATCATAGAGATAATGATGAGTAAAGAAGTTGAGATAAATGAGAGAACTTATTAAGATCGCATAGATGGATTTTGGCCAATTGATGATTTGCAACTTCATTCTGCGCCAACTTTGACAAATATAACTTGCAACACTTGCGTACATAAAGCCGCTGTACAAAGGAACCCCCATTATTTTGCTATAAGCTTCCTCTGGGTATGACCACGAACCCATATGAACTTTATATAACTCCAAGGCGAGGCCAATGATATGAAATAAACAAATGACTTTAAACTCATCAAAGGTTTCTAATTTTGATACGAGCATACCGATTTGCGCCAAAACACAAATAATTAGGATGAAATCATAGCGGGGCAAAAAGGGAATGTCTATAAATTTGGATAAAGCCAAAGCTGCAAAAATGATGACGGGAAATACGCAAGATAGAGCTTGTAAATAAGTGAATTGAAGAAGATTTTTCATGAGTGTAAATCACCTACCTTTGTAATTTTTAAAACGGCAATTGTGGTTAATAATAAGACGTTATGTTGGTTGAAAGGTTCTTTATTCAACATTTGTTTCCCTAGATGCATACGTTATGAATTAAAACCAACTATGTAAAGGGGAATACTCAACATCATGATTCATCCGCATACTGAATTACGTTTTATTAATAAAGAAATTGGTTTTGGTGTATTTGCTACAAAATTGATTCCCAAAGGAACGATTACTTGGGCTTTAGATGAGTTGGATCAAATATTAGAACCCGAATTCGTGAATTCAACTTCATCTTTTTGTCAGGAAGTTATAAAAAAATATGCCTATCGAAATCAAGATGGGTTATACATTCTGTGCTGGGATTTGGGGAGGTATGTGAATCATAGTTTTCACGCGAATTGTATGGGGACAGCCTATGATTTTGAAGTTGCGATACGGGATATATACCCGGGGGAAGAACTTACAGATGACTATGGAACATTGAATATAGAGGAACCTTTTGCTTGTATCCCAGAACACGGAACAAAGCGGGAAATCGTGTATCCGGATGATCTGCTTTATTATCATGAAGAATGGGATCGCCAAGTTGTGGAGGCGAGTCATTATTTTGAGCAGGTGGAACAACCTTTGCTCTCGCTTGTGAGACCAGATTTTATTAAGACATTTAAACAAGTTGCCGAAACTGGAATGCTTCGAGATTCTATTAAAAACATTTATTACGATCGTTCCTAAAATCATCACTTTGAAGTCGAACGCCAATAAATGCGCTGGTTGCGCCATATTATTGGCTCGTATCGCCATATTATTGAAGGCTACCGCCGTATAACCCTCACGGAACGACAGATTATCCTTCCCTAACGCCATATTCCTCAATACAAAAAAGCGCAACCCCGGTAAAACAGGATTGCGCTTTTGAATTCCTCGTTAAACCTCTATAACAATCGGCAATATCATGGGTCTGCGCTTAGTTTTCGCATATAACATTTTGCCAATCGTTGCTTTGATGCTTTGTTTTAAGACGCTTCTTTGATTTCGATCAGCAATTTGAATGCTTTGCATGGTCGATAAAACCAATCGATCGACTTCTTTCATCAACTCTTCTGACTCACGAACATAGACAAACCCACGTGAAATTGTATCTGGACCTGAGATGATTTGCCCATCAACTTTCGAAATGGTGACAACGATGACTAACATGCCGTCTTCAGATAATAGCTTACGATCACGCAACACCATGTTTCCAATGTCACCAATTCCTAAGCCATCCACATACACATCTCCTGCAGAGACACTTCTTGTGTGACGAACAGTATCACTTGTAACATCCACGACGTCACCGTTTTTAAGAATAAAGATGTTTTCACCTTCCACACCAACTGACATAGCTAACTGGCTGTGAAGGTGTAACATGCGATACTCTCCGTGAATGGGAATGAAGTACTTTGGCTTCATAAGTGTCAGCATGAGTTTGAGTTCTTCCTGACAAGCATGTCCTGAAACATGCATTCCGGTTGCGTTACCTGACCCGTAGATGACATGTGCTCTCCGTTGATACAATTGGTCAATAATCTTAGAGACCCCACGTTCATTTCCTGGAATAGGGGTTGCTGCAAAAATAACTGTGTCTCCGGGCAAGACCTCAGCTTGTCGATAATTTCCACTGGCAAGACGCGATAATGCTGCCATTGGCTCACCTTGGCTTCCGGTACAAAGAATCGCAACACGCTCTGGATCCATGCGACCAATTTCTTGTGCGTCGATGAGCATGTCTTCCGGCATATTCAAATACCCTCGTTCAAGTGCGACGGAAACCACATTAACCATACTGCGACCAAGTAAAGCGATTTTTCGATTGGTTAATATGGCCGCATCCACAGCTTGTTGTAGACGGTGGACGTTGGAGGCAAAGGTAGTGACGAAAATCTTTCCTCTAGCTTTTCGAAATGCTTCTTCTAAATGTCCTCCAACCAAACTTTCTGAAGGTGTGAAGCCTGGACGTTCGGCGTTCGTACTTTCGGATAATAAAACCAGTACGCCTTTTTGTCCGATTGCCGCCATTTCATGAATATCTGCATATTCTCCGTTAACTGGTGTTAGATCAAACTTGAAATCACCAGTATGGACAACCGTTCCGAAAGGCGTTTCAAAAGCGATTCCTAAACAATCCGGTATGCTGTGGTTCGTTTTGAAAAATCTACAAGAAATAGATTGAAAAGAGACATTGGAATTTGAATCAATCAAATGTAGCTCAGTTTCTCGTAGTAAACCATGCTCTTTAAGTTTAATCTCGATTAAACCAAGAGTCAGTCTCGTTGCGTAAATCGGAACATTCATTTGTTTTAAGAAGTATGGTATCCCGCCAATATGATCTTCATGACCATGTGTGACGATCAGTGCGCGTACCTTGTCTTTATTCTCTTGTAAATAAGAAATGTCTTGAATGATTAAATCAATGCCCAGTAAACTTTCATCGGGAAACTTTCCTCCGCAGTCGATGATGACAATCTCATTTTTTACTTCTAGTACATACATATTTTTACCGATTTCATTTACGCCACCTAAGGCGAAAATAGCGAGTGAATTTTCAGTTGATGTCAAAATAGAGTCCTCCTACTTTTAAATGGCTAACAAAAGTATGGTCTACCAAGAGTGTTTTTACTCTGAAAGGGATAGATGAATTTTTCATAAAACAAAATAATGTATCATTCTTTCTAATTTTAGCAATACTCTTTTAATCGACTCAAATTCCTCACATATCAACATCCATGCGTGTTTTACACATATTATCCATTTACTTATTTAAATAGATTTGTTACCATTCCGATAAGTTGTCTGATGACCGACAACCTTAATTTCAACTAATTTGCAAAAGAAAGCGTTTTCTTTCGTTTGTAAATTCAAATACCATAAAAGAGGTGTCATACATGAATATCATTTGGGGAATAGGCGGGATTTTCGTTGTTTTGGGAATAGCGTTTTTATTATCAAGTGCTAAGAAATCCATTAATTTACGAACAGTATTAGGTGGATTGACCATTCAGGTTCTCTTTGCATTTATCGTGCTAAAGTGGGAACTTGGACGTGAAGCATTAAAGAAATTTGCTGAAGGCGTTCAAAATATAATTGGTTATGCGAACGAAGGAATAGGTTTTCTATTTGGTCCAGCAGCTGATGTAGAAGGTTTCGGGTTTGTCTTTGCTTTTCAAGTATTGACGGTTATCATCTTCTTCTCTTCTTTAATATCTGTACTCTACTATTTAGGGATCATGCAAGTCTTAATTCGTTTCATTGGTGGAGGATTGTCTTGGCTACTTGGAACAAGTAAAGCAGAATCGATTTCAGCTGCAGCCAACATCTTTGTCGGTCAAACAGAAGCACCTTTAATCGTTCGTCCATTTATCGCAAAAATGACAAAATCAGAATTATTTGCGGTTATGACTGGTGGTTTGGCTTCAGTAGCTGGTTCAGTTTTAGTCGGATATGCATTACTCGGAGTACCTCTTGAATACTTACTTGCAGCGAGCTTTATGGCAGCTCCAGCAGGTTTGATTTTGGCTAAAATTATGATTCCAGAAACAGAAGAAGTGGATGAATCAGAATTTGAGCTAGAGAAAGACGACGCTTCTACTAACGTAATCGATGCTGCTGCTAGAGGGGCGAGTGATGGGTTGCATTTAGCATTGAATGTTGGTGCGATGCTTCTAGCCTTTATCGCACTGATTGCACTTGTAAATGGATTATTAGGCGGTATTGGTAGTTTCTTCGACTATGATTCGCTTTCAATTGAAGGGATTTTAGGATTTGTCTTTGCACCTCTTGCTTTTGCAATCGGTGTACCTTGGGAAGAAGCAGTACAAGCCGGTAGTTATATTGGCCAAAAATTAGTATTAAATGAATTTGTAGCTTATTCTTCATTTGCACCTGAAATTGCCAACCTGTCTCCTAAAACGGTTATTGTGGTCAGCTTTGCACTATGTGGATTCGCTAACCTAAGTTCTATGGCTATCTTATTAGGTGGATTAGGTGCTCTTGCACCAAACCGTCGAAGCGACATAGCTAGATTAGGTATCCGCGCAGTAGCGGCAGGTATGCTTGCGTCTTTACTAAGCGCAGCAATTGCTGGTATGTTCCTTTAATTAAACATTAAATAAATGAGAATAAAGAGTGCAGGTTTAAAAACCAGCACTCTTTTTTTGTTACACTAAAAATAAAAAGGTGATCTAAAGTGGAAATTAAACTCATAACCGTGCACGAATTAACGGATGATTTTTTATTTACATTCCAGCGATATCAAGAAACGCATAAAGTTCTGGTTGAAATAGATAATCGTTTATTTGAAAAGAACGACTCATTTAATGACGATTGGGATACATTAAAAAAAGTAGCAATTGTTCAAGAATTGCGTACCAGTTTGATGGCAGGTGGAATAGTCCTTGGAGCATATGAAAATCATTCTCTTATAGGATTTGCCAATATTGAACCTACTCGGTTCGGTCCTCAACTTGAATATGTAGAGTTATCTTATATTCATGTTTCGCAAGAATTTAGAGGAAAAGGAATTGGGAAGAAGTTATTTGAAGCGTGTTTTGAAACGGGAAGTAAATTAGGAGCTCAAAAACTTTATATTGCAGCCCATCCCTCGATTGAATCTCAGTTGTTTTATAAGAAAATGGGTTGCACTTTGGCCAGCTATATTGAAAAAGAGATTTTATCAAAAGAACCACTAGATATTCAATTGGAACGAAAAATCACCCCCTCATTTTAAACAAGTGAGTGGGTGATTTTTGTTTAATGTGTATGTCTCTTCTCGTAATTGGCGATCGCTTCTTGTCGATCATTTTCAGTAGAATCCGAAATTTTATCGGCAATCGCTTCTTCTTCAAACTTGTTATCTAGCCAAACTTGAACGCCATTTAATGTGAAAAGCAACTGATTTGCTTCTGAGGAATATTCTTTTGCACGATTTGGATTCAAACTAATCCACTCCATTAACCTAAGCTCAATTATCGCTTATTGTTGTTACGCTCGTTTGTACCTTTCCCATTTTGTTTTAGTGTTTTGTTGATGATTTCCGTGAACTCTCTAGAGAATTCTTCTTTTCGAGTAGTTGACGTTGTGGTTTTTGGTGTAGTTTTCTGTGTTTTAGGTGAAGAGTTATTATTGTTGTTGTTTGTTGAATTATTGTTGTTTTGTCCCATTTGTTTCGCCTACTTTCTAAGAATTGTATTCGTAAAAAGTATGGCTCAAAATGAGTAGGTCTATGTAAGAATAAATTAGTAATTTACTCCATTTCACGAACGCATTAGGGCAACTCTGTAAGGAAACAATGTGGCAGTCATAATTCCTTCTTTCACAGCAGGGTCAGTCTCCATAAATAATTGAGCTTCATCCTCGGAATCCACTTCAAAAATTACAATTCCAAAACCATCGGAATCCATATTTAATGTTCTTCCTGCTAATATCACCGTACCTTCTTGTTCTGCTTTCTGTAACGCTTCAAAATGGCGAGCCACAATGTCATTTTCTCTATCAGTCCAATTTTCTTCGCTTAATAAAGAGGGAATCAATTTAAGTTGATATAAGAATTGTAATTTCTCCATGAACAAACCTCCAATGTACTGATTCGTATATATTCCACACCTACAAACAAATCCCTTTAATTTGAGTTCACGGTATATACCTATGCATGAATGATGTAGTAGGCATATATATAACAATACGCAGTCCTGTCATGTTTTTTATATGAACTTTGATAGGTGTAAAAGAAAGGGGAAGAAACAGAGTGGAAGATAATTATTTGCAGTCGTTGGTTGGAAAAGGCGTCCAAATCCATAGAGGAGGACCTGACTCTAACACAGGGAAATTACTTGATGTGACAGAAGATTACGTTGCGTTGCAAAAAGACGATGGAGAAATCATTTACTTTAAAACCTCACATATTAAAAGTATTCGTGAGAATGCCATGATTAAATTTAACTCACTTTTAAATACGGACGAAACTTTATTTATTAAAGCGAGCAAATTTCAGGAAATGGCTTCTCAATTAAAAGAACAAAACGTTCGAATAAATGGCAAAGGTCCGGAGTCCAGGGTAGGGAAATTAGTCGATGTAAGAGATGATTATGTCATCATTTATACAGAAGATGACGGGCTAATCTTTTACAAAGATCAGCATATTAAAAGCTTGAGTACGCCTTTAGAAAAATTGGAGTCAACGAATGATTCTGGAGAAAAAGAAACAGAGCAAAATACAGAAGAATTATTAGAAGAAACAGAAGTTCCTAGGGTGAACACGGAACTTGAAAATCTTCTTAAACTTTCAGCAGCAGCTAGTATGAATGATTTGTTATCAAATTTAAAATATTCATGGATTAAAGTGAATCGAAAAGGACCAGAAAGCGTTGAAGGACTTTTAGTTGATTCGAGTGATCAACATTTAGTATTAGCGGTGGATAATGAGATTCTTCGTATTTCAACTTATCACATCAAAAATTTCAGTGTAAATACTAAAACGTCAAAAGAAGAATCTGAAGAAAAGAACGATTCAAAAGAAGACTCGAAAAATTCAAAAGATGAGACTAAAGATAAGTCTAGCGAACAAAAAGA
>JAHIWI010000192.1 GCA_018816185.1 Bacillota bacterium
AGATAAGCAGATACTTCACCCATCATCCAGTTGGAAGCAAGTTTCGTATCCGCACCCAAGTGAATCGTTGATTCAAAGAAATCAGACATTTCTTTCGTCAAAGTTAAAACCATTGCATCGTATGCTGGTAAGCCTAATTCACTTACATAACGTTCTTTACGAGCATCTGGTAGTTCAGGAATTTCTGCACGGATACGGTCCATCCATTCTTGGTCGATCACAAGATCCACTAAGTCTGGTTCTGGGAAGTAACGATAATCGTCAGATCCTTCTTTAACACGCATTAATAATGTCTTACCTGTTGACTCATCAAAACGGCGCGTTTCTTGCAGGATTTCTCCACCTGAAAGAAGTACTTCCGCTTGGCGAACTTGCTCGTGTTCTAACCCACGACGAACGTAGTTGAAAGAGTTTAAGTTTTTAAGCTCTGCTTTTGTACCGAATTGTTCTTGACCATATGGACGTAAAGAAATATTCGCATCACAACGAAGTGACCCTTCTTCCATCTTACAGTCAGATACCCCTGTGTACTGGATAATAGATTTTACTTTTTCCAGATAAGCATAAGCTTCTGCAGGCGTGCGAATATCTGGCTCAGAAACGATTTCGATTAACGGCGTTCCTTGACGATTGTAATCGACAAGTGAATAGCCTTTATCCGTATGAGATAGTTTACCTGCATCTTCTTCTAAGTGAAGACGTGTAATTCCGATGCGTTTTTTGTATCCATCAACTTCAATTTCAACCCAACCGTGTTCGCCGATTGGCTTGTCGTATTGTGAGATTTGGTACGCTTTCGGATTATCCGGAT
Source organism: Bacillota bacterium (assembly GCA_018816185.1). Taxonomy (GTDB): domain Bacteria; phylum Bacillota; class Bacilli; order Bacillales_A; family Planococcaceae; genus Paenisporosarcina. The sequence goes on from JAHIWI010000192.1 coordinate 812, forward strand.
AGAAATAGTTTTTGCGGTCGAATTTCGTATGTGTTGAAATTTCACAGTTAAGTGCCATTGCAGCCTTCATTCCGAATTCGATTGCGCGTTTATTTACAACAGGTAAAACACCTGGGTATCCAAGGTCAATTACATGTGTATTTGTATTTGGTTCTGCACCAAAATGTGCAGGTGAAGGTGAGAACATTTTTGAATCTGTTTTTAGTTCAACGTGGATTTCTAATCCAATAACTGTTTCAAAGTTCATTATTTTGCTCCCTCCCAAATTTGAGGAGTTTGTTTGTGGAAGCTTGTTGCTTGCTCGTAAGCATGTGCAACACGGTAAATTGTCGCTTCATCAAAGTGTTTCCCGATAATTTGCAAGCCTAGTGGCATACCATCAGCAAATCCACACGGAATCGAAATTCCTGGTACGCCCGCTAAGTTAACAGGAATTGTTAAAATATCATTTGCATACATCGTTAATGGATCATCATTCTTCTCGCCCACTTTGAATGCTGGAGTTGGAGTAGTTGGTCCAATAATAACGTCATACTTTTCAAATACTTGATCGAAATCATTTTTGATCAATGTACGAACTTGTTGTGCTTTTTTATAGTACGCATCATAAGAACCTGCACTCAACGAGTATGTTCCAAGCATGATACGACGTTTCACTTCGTCACCAAATCCTTGTGCGCGTGTTTCTTTGTAAAGATCCATAAGGGATTCTACATTGTCAGCACGAAAACCATAACGAATTCCGTCAAAACGAGCTAAGTTAGATGATGCTTCAGAAGATGATAGTAAGTAGTAAGTTGCTAAACCATATTTTGAATGTGGCAATGAAACTTCTTCCCATGTTGCGCCTAAAGTTTCAAGTACTTTCAAAGCATCCAAAACAGATTGTTTCGCTGCTTCTCCAACACCATCTCCTAAGTATTCAGATGGTACAGCAATACGAAGTCCTTTAATATCACCTGTTAGTGATTTAACAAAACTAGGTACATCAACATTTGCCGACGTCGTATCACTTGCATCTACACCTGAGATCGCTTCAAGTAAGAAGGCGTTATCTTCTACCGTGCGTGTAATCGGACCGATTTGGTCTAATGAAGATGCAAAAGCGATAAGGCCATAACGTGAAACGCGACCATATGTTGGCTTCATTCCAACTACACCACAAAATGCTGCAGGTTGGCGAATCGATCCACCTGTATCTGAACCTAAAGAAAATGGCACTTCACCAGCAGCTACTGATGCAGCGGAACCACCTGAAGACCCTCCAGGCACACGATCTAAGTCCCAAGGATTACGAGTGATTTTATACGCAGAGTTTTCATTCGACGAGCCCATTGCGAATTCATCCATATTCAGTTTACCAACTGTTACGAGTCCAGCTGCACGAAGTTTATGCACAACTGTTGCGTCATAGATTGGGTTAAATCCTTGGAGGATTTTTGATGCACTTGTCGTTTCTAATCCTTCTGTCACGATGTTATCTTTCACACCTATTGGCATACCAAATAATGGCCCACGTTGTTCAAATGGCACTTGGTCCATTTCGCTTGATTGAGCTGTTGCTTTTTCTTTATTTAAAGCCAAAAAGGCATTTACATCTGCGTCTACTGCTTCGATTCGTTTGAAAGATTCA
>JAHIWI010000193.1 GCA_018816185.1 Bacillota bacterium
ATTCGCCAATGATGAAAGTTAATGCCCAAGCAAAAATCAGGATTAGTACCGCTGGTAACATCGACTGAAGACCACTTATAATACCTTTTCCAATAAAACCACTATTCGCTTTTTCATTTCGATTCATTTGCATAACGTATAAAAGAATTGAAACGATCGCTCCAGCTGTTCCCCCAATTAGAAGGGATTTTGGAACATCGGTATTCTCAAAAATAGCCCAAATATTTGCTTCTCCTGCATTTGCATATCCTGTCCAAACCATAGCAGAAATCGTGACGACTACTAATGTGACGATAGGTAAAACTAAATCTCTTACCTTTCCATAATGGTGTACAGGAAATTCTTCTTTTAATTGACCAGGGATATCTTTTAATGGATCAAATAATTCCCCTGTTTCTTTCGCTCTTTTTTCATGCTTTTTCATCTCAAGTAAATCAAAATCTGTTATGGCTACGAAAAACACCATCGCAAGAGCAGCAATGACATAGAAATTCATTGGAGCCATAAGTACGAATGCTGACAAAGGTGAATACGTAATAACAGATTGTGTTGCTAAAATTGTTCCGATTAAGCCAATTAAATAGGCTCCCCAACTTGAAACTGGTGAAACGACACAAACAGGCGCAGAAGTTGAGTCAATGAAATACGCTAACTTCGCGCGAGAAACTCGGTGATGATCAGTTATAGGACGTGCAATTTGTCCAACAGCCAACGCATTAAAATAGTCGTCGATAAAAATAATAATACCTAAAAACGCAGTTAATAACTTGGCTCCTCGACGCGTTTTAATATGTTTGACTGCCCATTCTGCAAATGCTCGACTTCCTCCAGAAAGACTAACAAACGCTGTAATGATTCCTAATAAAAATAAGAAAAGAAGTATAAAGACATTATACGTGTTTAAGCCGCCATCCCAAAAAGTAATCTGGAATGATTTCCACAAAGTTGCAAGTGAATCTACAGGAGCAAATGAATGAATTAATAAAGCTCCTAACACGACACCCGCTCCAAGTGAAAGTAATACTCTTCTAGTAATGAGAACCATTACAATTGCAAGTATTGGGGGTAAAATAGAAAAAATTGTGCCTGACATAATCTTGCTTCCTCCTCCTTATGGGGGTGGACACAGAGAACGAGTAACCATACAAAAAAAGCTGACTCCATAGACATTCATAAGAATGTTAGGAAGTCAGCCTCTACAAGTTGCGAATAGATTAATTAATGTACACTACCCACGATCTGTAGCTCACCATTTAAAGCAATATGCTTATAAATGACAGTGTTATTCTTGTTCAGAATAACCCCAGCAAATGATAATGGACATTATCATAATACTTCGGCATAACTTCCTTTTGCATACGGTCTACGTTGTCATCCTCGCGTATGTTACTCATAAGCCATGCGGCCTCTACCCATCGATATAATTTTCATTTATTATCCTATCAATATATTCGTATATTTGCAAGAGATTACTCATCGGGAAGTTTTACTGGTACTTCGATGGAAGGTTGAACACCATCCCCTCGATTGAAAATTTGTGGCACTTGACCTTGAATTAACCCCATAGCGACGGGAATGCGCTGTTCCACTACAGTTGTCTTGGTTGCTAAAGGAACGATTACTTGAACATTAACTTTAATTAAAATACTAACTTCTACATACGCATTATTAATACCAAATTCTCTAATGATTGGATCCACGTTCGACTTTACATTCCCAATCACATGAAATCGTATCGGTATTTTGGGTCCTAAATTACCGAGTAAAGGAATATTTGTCGCTTGGCCAATAGGAACAAAAAAGACGATTCCACCTTGATCTTCCATAGCCTCGGTATCATATTCAATATCATCTAGGTAAGGAAGATGGTCCAAATTCCCTTCCTCAGCCTGTTCTAAATGCGTTTGTACTAAATTGGTTGTATCCGCTAACACGCGATTAATAATTTCTGTATTAAATTTAGTGGTCACCATATTAGATTGATCAGATGGTACATGTTCAATAATATCGTTTACGTCTAAAACATTTGAGATACGCGTGTTAATTGCTTTACTAATTACTAATGAGGCTATTTTCGTTGATTGCACTTCTGCATACTGTAGGTAGGTTGGGGTTAAACGTACGTTCACGACATAAAACAATGCAGCCACGGACAAAATAATACACAACAGAATGATTGGTAACAGATTTTGTCTTTTCTTGCTTGATTTATTCGTTACTTTTGGTAGTTTCAAACAAAAATCCTCCTTCTCTATGGTACGAGAAATCGGAGGATTTTATGTCATCATTTTAATTAAAATCGAGTTCCACTTTGTCGATAACTAGCTCATTATTATGTAATAAGTCAAGTTCATAGGTCGCATTTAATAACTCACCATCTTCTTCAAAAATTCTAACCCATGGACGTGTAGGCATATGCTTGTTTTGTTTAGAAATAATGCCACGACTATCATTTGACAGAACAACGGTTGTCCCATTCGGGTAATGCGCAATAATTTGACTAAAGGCTTGAACTACTTTTGCATCGTACAATGTGCCCTTCCCAGCTTCTAAAATAGCGATTGCTTGTGACGGGAGCATTTTCATTTTATAGACACGGTTCGAGGTAACCGCATCAAATACATCTGCAACAGCAATAATTTTGGCATATGGATGAATTTCAAAATCGATCAACCCTCTAGGATAACCACTTCCATCCAATCTCTCATGATGTTGGAAAGCACAATGCGCTATCAATAATGAGATGGAGTGAACATTCCTTAACACATCAAAACCTGCAGTTGTGTGCTTTCGAATTTCACTGAACTCTTCTTCTGAAAGTCGTCCTGGCTTTAATAGTATGTCTTGAGGAACCAACATTTTTCCAACGTCATGCAATAATGCTCCTAAAGCGATTTGTCGAATTTCTTCGACTGAATAGTTCATTTCTTTAGCAATTGCAATAGCATAAGTGCTTACTTGAAATGAATGTTGATAAATATAGTTATCATACATGAAAACATCGCCGATGATCGTTAAAACATCTTCATTCGATAAAATGTTATTTAATAAGTCATCAATAACCGAGTAAAGAGCTTTTGATTGTTGATCGATAAAAAAGGATGCTTGTCCTTTTTCTGCGCCTTGAATAGCTTTGAACGTTTGGGTTATTTCTGTAACTGCTCGTTTTCTTACTTCAATGGGTACCGTATCAAGAGAGTCAATGTCTTTTGATAAAGCATCTTGAATATATACATATTGAAGATTTAAATCAATTAACCGTTCGATAATTCGACCGGTAACCTTCACATTTTCTTGCAATAAAGGATGACCAGCTTCATTCCAAATCGTCCGCCCTATAATCATTCCTTCTGATAATGTCTTGATTGATATTAATCTCATGGTTCTCTCCACTTCGTGTAAATCCCAGAATTATTTTTGTTTTTTTCCATACCAAATGAAAACGTCTCGCAGAAAATCTGGCATAAAGTAGGTTTTATTAGCTTCTTTTAAACTTGGGAAAAAGTAACCGAATGTAAACATATCTAAAGTTGCCAATCTGATTAACTTATTTGGATTTACAAGTTCGTTCTTAATGTACAATTCATTGTCTACAATTTTCATGTTATAAGCAATCATTTTCCCCATGATAGAACCTCTAAATCCAAGACCCTTAATCTCCAGATTTGGCCACTCATGGTTTAATGACTGATGATATAGATCGCGTAACTCTACATACGTAAGTTCGATTACACACGGATTGATCGGATGAGGTAAAATTTGATGTACGTGTAAAGAGGAGACATCTCCACTCTTAAAATCATCGAGAAATATTCCCGCATTGAAAAGGGCACAATCTGCATCACAATAACTCACCATTGCCTCTCCAAAATAGGCGGACAATGCTGATTCTTGGAACCATTGTTTTTCTAAGGTTTCCTTTTGATAAAATTCAATGGTTTTCATCTTATCTTTTCCGATTCGTTCAAGTTCAGACACTTTTTGAAGTTCATGTTGAACTGCTGGCAATTCATTCGCATCATAAAGAATGGCCTTTTTCTTTTTGATTTCATTTGTAATTAAATCATAATCGACTGTAACTTGACCAACGAATTGACCGAATTTACCTGCTGCCGCTAGTAACACGTTATTCACTAATTTCCCATCGTGCAATACATGATGTGTATGAGCTCCAAATATTACATCTATTTTGGGGAATTGAGCAGCCATTTTTTCATCTTCATGTATACCTAAATGAGATAAACAAATAAGGATGTCTACATCTTGAGTTAATTGTTCTAGAGACTTTTGTATAGCTTCAAAAGCAGATGTTACTTTCCAGCCTAAACGCTCGTAGAAAGATGAAAATTCCGCTGTTACAGCGATGATTCCTATTTTTGTCCCCTTTGATGTTTGCTTTACAACATAAGGTTTCACCCAATTAGGTCGATTGCCATTTTCATCAAATAAATTACCCACCACAACATCAAAATGAGCATCCTCATATAGGGTATCAAGGTCATCGTGTGGCAAAGTAATCCCTTCGTTGTTCCCAATCGTTACAACATCATATTGTGCTTTATTTAAAAGCTGAGTATTTCCTTTTCCAAGCGTACCTTCAGTGAAAATATGTGAACGGTCAATATGATCACCGATATCAAATGCAAAGCTAGTGTCACCTTCCTCTTGATGCCATTTTTTCCGTGAAGTCAACAAATCGTCAATTCTCGGCCAATGTTGAAAATGACTATGCAAATCATTCGTATGATAAAAATGGATGGTTTCTAGCATTCATTAATCTCCTTACCCGAGTAATCCAGCAACAATTGAACGAATTCCTAGTAATAATAAAATAATTCGAAGTGCGAACACTAACGTTTCCGATTTAATTTTTTGATTTAAGTAAGCACCAATTTTAGCGCCAATATAGGCTGCAGGAATAACCGGTATTGTATATAACCAAGGAACATTCCCTAACGAGATATGGCTAACAGAATTGACTAGTGCTGATAGGAAGACCATAAACATCGATGTCCCAACTGCCACATGAGGCGGAAATAGGAATAATAAGATCATAGCGGGAACGAGAATTGATCCTCCTCCAATTCCAAATAAGCCTGAAGCAAATCCCACTCCAAAGGTAAGTAGAAGTGCAAACCATATAGGATAGCCATAAACAAAAGAGTTACCTTGTGGATCGATAAATGTTTTTTTCTTG
>JAHIWI010000194.1 GCA_018816185.1 Bacillota bacterium
GGCACTTCTTCTAATGACATACCAGCAGTAGGTTCATCTAGTAACAGGACATCCGTATCTAAAGCTAATAACATCGCAATTTCTAATTTCCGTTTTTCACCGTGTGATAACTGACTAGCGGCAATATGTTTTTTGGAAACTAATAAAACCAGTTCAAGTAGTTCTTCAGCTTTATGAATGAGGTTTGGATACTTTAGTACATGATGAATCATTTGATAACGAATTTTCTCTTTAGATTGGACAGCTAAACGAACGTTTTCTAATACGGTTAGATTTGGAAATACGTTAGTAATTTGAAATGAACGGCCCAATCCTCTTCTTGTTCGTTCAACAGGTGATAAGCGGGACATATCTTCATTTTTAAAATAAACTTTTCCTTCAGAAGGTTTTAATTCTCCACTAATTAAATTAAAAAATGTTGTCTTTCCTGCTCCATTTGGACCTATAATCGATTTGAAATGGTTTTTTGGCATTTCAAAATTCATTTGATTAACTGCTGTATGGCCACCAAATTTGATGGATAAGTTTTCAGTTCTTAAAATTGGAGTCATCGATTTCACCCTTTCTTCTGTCTCTCTCCACATTCAAGAAACGTTCTTAAACATGGAGAGAGACAGACCAGTTTTCACTGGCCGTCTCACTCTTTATTAGTTTTGAATTGGCGGTTCTGTTTCTGAAGGTGATAATTCTCGAATTAGCACGGGAACAGGATAATCAAAACCAGCTAGTTTTTCTAATTTAACAGAGTACATTGTTTGTAAAGCTTGATGATCTTCGGCACGGAATGTCATTTTTCCTTTTGGAGTTTCAAATGACATACCTTCCATAACTCCGATTAATTCATTGCCATCTGCATTTCCTTCTGATTTTTTCAATGCTTCTATGATCGAAATGGCAGCTGTCATACCTCCTGGAGTGAATAAGTCAGGCACTTCCCCATTATATTTTTCTTTATGTTTCTCTACTAACCAATCATTCACATCATTATCCGGTAATGTGTGATAGTAAACTGAGAAGCCTTCCATTCCCACTAAAGCCTCCATAGTAGTTAAAGCTGGAATATCAGGAGCACCAGTTGAGATTTTGATGCCTTTATCTTGAAGCTTCAAATCTGCAATTTGATTCCAAGGTGAGTTTGCACCCGCCCATACAACGAACAAGTAATCCGGTTTCGCTTCAATAACTTTTTGTAAGTTTGAAGTGAAGTCTGTTGCTGCTGGATCAGCATATTCTTCTAAAACGATTTCAGCACCTAACTCTTCTGCTGCTTTCTTAAATGCTGCAATTCCGTCTCTTCCAAATGAATAGTCTGGTGCAAACGTGGCAATTTTAACGCCTGGCTTAGCAATTGCTGCTGCACCCGCTACAGCATCCTGAGACGAGTTACGTGAAGTACGGAAAATGTATTTGTTAAACTCAGCACCTGTGATACTGTCTGCAACTGCAGGTTCAACAACCATAATTTTTTCATATTCTTCTGCTAATGGAAGGACAGCGAGTGTATCACCTGAACTAGAAGAACCTACTAGGAAATCCACTTCATCTTCTTCTAGTAATTTTGTTGCTTTTTGTACAGCAACTTCTGGTTTTGTTTCTGTATCTTCATAAATGATTTCGATCTTTTTTCCAGCTACTTCCATCGTGCCTTCAGTAGCGTATTCAATACCTAATTCAAAACCTTTTTGTGTTTGTTTCCCATAAGATTCAAGTGCACCAGTTAACGATGCTAAGACCCCAATTTTAATTGTTCCGCCTTCTTCTGTCTTATTGTCTCCACTTACTGGAACTTTAGTTGTTTCCGTGTTACTACAAGCGGTACTAAAAATCAGGACAAAAGCTAATGCTAAAAATAACCATGACTTTCTTTTCATGAAAATCCCCTTCCCCTATTTCGCTTTTGTAAGCGTTTTCTTGCTAGTGTTTATTTTATAGAATAGTAGTTACAAAAGAGTTACACGACGAGAAAAGCGCAAAGTGAATTCTAGAATGACACCGGTGCTGGAGCTAGACCAATAATCTGGAACCCTTTACTTTCTAAACTTATTAAAATAGGAATAAGTTCTTTTTCGCTGTTAAAGAACAAAAACTCTGCTTCGATCTTTCTCGAAACAGAGTCATGAATAGCCCATCGTTATAAGTTCGTACATTTGTTCAGTTGTTTCCATTGGAGGTAATTCAAACTCTTTCATCAACATTTTCACACACCTCTCATACCACATAATAGCCATTGACCGATTATGTTTCTGATCGTGTGCATACATTAACAGTCGGTATGCTTCTTCCCACGTATTGTCAATTCTGAGTAACTTTTCAGACCAGTATATGGTTTGATCGAATTGCTGAAGGCGAGTAGAATTTTGCGCTAACTTTTCAATAATTTGTAGATAGGTGTGATGAAAATGATCTCTTTCAAACTGAAACCAATCGCACAGTGATTGATCAAGATAGAAAGCTCCTTTATAAAGTGAGACAGCTGATTTTAATAACTCGATAGCTTTCTGAGGATTACGCTCTTCTAAACCCTGAGATGCCAATTGTTGAAATTTTTGAACATCACTAATAATAGCGGCTTTTGGGTGAATTCTGTACATCGACTGCTTTCGTATGATGAAATACGATTCAGCTCGTGGCGGCCTATTAGGTTCCAATACATTAAATAGGGCGTTCAGTGCTACTTTAAAATCTCGATTGGCTGTCTTTTCATCTTGGTTTTCAAATAATTCACGAATAAGTTCATCTTTTGGAATAAAACGCTCACTGTGTATAAACAAATAAACAAATAAATCTTTAGCCTTTTCTCTTTGCCACTTACGATCATCCACTTCATTTAAACCCAGTTTAATAGAAATTGGGCCTAATAAGTTGATGTGTAACGTATAACCTGGATACGAAACAGTGTGTACTACCTGTAAATGTTGGCTAATTTGTCTAAGCATTTCATCCTTATGATCAACCTTTACTGCACGCTGGATTAATGGATAAAACTGTTGCAAATCAAATGGGCCATAAAGCGTTAATTTTTCAATGAAAAATGTATACTGCTCTTCGACTATTAATGTAGCGAATATCTTAATCTCTTCTATGAAGATATTTTCATCACTACTATTATGAGCGCAAATACTTAACCAAAATGATGAAACCATCAACCCAAAAGAATCGCCGCATAAAGAAAAATCATGTTGTGCTTGTCTAGCATATGGAATGGCTTTTTCAAACTCGTTCGATGAACAATAAATAATCGCAAGACCAATTTTTATATAAGCAGAGAACCAAGAATCATGCACAATTTCCGTTTCTCTCAATCCGTTTTCCGCTAGGACTTGTGCATCGTAATAATAGCCTTGCTTCGCTTTTAAAAGAGCAAGTCCTAAATAAGGTTCTGCTTTTCCTCGAGAAACATTCATTTGGTCCATTTTTTCAATAGCTTGAAGGTACATACGCTCAGGAGAATCCCAAAAATGATCACCATCCACACTTTCGGCATGACCTTTACGAATCAATCCTACTGCTTCTACGAAGCCAGATTTTTCACGGATTCCACTTTCAATTCCTTTTGTTGCATAATAACTGGCATGGGATAATTCTCCGACCATTGCGTTTAGAAGTGCTAGCAATACTGCAGTTTCTCGATGAGAATCGGGCACTAGATCTTCTTCTCGAATGCGGTTTTCTAATAACTGCAATGAAGCCGATAGTTTTCCCATTCTTAATAATATTCGTGCATCTAAATTTCCATCTGTTAATAAATCCTTCGGTAATTGTTCAACTTCAATAAAAGCTTTTGCTTCTCTTGTTTTACCTAAATTAACGAGGTTTTCTGCAAATTGTCTCTTTAAATTATACATATCTGTCTTAGACATGTTGGTCGTTTGATTAGCAAAGGCGATGGCATTAGCTAAATGTGGATCTGCTAAACCTGGTTGAATTGTGTCTAAATAAATATGTGCTAGTCCTGCATGTGCGTAACTCATATAATAAGGATCTTCTATAGAAGTCGCTAGATGTAAACATTTTTGATACGCTTGTTTTGATTTTTCATAATAAGCGCGATAACGATTAGCTTCTCCTTCAAAATAATATAACGCAGGATACTCCTCAAAATAACTGATTGGGATTTCTTTTAAACTTTCCATAATTAAATCGAATTGTCCAAGTTTCAATAATCTAGGTGCAGTTTTCATTACAATTTGGCAAATAAAATGGGAATCTTCACTTTGGAGCGCATGATAGATGGAGTGAATAGTGTCGCCATTTTGCCAGAAATGAGTAGAGGCTATTTGATGAGCTTCTTGAAATTCTTGATAGTTTGTCTGTTTCCATTTGGTCATTAAGTATTGTTGAAATAACGCATGATACCGATAGACCGAATCATCCCCTAGTTGTTGAATGAAACCATGGTGGCTGCGGAAGCGTTGCAAGAATACTCCAGCCCCTTCGCCATAAAATGTCTGGATAAACTCTTGAGAGAATGTTGGGAAAATCGAGAATTGTAAGAGCCACTTCTGCTCCACCTCTTTGTATCTAGTAAATACTTCTTCTGAAAGATAGTGAAATAAATCTTCTAATGCGGGTTTAAGTGAAACATCAAATGTACTGTTTTCACTCGCGGATTGCATCGCAATTAATTGGATGGCAATTGCCCAACCTTCTGTTATTTCTAATATTCTTTTGGTCTCGTTTTCAGTAAGACTTCGATTGAAATAATCTTCAAAATACACGAGAATTTCTTCTTCAGTAAACATGAGGTCATGTTCGTTGACCTCAAGTAATTGTCCATTCATTTTCAATTTTAGTAGTTGAGCCCATCTTGGTTTTGTCCTTGAAATTAGAACAATATGAATATAAGGTGGACAGTGTTCTAATATCCGTTCCATCATAAAGTTTATAGAGAAAACATGATCAATTAGATGATAGTCATCAATGACAATGACAAAAGGTTCCGCAATATGATCAAGCTCATCAACAAACCAAGCATGCCAGGCAATTAATTCTTTCTCACTTGGAAATGCTGGTTGCAACGACCAATCTTTATTAAACTTTTGACCGAAACTAGGAACAATCCTTTGTATACTACCAATTAAATAACGTAAGAACGGCGCTAAATCATCATCTTCTGTAGAAACGGTGTACCACGAACAATGAATTCGACTATCTGTGAGATATTGTGCTACAGCAGAGCTTTTACCGTACCCGGCCCCGCCAGAAATTAGTGTACATTTTTTTAATGTGATTTGTTTGAATGTTCGCGTTAAAGAAGCCCGTCTCATAAAGGTCTCACTTGCCACGGGTGGAACGAGTTTAGATTTAAGTAAAGGTAGGTCCATATACTTCCCTCGCTAACATACTTTCTTCCTAAAATTGTATCATAGCAATGTTCTGAATTGAATGAGTATTCCAAATAAAAGAAAATCTATTCGGTATTTATATTGACGGTTATCCCCATATCTCATTACATGTTTTACAAGTGAAGAAAATACCTACTTATTTCTGTTTATAGGATAAATCTTTTTATTGTAGTGACTGATAGGAGTGTTACTGCTTTAATCTGAGCTGGTCAAAATGCATTTATCCTCTACTAAAACCCAAAATCTATTAAAACTGCTTCTTCTAACATGTGTATTTTCAAATAAAAAAACTGCAGACAAACTTGGATTTCTCAAGTTTATCTGCAGTCTTCATTTTATATCTATTTTAGTTTTTTAATTTGTCGCGAAGTACCATTGGTAAAATACCACCATGACGGTAGTAATCAACTTCTACTTCTGAATCGAAACGAGCTAATACATCGAATTCTGTAACAGAACCGTCAGCTGATTTAGCTGTTACTTTTAGAATGTCACGAGGTTTTACTCCTTCAGCAATATTTACGCTGATTTCTTCTTTACCTGTTAAGCCAAGTGATTCTGCGTTTTGACCTGGTAAGTATTGAAGTGGTAAAACACCCATCATTACTAGGTTAGAACGGTGAATACGTTCATAGCTTTCAGCAATTACTGTTTTAATACCAAGTAGGTTTGTTCCTTTAGCTGCCCAGTCACGTGAAGATCCCATTCCGTAATCTTTACCTGCTAAAACAACTAATCCAGTTCCATCTTCTTGATATTTCATTGCAGCGTCATAAATTGCCATGATTTCGCCGTTTGGCCAGTAAGTTGTGTATCCACCTTCTGTGCCTGCAGCAATTTGGTTACGGATACGAATGTTAGCGAATGTACCACGCATCATAACTTCATGACTACCGCGACGTGAACCATAAGAATTGAAGTTACGAACTTCTACTCCACGCTCACGTAAGTACTTACCTGCTGGCGTGTCTTTACCAATTGCACCAGCTGGTGAAATATGGTCAGTCGTGATTGAATCTCCAAATTTCGCAACTACTCGAAGACCTGCAAGCGTTTGAATATCATTAGGCTCTACAGATAAACCTTCAAAGTATGGAGGATTTTGAATGTATGTTGAATCTTCATCGAATGTATACAATGAATCATTAGATGTTTCAATTGCATTCCATCGTTCGTTTTCATCAAATACACGAGCATATTCAGCACGGAATAATTCAGGTGTTACAGTACGTAAAAGAACTTCTTTTACTTCTTCTGTTGATGGCCAGATATCTGCGAAGAATACATCATTGCCATCTTTGTCTTTACCAAGAGCTTCGTTTTGAAGATCGATATCAACTGTACCAGCTAATGCATAAGCAACAACTAGTGGTGGAGATGCTAAGTAGTTAGCTTTAACTAATGGATGGATACGACCTTCAAAGTTACGGTTACCAGAAAGAACTGAAGTTACTAGTAAGTCGTTTTCGATGATTCCTTTTTCGATTTCAGGAAGCATTGGACCCGAGTTACCGATACAAGTCGTACATCCGTAACCAACTAAGTCAAAACCAACTTCAGCTAAAGGTGCAAGTAAATCTGCATCACGTAAGTAACCAGTTACTACTTTAGAACCTGGGGCAAGAGAAGTTTTCACGTATGCTGGTGGACGCAAGCCTTTTTCAGCTGCTTTCTTAGCAACAAGACCCGCACCAATCATAACGAATGGATTTGATGTATTTGTACATGATGTAATGGCAGCAATACCAATAGCACCTGTAGGAATTGTTACTTCAGAACCATCTGCCATTGTTACTTTAGCAGTTTTAGCAAATTCTTTTTTAGATAAACCAAAACCTTGGTTACCTTGTGGAGCAACTACTGCTTTGTTGAATTCAGTTTTCATTTGAGACAAAGGAATTAAGTCTTGTGGACGTTTTGGTCCAGACATATTTGGCTCAATTGTAGATAAATCTAATTCAACAACATCAGTGTAAGTAGGATCTTCATTTTCAGCAGTGAAGAACATTCCGTTTGCAGTTAAGTATTCTTTAACTACTTGGATATGATCAGCGTCACGGCTAGTTAAACGCATATAATTAAGTGCTTCTTCATCAACTGGGAAGAAACCACAAGTTGCACCATACTCTGGTGCCATGTTAGCAATTGTTGCACGGTCAGCAAGTGGAAGTTTTGTTACGCCAGCTCCAAAGAACTCAACAAATTTACCTACTACACCTTTTTTACGAAGTACTTCAGTTACTTTAAGTGCTAAGTCAGTAGCAGTTGTTCCATTTGGAAGGTCGCCAGTCAATTTAACACCGATAACTTCAGGAATTGGGAAGTATGAAGGTTGACCAAGCATACCTGCTTCAGCTTCAATACCACCTACACCCCAACCAAGAACGCCAATACCATTAATCATAGTTGTATGTGAATCAGTACCTACTAATGTATCTGGGTACGTTTCGTACGAACCATCTTCATTTTGTACAGCATGAACAACATTCGCTAAATACTCTAAGTTTACTTGGTGAACGATACCTGTTGCTGGTGGCACTGCACGATAGTTGTCATATGCTTTTTGAGCCCAGCTAAGGAACTGATAACGCTCTGCATTACGCTCAAATTCAAGCTCCATATTCACGCGAAGTGCATCACTTGTACCATATTTATCAACTTGCACAGAGTGGTCAATTACTAAGTCCACTGGAATTGCAGGATTGATTTTGTCTGGATCTCCACCCATTTCAGCCATTGCTGAACGTAGCGCAGCTAAGTCAACAACCACAGGTACACCAGTGAAATCTTGAAGAATTACACGTGATGGTTTGAATGGAACTTCAGCTTCAGGGTCAACATCTTTGCCCCATTTAGCTAATTTTTCAACATGATCATCTTTGATGACATATCCGTCGTGTTGTCGTAAAACGGACTCTAATAATACTTTAATTGAATAAGGAAGTCGGGAAACATTTGCGATCCCTGCCTCTTCTAACGCTGCTAAACGGTAATAATTATACGTTTTTCCGTTTAAATCGAAAGAAGTACGGCTATTGTGTAAATTACTTTTTGCCATGTCTTTTCCTCCTTTAGTCTTATGAAAAGGCTCTCATCTAATAATAGCGACTTTTCTCCATTTCCTATCATAACGTAGTCTACTTTATAAGTAAATTACATTAAAATTATAGGTTGTCATAAGTAATCTTTATGACCTTATAAATTTTTAATCGTATTTTCCAATTGCTTCAAATGTCTTTTTTCGTGTAATCCGACAAATGGAAACCATTGAATGAGTGGAACTTGTCCAAAGATTGGGTGTTTAAATGATTTGCTTTTGAATACTTCTTTGTTGCTGGATTCGTAAACATCTAATAAGAAGAGTCTTGAATCATGAATTTCTTTTTTCATTTCTTGTTTTGACTTGAATTCATTTGAAGGTTCGGTGTAACCAGGGGCTTCCACTTTTATAAGACGAGATGTCGTAAGTTGAATCGGTTTTTTCCGCGCTTTTGGGCTATCTGGATTTTTTAACTCTCTTGCAATATTCGTACCTATTACTGTTTCCATTCGAACAAGATGTTCGAAAATTTGTTTCGGAGACCATCCTCCACTAGAAGGTGTTTTATTAAACTGTTCATCCGTTAATCCTTCTATCGTTTGAAATAATTTCTTGCGAATTTCATTATTCTTTTCTAAAAACATATCTCTCTCTCCTTCTGTTAACTTAAAAACCGTTTCTTTTGTTCAGCAGTTGGCAATATACACGATTCATTCGAATCAACTAATCGATGACGATGTTTTGCAATTACCCGATACAATCCATCTCGGAAAAATCTTGGAAATACAAGACCATGTTTAGCAAATGGAAACGGATTTTTTAAATAAGTGGCTAAAGCTAATACAGCATCAGACTCAACTAACAATTCCTTTCCCTCATAAAACACGATTGAATCAATATTATGAAGTTCTGGGTATTCTTTTTTCATTTCATCAGCTATATCGCTCTGAAGAGGTGCAAAAAACACAACGTCACTTTTTTCATTTTTGAGAACAAATTGGACAGACTGTTGACAAAACCCACAGTTACCGTCGTAAAACAAAATCGGTGATGGAAGATTCATCGTGATTCTCCTTTTCTTTTTATCTTACTTGAACAAAATATTAATAAACAAATGAAAGCGCTCATTTACTAGGATGTTAATACGTTATAAATTTTTGAGGGCTTCTCGCTTGCTTAACGGTTTTAAGTCATGTGTCAAAACAAACCCTTTCACAAATTCGGGATTGGTTTTCGCATATTCACGCAAAAGCCAACCAATTGATTTTTGAATAAAAAATTCTGGCGATTGATTGTGTCTAAGTATAATTTCCTTGAGTAGATCTTCATTTGTATCTTTCTTGTATTTTAATTGATGCAAAATGGCTGATCGGTTTAACCACATATTCTCTGAGCTAGACCATTGTTTCATGATTTCTTCCCCTTCAGCTCTATTGCGCTTTACAATTGAACCGACAATTGTAGGAGCTATAGAATCAACACTATCCCACCATGATTTTTCGATTATTAATTTTTCAATAAAAGGCAGGTCATTAATTTGAAGTGTCTTTATTTTTTTGCTTAACAACGTTATAGCGGCATATTGAAATTCCCTTTCAGGTAATTGATAAATTGCCAAGATTTCTTCTAAAAAAACATCCTCGACTGGCAATTGATAAGCTGAAAAATATTCTTTTACGATTTCTTTTCGCTCAGGACTTTTTATTCCGAGAAAAGGAAACATGTTTTTCATATAAGCTTCCATTGGTATTGCTTTATCTTTATTTTTCATTTGATGAAATGAAGCAATATATTGTTCACGATCCCACAGTTTCTTCATATAGTAATTCTCCTTTTTTCCAATAAAAAAACGGATAGACTAGCTACCCGTTTTACATAAATTCCAAAATATCAAAAGCTAAATTAAAAATAAATAAGGTGTGAAACGTGACAAACCATACAGCCTGCTTGTTTAATTTGTTACTCATTATGTCGTTCATAATAAGTCACTCCTTTTTTAAAATTATAAGCCTAAAATCGTTAATTTGCAAAATATTTTAACAATTATAGTCTATGGATTTTATAGCTTGAACTATGAGTATTTTAA
>JAHIWI010000195.1 GCA_018816185.1 Bacillota bacterium
CGAATAAGATATAAGAACTTTTTCGATAGGAGGTCAATCATTCATGGAATCCATTCACATACTCCAAAAACGAATTGCCATTTCCCAAGGATCTCTTCCCGCTGACTTCATTCTTCGAAATGCTAAAATAGCTAACGTTTTATCATTGACCTGGATTCAAGCTGACTTAGTCATTTCTGATGGAGTCATTATTGCCGTTGATCGCTCTGGTTCATTTCAAGCCTTGAATGAAATGGATGCGAAGGGACGTTATGTGATACCCGGATTAATTGATGGGCATATTCACATCGAGTCATCTATGCTAACTCCTTCTGCATTTGGAGATGTTTTATTGCCCCATGGCGTGACCACAGTCGTTACGGATCCTCATGAAATCGCTAACGTGGCAGGTATTGAAGGGATTCAATTCATGTTAGATGATGCCGAAAAAAGTCCAATGGATATCTATGTCATGCTTCCTTCTTGTGTACCGTCCACTTCATTTGAGCATGCAGGCGCAATTCTTCAAGCTAAAGATCTATCTCCCTTATTAGCTCATCCCTCCGTAATCGGACTAGCAGAAGTCATGGATTTTCCTGCAGTCTTAAATGGGAATGAGGATATGCTAGAAAAAATCGTCATGACACAACGTGCCAATTTGCTAATTGACGGTCACGGGGCTGGTTTACAACATGATCAAATTCGTGGATACCGAGTAGCTGGAATTCAAACGGATCATGAATGCATTTCAGCTAACGAAGCACTTGATCGAGTTGAGCAAGGCATGTATGTATTGATTCGCGAAGGTTCTGCCGCAAAGAATTTACAGGATCTTTTGCCAGCGGTTTCTGGCCAAAATGCACGTAGGTTCTTATATTGCACAGACGATAAACATTTAGATGAACTCTTTAATGAAGGGAGCATTGATCATGCGATTCGTCTCTCAATTAAATCGGGGATGGACCCATTACAAGCGATTCAACTTGCGACCATCAATGCAGCTGAATGTTACGGGTTAGATGGCAAAGGAGCACTAGCCCCAGGGTTTGAAGCGGACTTTGTATTGCTGGATCATCTAGAAACTCTTGAAATATCTTCTGTATGGAAAAAAGGCGTTCAAGTTGCACATAGTGGAGAAATGATTACACCAACAGCTAGCAAAACGGATTGTTCGAACCGAATTCGACAATCCGTCCATTTGCCTTCATTGACAGCTTCAGATTTAGCCATCCCATTTTCACAGGGTTCGACTGCAAATGTGATTGAAATTATCCCGAATCAGCTGACAACAAATAGAGTTATTGAAACAGTAGATGTTAATGAAGGAAAATTTATACCTAACATTCATCATGACCAATTGAAATTAGCAGTTATCGAACGTCATCACCATAAGCACACAATAGGACTAGGAATTGTAAAAGGCTTTGGCATTCAAAGTGGCGCAGTTGCTACGACGATCGCACATGACTCACATAACGCGATTGTCCTTGGCACCAATGACGAGGATATGTTAGTTGCCTTAGAAAATCTTCAATCCATGCAAGGCGGTTTGGTAGTCGTCGATGGAGGTAACATCCTCGCCTCTTTAGCTTTACCTATTGGCGGTTTAATGACCGAAAGCCCTACACAGCAAGCGGTCCAAGATCTTCACAAGTTGCACCAAGCGCTTCATACGATTCACCCGACACTTGATTACCATTTAATGTTGACCTTATCATTTCTTAGTTTGCCTGTTATTCCTTCATTGAAATTAACAGACACAGGCTTATTTGATGTTACATCATTCAAACATATACCCGTTGAACATACAGAAAAAGCAGGCCACTAAGCGTTACGGACTAACTTTTGGAATGAAGCTAGAGTCCAAGGTGGTGAAGAATGTTACTTTAAAATTCTCATATAAGTAGTGTGACTAAAAAAGATGACTCCAGTAAAATACTGAAGTCATCTTTTTACAATATAAGCTTGAATGTCTTTCATTAAGCTATCTATTAAATAATACTAAGTTTAAGCTAACTAGTTAACAGACATCTCATACATATATAGTTCAAACTCTTGAATATTTTTAGGAGTATTTTTCATAACCACTTCCCCATCGTAAAGTAATTCTCCTGTTTTCACATTAACTACAGCAACACTTGCATTCATTGTTGAATTCATAATTTGAGATACTGCATATAATTTACTTTCTTTCACAATCAGTAGTGGTGGAACCTCTTCGCTTATTTCATTTGATAACTGGATGGTAAACTCATCACCCACTTCATGATTTTCAATGGTAAAAGGAGTCACAATTAAATTTTGCTCACTAAATTTCGAGAAATAAATCGTTGAACCTTCCA
>JAHIWI010000023.1 GCA_018816185.1 Bacillota bacterium
GCTTCTGTTGAAAGAGGTGTGTTTCAATAAGGAGTTCACTTGGTTAATGAGACCGTTTTATTAGGGGTAGACTTTCCTTTGAACATTTATCAATCAAAATGGGTAGTTTATCAATCAAATTAGAGATTTATCAATCAATCTAACGATTTATCAAACAAAATCAGTCTTTTATCAATCAAACATGTCTCATCACCTAGTTAACTTTTAGAGATTCTATGAATTATCCACTTCCTATTTTTATTCCCTCCGTTTTTTTCTAAATTACTTTCGTTGAGCACTCTTCTAGTTGTAGCCAAAGATTTTAATCCACTAAAATTCATCCATTCAACAGTAGTTATTTCTCGGCTAAAGAGAATAGAAAACTCATTGAGTGCTTCTAGATGTGCACTTTCACTTTTAAATTTACAATGTGAACACCGCCAAGATTTACTTTTATAATCTAATTTATTTTTCCCACAGTTAGAACACAAGACGCCAGTTTGAATATCTTTAAATATAGTAATAGGGATATGGGTTGGCCGATAAGGGGGAATTATTGGTTCATGTTGCTGGAACAAACGCTGAATTTTGCGGGTATCAAAATTGGGGGGGTTCTGATGCTCCGTATATAATTGATGTAGGTTTTCCATCGTTTCATATAATCCAGATACATGTACGGCGGGACAATCTTTAAAAGGTTCCGCCAAAATCGAGGTGGGATTCGATAGTACAATCATTCCATGTACAGGAATTGAAAGCTTGTATTTTGTTAAAAAATTTCGTACAAAACGCTCGCTACGTTTAATTTGAGATTTCGGATCTCCCATTCCTTCAACTGGTCCATTATCTCGTTGACGGGTAAGTTGATGAGTTACCTCATCATATGTAAGGAATCCCGGAATATTTTTCACCTCAATAATGAGTATGAAATGTTGATGAATTACCAAAGTGTCAATTTGACAATACGATTGGTTTGACCCTACAAAAAGATTTCTTAAAACCTTATATTCCTCATAATGTCTAGTTTCGTGTAACTCCCGGTCCACACGCAGTTCACCGGTATATCCACCTCTCTCTTTCCTTAAATTTTGTTGAATTGTATCTAAATAATAGTGATTACTTGGAAGTCGCCTTTCCAACGCTTCATAAAACAAATATTTCTCCGATTTTCTTCTGATAAGATTCAATATTCCCTCCAATTAATACGACTTAATTTGAATATAATTAAATCTCTTAGATAAATCAAGAATATTCAGATTTCATTCCATATGAAAAGTGCCACCCCTAAAAAAGCGGGTGGCGCACTATCTTATAGCAGCAAATAAGCAATTGGGGTAACGATGATCAGCGTTAGAATCACGCGTTGAACCCATATAACTAGTAATTTCGGAATTGAGATTGGGATTTCAGTAGATACGATACATGGTACGACTGCTGAGAAGAAAATGATTGAGGATACAGATACGACCCCAATAACGAACTTCACAATAATCCCTGATTCTACAACTAGTAAAGCTGGTAAGAACATTTCCGCAATACCTAGTGCGCTTGCTTTAGCAATGAGCATTGGTTCAGGGAGTTGCAATACATACGTAAATGGATAGAAGATGTAGCCAATCCAATCAAATACCGGTGTGAATTCAGCGAGTACTAATCCTAATAATCCGATTGATAGAATTGACGGTAAAATGGCCATTGCCATCAATAAACCATCTCGGAAATTATCCCAGATGTTTTTCCCTAAACTAGGCGTTTGCCTAACTGTTTCTTGCGCTTCATTCCAAGCTGCTGAAAGTCTACTGCCTTCAGGTTTTGCTTCGGGTTGAGGCACACTACCTTCATAATAATCGTCTTTGATGCGATTTAACGGCCAAATACGCGTTGTGATAGCGGTTACGATGAATGTGACCACCAGTGTGATCCAGAAGTACATATTCCACATATCCATTAAACCAAGCGTTTTCGCAACGATTACCATAAACGTAGCAGATACAGTTGAGAAACCAGTGGCAATAATGGCTGCTTCACGAGCAGAGTATTTCCC
>JAHIWI010000024.1 GCA_018816185.1 Bacillota bacterium
TAGCTCGTCGGGCTCATAACCCGAAGGTCGCAGGTTCAAATCCTGCCCCCGCAACCAACTGGTCCCGTGGTGTAGCGGTTAACATGCCTGCCTGTCACGCAGGAGATCGCGGGTTCGATTCCCGTCGGGACCGCCATTTTTTAAGAAGTATCAGAATTGAAATAAGCATGAAGCTAACAAAGATTCGAAGCTTAGAACAATTCAATTGTGGCTCAGTAGCTCAGTCGGTAGAGCAAAGGACTGAAAATCCTTGTGTCGGCGGTTCGATTCCGTCCTGAGCCACCATTTATATATTTATTGCCGGTGTAGCTCAGTTGGTAGAGCAACTGACTTGTAATCAGTAGGTCGAGGGTTCGACTCCTTTCGCCGGCACCATCTTCATCTGGAGGGGTAGTGAAGTGGCTAAACACGACGGACTGTAAATCCGTTCCTTCGGGTTCGGCGGTTCGAATCCGCCCCCCTCCACCATTTTTAGGGGCATAGTTTAAAGGTAGAACTGAGGTCTCCAAAACCTCCAGTGTGGGTTCGATTCCTACTGCCCCTGCCAATTTATATTTTAATATTATGTTGTGGCGGGCGTGGCGAAGTGGTTAACGCATCGGATTGTGATTCCGACATTCGGGGGTTCAATTCCCCTCGTTCGCCCCATCTTTTTTTTGATTTCAAGCATATTTTAAATAGTACGTATTCATTATGGCGGGCGTGGCGAAGTGGTTAACGCATCGGATTGTGATTCCGACACTCGGGGGTTCAATTCCCCTCGTTCGCCCCATCTTAATAGTGGGGTATAGCCAAGCGGTAAGGCAACGGATTTTGATTCCGTCATGCCCTGGTTCGAATCCAGGTACCCCAGCTTTGCGGAAGTAGTTCAGTGGTAGAACACCACCTTGCCAAGGTGGGGGTCGCGAGTTCGAACCTCGTCTTCCGCTCCAATAGTTTGGCGGCATAGCCAAGTGGTAAGGCAAAGGTCTGCAACACCTTTATCACCGGTTCAAATCCGGTTGCCGCCTCCATATTTTAAATAGTTATCGTCTGCAAGCAAGAATTTGCCCGAGTGGTGGAATGGCAGACACGCCGCACTCAAAATGCGGTGCCGCGAGGCGTGCCAGTTCGAGTCTGGCCTCGGGTATCAGAAAAAGCAGTATCTACTTTTTGTAGATACTGCTTTTTTGTATGGTTTCGGTAATACCACTTAGCGGATATCAGTATGAGAAAACCTAGCTTGCTCTCTATTCAGAGCAAGCTAGGTTTTTTCTTGTGGCTGTTCATATAGTAAGTATGGACATGTGAAATTTGATGTTATTTTGGTTCGTTTTTCGTTGGATGGTTTGGTTCTCTTTTTGTGTTTGATTTGGCTGAACGGTTTTGTCCTTTCACATCCAAGTCATCTGGGCTGAGATCATATCCAAAGCCAAATTCCTCTCGGTCGACTTTTGCTTTATTCCTATTCATGTTTTCTTTTTGTTTTTCCTTGCCTTTGTTTGTATCCAAATCACTGCACCTCCATTTTTAGTAGCATGTTCACAATTGGATCATTTATGCCTTTTTTATGAATGAAAAGGATTTTCCATAAGCAATATTTGATAAACCATTTTATTAATACTTGGGAAAGATTTTCGTTTATCACCTTTCTGTGATGTGCATACTTACTTATATTTGATTGAGAGGGTGATGTATTGATTGCATTAACATACTTGTTGGTTTCATTGAATGTAATCGATGCAGTTGCAACATATTATGGGGTTTCAGCTTCACTGATTTCTGAAGCTAATCCATTGATGGCTTCATTTGATGCTTTGTCCATATTGTTAATTAAAATTTCCCTAAGTTTTTTACTATTCATCCTCGTTCTCCGTATTCCTAAACTAATTGATAGTAAGATTATTAGAAATTTATTAATTGTAGCCAATGTCTGTTATTTAGGCGTTTTTTGTTTGCATGTTTATTGGATAACAAATGTCTAGGAATATTTTAGTCAGATTAGGGAATACAGGGTAATGTATCTGTATTTCAAGTCATTGAATTAACAAAATTTAAACGATTAAGGGAGATGGAATAATGTCTAAGGTCAAATTAGCAGTTGTTTATTACAGTTCAACAGGAACCAATTTTCAATTATCAAAGTGGGCAGAAGAAGCAGCGAAAGAACATGGTGCTGACGTAAAGGTATTAAAAGTTCCAGAAACTGCTCCACAAGAAGCAATTGACTCTAATCCAGCCTGGAAGGCACATGCGGAAGCAACAAAAGATGTTCCAGAAGTAAAATTAGATGATTTAGAATGGGCAGATGCGATAATTTTTAGTGTACCAACACGATTCGGAAATATGCCTGGGCAAGTGAAGAGTTTCTTAGATACTACAGGAGGACTATGGTTTAAAGGCAAGTTAGTCAACAAAGTAGTAAGTGCTATGACTTCTGCTCAGAATCCACATGGCGGACAAGAAATCACAACATTATCTCTTTATACAACCATGTATCATTGGGGGGCTATTGTAGTTGCTCCAGGATATACGGATCCAGTTCTTTATGAAGCTGGCGGGAATCCTTATGGTACAAGCGTCTCCGTTAATCAAGATGGGGAAATGATTGAGAACGTGCAGGGTGCAGTAAAACACCAAACGAAACGTACCTTAACCGTAGCTCAATTTGTAAAAGACGGACAAAATCAATAAATTAGGAAAGGATGCTGCCACTTATGGCCAGCATCCTTTTTTCTCGAAAATAGAATTTCCAACAAATTTGTTTTCTATTTTATATTCGTTATACTGAGTGTAAGAGTTTCCAAGAATAGGATGAGATAAATGCTAGATGTAGGTAAGATTCCAAAAGACATTTCAGTATTAACCGCATTAAATAGTATTGGTGAAAATATATTGATTGCAGATATGCAATTTCATATTCGATGGATGAATTGTAATGCATCGGATTTATTAACGACGGTAGCGCCTTTGTATCAGTTAGATAGCAGCGAAGATTTTATTGGCAAAAGCATGGACTATTTTCATCAAAGACCTGAACGTCAACAAGGAATTATGCAGTCGATTAAATCTACACATCGGACGCGTATCACGATTAAAGACCGATTTGTTACGGATATCGTAGTTACGCCAATCATAAATCATGCTGAAGAAATTGATGGATACATTATTATGTTGATGGATGTATCAACCAAAGCGGAAGAAGAAAAGAATAAAGAAAAGCTAATTAAAACGCTTTCGATCCCGATTCTTCATGTGTGGGCAAACACGATTGCATTGCCGTTAATTGGAGAGTTCAATGCGGAGCGTTCGGATTTGCTACTTACTTCTGTTTTATTTGAATGTTCATCGCATAGAATCGAAAATGTAATTATCGATTTAAGCGGCGTCTTAAATTTCGATCAAGATATTCAGTTCCATATTCAAAAATTGCATGATTGTTTAAAGTTAATTGGAGCAAGGTGTATTTTAGTTGGAATAAAACCTGAGTTAGCGGTTACGATGGGTGCTTTAGATCGGGATGTGCAAATTTTCAGATCAACACATGCAGGTCTTGAAATGATTATTAATCAGCAAAGATAAAACAGCTTGCATCCAATGTGATGCAAGCTGCTGTTTTCTCTAAAATGTTTTAATTGTAATGAGCCGCTCATGAACAATGAGTGGTTTTTGTTTTGCATTAGGATCGCTTTTAACTTTCCAACTGATTCTTATTTAACAGAAGCGAAGAAAATTCTCCTCCGTTCACTTGGGTAAACATTTTTCCAGCTGCTGCAAGCATTTGTTCAGCTTCAAAAATTTCCATAGAAGGACGTAAAAAGAAAAACTGATACGCTTCTGTAGTCTGTTCGTGCACAGCAGTCCTTTTAGAATCCACATACGGGCTACCAAAGGGTCCATTTTGATCTATGAGGGCTAATATGCCATCTAATCGATTGTCTCGACCATTCAAACCTATATAAGATGTATCTGCGTTACCAAGGGCCATCTGGATATTCCCTTGTATATTCGAAGCATCATATATTCCGACAGGTATTTCATATTCCAATGAAAAGAATGTATTTAAATCGATCACACTATTCACTGGGGACAGGTAATTTTGTTTTCGAATGAGGCGTAGAAGAGCTTCAATCGATGGTCTATAGCGACCTGGATCTGAACCGAACTTTTTCCATAACTCTCGCCATTCTTTAACACCTTGGACGGATGATAATTCTTTATCCTCTAAATCAAAAAATAGATGCTCTTGAAATAATTGCATACGACCTTTTAACATTTGAGGCGATTCTGACGTTACAAATTTGGTATAATGATTAATGCCTATTTTAAGTTGAGGTTCTAATTGAAAAATATATGGGTCAATGGAGATTTTCATATAATCACCTACATGTTTTTTCAACAGTTTAGCACAAGAAGGGAGGTCATTTCATGAATGTGAACCAATTTCAGCAAGAGTTAATTGAATATGCACATTCCATTGGAATCGACAAAATCGGTTTTTCATCAGCCGATCCTTTTCGTGAGCTTAAAAATCGTTTGAAAAGACAGCAGGAATTGGGATACCAGTCTGGATTCGAAGAGTCCGATATTGAAAAAAGAATAACGCCTACGCTTTTATTAAATGAAGCTGAAAGCATCATTTCGATTGCGATTGCTTATCCATCAAGAATGGAAGATGCTCCTCTAGGAAAGAAAGGTGCACGTAGAGGCATTTTTGCTCGTGCTTCTTGGGGATTGGATTATCACACGGTTTTACGCGATCGTTTAGGGAAATTAGAACAATATATCAAAGAGACTTTAACAGATGCGCAAACTCGTTCCATGGTCGATACAGGAGAGTTGTCGGATAGAGCGGTGGCGCAGCGAGCAGGCATTGGATGGAGCGCAAAAAACTGTTCTGTCATCACACCGGAGTTTGGCTCTTATGTTTACCTTGGAGAAATCATTACGAACATCCCGTTTGCTCCTGATACACCGATGGAGGATGAGTGTGGAGATTGTCGCTTGTGTTTAGATGTATGTCCAACAGGTGCTCTAATTGAAGGTGGACAATTAAATGCTCAACGATGTATCGCATTTCTTACACAAACGAAGACCACATTGCCAGAAGAATTCCGCACGAAAATTGGTAATCGATTATACGGTTGTGATACGTGCCAAACAGTTTGTCCAAAAAATAAAGGCAAATTAAACACACATCAACTAGAGTTTAAAGCGGATCCTGAAATTGCTAAACCTTTGCTCGTACCCCTACTGACAATCAGCAATCGGGAGTTCAAAGAAAAGTACGGTCATGTATCTGGTTCATGGAGAGGCAAAAAACCAATCCAACGTAACGCTATTTTGGCACTTGCTCATTTCAAGGAAGTTTCTACAGTTCCGGACTTAATTGGTTTATTAATGAAGGATGAGCGTCCTGTCATACGAGGAACGGCTGCGTGGGCAATTGGGAAAATTGGAACGAGTGAAGGCAAACAAGCTTTGGAAAAAGCTTTAGAATTAGAAAAAGATCAAGAAGTAATAGATGAAATTCACAAAGGCTTAGCCTTTGAAACCATATATTGAGGACGTGACGACATGGCCATTCACGTGGTACTTTACCAACCATTAATACCAGCAAACACAGGGAATATTGCTCGAACATGTGCAGGTACAGATACGAAATTACATTTAATCCGCCCATTAGGTTTTTCTACAGATGATAAAATGTTGAAACGAGCTGGACTCGACTATTGGGAACATGTAGATATCCACTATTACGATGGCTTGGATGAATTATTTGGGAAATATCCACAAGGACAGTTTTTCTTTTTAACAAAGCATGGCTCTAAGCCACACACGGTATATGATTATAGCGAAGTAGAAAAAGATTATTTCTTTGTTTTTGGAAAAGAAACTTCTGGTTTACCACGCGACTTAATCGATGCCAATCAAGATACATGCTTACGAATCCCTATGAATGAAAATATTCGATCGTTAAATTTATCAAACACGGCTGCCATTCTCATATATGAGGCATTGCGTCAGCAAGATTATCCGAATTTAATGTAATGAAAAAAATCGCTTCTATGAAGAAGGGGTTCTCTTCAGAGGTGCAAAACTTAAAATCACAACACAAAAGGGCTATCAATTCGCATATGGATTGGTAGTCCTTTTATTATTGATATTTAGGCATTCTTGCTCTAATAATTTTTAGCTCTATATTTAGCAGCCTATTTGATCGAACTACAATGGAAGTTGTAATACGACTAATCAGTCTGCGAATTGATATTAAAAAAGCTTCAAACTACAGCGGTTTTTATTAACAGAAAATTTTAATTTTTGCAGGATAAATTGTAAAGTATTGGTATAATTAATAACAGAGGGTTTGTTCTTTCTTTAACTCCCATGAAAGAACGTAATTTCTTTCATTATTTGTGGTGTAACTATTTTGAGGTACATGGATGGCTAATGCGGCAGTTTAGTTGAACAACAATTTGAAACTTTAGTACGTATTATGCATCTAATTTTTCAAGGGGGTGTTATTGTGAAAAATAAAATCACAATAAGTTTATTATTATTGATTTTTATATTTATTACTGGCTGTTCTTATTATCAAGAGGACTTTACTTTCACAGGAACAGTAGAGGAGATACTTGTTGAAGAAGAAATGCTAGTTATTAAAGAATATGACGGGGTAGATGAAGGTAGAAAAGACGGGAATATTTACGAAATACCTGTTGATAATGAAGAGAAATATAGCATTGGGCAGAAACTTGAAGTAACTGTCTTTTCTAATACTGATGATGACGTCTGGGATTTAGACCGTATGAAGTTTGAATTAAAGACAGTCACAGATTAAAGTTCTTATTCAACTAACAGGTGCTTAAGTTGAAGATTTTTGGGCTGCGTATGTGGCTTTTTTTCTTATTAAACTAACGCAGCAGTTTAGTTGAAGAATGAACAGTCATCAATATATAGGCAAGAACGTAATAGGGTGGTGAAATAATGGAAGGTATCAAATCTCTTACGGGTATTTATTATTTAGGAATTGGATGTGGCTTGTGGAATAAA
>JAHIWI010000196.1 GCA_018816185.1 Bacillota bacterium
ATACTAACGAACATTAGAGTCATAAAGACTCGTAAAGATTTAATCAACGTGTAACTCCCTCTCTACAATCAAATTCAATTAATTATAGAGTCTATTTATAAAATATACTTATGGCAATTGTACTATTTTTTAATAAAAATCCACTTTTAGTACCTGGCACCGACACAATTCTCACACAATTTGCTTAACATGAGTTTTCATAGTAAAAAAGTGACCATGAAATATCCATGGTCACTGCGAATTGTGTAGAAATTGCCTGGTACCGACACAATTTATTCAACTACAAATCCATCTTCTAATATATATTTGTGCTTGGCAGAACCTAAAGTAATTTGTAATTTATATGAACCTTTGTTTAATTCATAATTTCTTAATAAGATACTTTCGTTGTTTCCTGGCAGAAGCATCTCAGAATTGCCGTCAATATCAAGGTATTGCATCGACCATGCGTTCTTAATTTCTAACGGACCCCAACTATCGCCGGAAGTTGGAAGTGGCGATATTTCCTTCCATTCCTCACCCGACTGCTTAAACACTTTCCAATTTTTACTGTAAGACAGATGATTAGGTCCCCAGTTTTGAATAAAGAAAGTCATCGGTTCACCTTTTTGATACACTGGCTTCATCATATTTATTGCCATATTATATTCGTCATATGTAGTAAACAAAGGATCATATCGAATGTCTTTAAATGTTCCATCAGCATCACGAATTGTGATCGTATATCGATACAATTTTCCTGGTTCATTCGGAATTTCTACATCGGCATCAGCAAGGTCACTAGTTTTAATTGAATATATTTCTTTCGGTTGTTCCGCATGACGATTTACTTCTTCAAGTAATATCTCGGCTGTTTGACCTTTTTGAAGTTTTTCAGGTAAATCCGGTTCGTATACTGAACCTGGATAAACCTCAATTGCTCGATCGTAACTAGGAGATGGATGACGTACAAAATTATTACCGGTCCCTCTACGGCTTGATCCACCATGTACTACACCAGCAAAAACAGGAATCACAAGCTTTTGGTAGGTGCCTTCATAATTTTTTTCGATGACAGCTTGATCATTCTCTTGTGGATTACACCCAATAAGAGAGATGCCAATTACAAGCACAGCTAATATTTTTTTCAATAAAATCCCTCCTCTTTAAATTAGACGTCATACATTCTATGAATGTTACATTAATTTACCAAAAATACAAATCTACTGTTAAATAAGTCCTTTGACCCCTTTATACCATTAATCCTTTTCCTGTAAACTATTCCCATAGGGAGCGGATTAAAATGAACGTATGGAAATTTCCAGCAACTTTATTAGCAATATTCTTAGGCATTTCCCTGATGTGGATTGTACAACAGGAAGCTAATTTCGAGAAACGTCAATTAAAAGCTTACGTCCGAGAACATTCACAACTTGAACAAATAGTAAAATACACCATCGAAAACTACGAATCAACCGGTGATGAACAGGAACTTAGTTTAAAATTGATGCAGTCATCCGGATTTGTCCAAAACATTGGTCCAACAAGTTCCTCTTTCGCATACATAACATCTGATTTTGACTATGACATCGGTAGAGTTTTTTATGACATAAACGAAAAAGCCAAAGAGGGAAAAATAGAACCCGCTGACATAGAAAAATTGAAACTCGTACACGAATTTCTTATCATGTTTGGGAAAATAACCTTACACAAAGTGGACTCAAAATCACTAGACACATTCGAATTCGATTTAAAACGCTTCATGAATCACTTCAACTCAAGAAAAGACCTGCTATTTGAATGAGTGCACCGAATGACGGCCGGGTACACAAACAATTTAGACACAATTTAATCGAGCAAAAAAGAGCGACCGATTATCTTCATCGGTCGCTCTTACTTTATATAATATTTATTTCCAATTAAAATTATAGCTGAATTTCAGAATCTTTTAGAATTGTTTGTGTACCAGGCACCAAAACTCAATCAGAATCGAATATTCCATTGTTTAAGTTTCAACATCAATAATTCGGCTCCCTTTGGACTTAAAATCAAGCCCGGTGCAACCTCTGAATTTGTCGCTAGTTTTTCCCCAGTTATGAAACAAGTTTGATGAGGTGAATATTTCTTCAATACAAGGTTATCCCCATCAATGAAAAATTCAATGCGATCATCTTGTTTTATCTTCAAATCGCCTCTTATTTCTCTTGGAATCACCATTCGACCCAACTTGTCCATAGATCTCATGAATTTATTACTTCTCATGCTAATCCCTCCGTCACTTGTTTTGTAAAATCACTATAATCAAATAGTAATGTATTGAACGAAGAGTAGATAGCTAAATAGGTTGGGAAATATTTTACGGAAAAGAGAGTTTTTTCAGGATATTTGCAATAGTGTTTCCCAATAGCAAAATTTGGATATCACTAATATATATTGGAGAAAAAATTATAAACACTAAAAAACCACCTCATACTTTAGAGGTGGCACCAAATCTTTTCTTCAAATATTTATCTAAAAAAATCAAAAACGATTATCTCAAATTCCGAATATCCTCTGGGTCATCCTCTTTACGATCAGTCAAAATTCCCATTTGCTCAATATGTGCTCGCGCCGCATCATCCCCTAGTTGATAGATAATGGCATACAACATCTTCTGTTGTGCATCATATCGGTCATTTTCCGGGTCATGATGATACTCCAAAAAAGGAATATGAGAACGCACATAAGTTTCCATATCCGCTTCGTGTTTCTTCTCTAACACTGTTTCTAACGCATGAATTTCCTGTCTATTTGCTTGAACCACAAAACTCGTACTTTCAAGAGGCTCAGGTAAAATACTCTCACTTACCAAATCGACATAATACGTCTCTTTTGTTTGATCCATTATTTTCATCTCCTCCAGTCGCTTGTCTTACTTGTACCCGTTAGGATTCAAATAAAACCTTCACACGCTACTTTTTGTGCACGTTTCGACTGGTTGTATGGGTTCCAGATTTGAAATCATATTTCAATTCAAACGTATCGTACGTGTCATCCTTCAAGTCAGCCACTCGAATAGCATAGTAGTTTTCTGTATCTGTATAACTCATCATGATGGCAGCTTCCTTAAATTCATTACCAGTAACTACAGACTCAATCCAACGCTGCACATCCGGATTATCTTCTTTTGTCAACAACATTAACTTGGACAAAACACCTTCACCAATCATTTCTTCATGCTTCAAAACATCATAATCTACACTAACAAAACTTCCTACCTTAAAATCATTTTTAGAAATCGTCTTTCCTAAATCATTTGTAAACTGAACATCTTTCGCAAACATATAATCTGCCATATTCACTCGAAAACCATCTGCATAAATTTTTGTAATGCGTCCAGAAGTGCTACCTTCAGGATGTGCCTCAGCCATTGCCCGGCTAATCCTTTCTTGCTCCAACGCCTCTTCATTTGGAATCTCAGTTACAACAAATTCATTTGTCAACCGATCAATCACTGCTTCATACTTCTTCCCATGAATTTCCCATTCATAGAAATGTAAGGTTATGGACTCAGCTGATAATTTCTCGATATTAATCGAAATAATCTTCCCTGTTTTTTGATTTTCAATAAAATGCCTTATTGACTCACTAACCTTTAGGCTCTCATTATCATTTTGTAAAATGATCGACGTTGCTGAACCCTGCCCTGGGAATGATTCAAGGACATACCCTTCATCTTTAAGTGTTATTAAATCCCCTGGTTTCAGTTCGCTAAATTGCACGTTCTGACCATCTGCTTTTTCCATCTTCGTTTGATGACTAACCTTGAAATAAGTATCTCCAATCAAAATACTTTTATCATTGATAGCTTCAACAATTGAAAATTCTTTAATATCCTTTGTAGGTTCACTAGAATGACTAGAGTTTTGACTAGACATTCCACAGCCCGCTACTAAAAATGTGACTAAAACAAGGAAGATAATTTTATAGTTAAGTGGCCACATAGATGTTCCTCCTATTATAGGTTTCATAGAAGTAGACGCCTAACCATAACAATGGTTACAATTTCCTTTTCTTTTTTGGCAATAAAGAAGATAACGGACCATAAAAAAACGCGGCAGAAGATGCAATTTCGACCGCGTTTCTCTATGATTTTGTATGAATCTCGCCTAATTGTGTGTAAATTGTGTGTGTACCTGGCACCGTCACAAAAGCTCAGTTGTAGCTGTAACAGCAATTCCACTCAATGCTCGAGTTGCTAGTCGGTCTGCTTCTGCATTTGCTTTACGTGGTACCAGCTCGTATTCAGGTTGAATTCCTAAATTCTTCATCTTCCCTTCAATGCGGTCAGCCCATTCTAAGAAGTTTTTTTCTAGTGTCGGCCATTCTTCGTTCATTTGATTGATCACCACTTGAGAGTCTCCAATAATTGTTACAGGTTGATGATGGACATTTAAAAGTTCAAGTTCTTGAACAGCTAAATAAAGGGCAGCATATTCGGCTTCGTTATTAGAAGTCAATTCACTAGAAGGGGCATTGCTTCTTAGTCGGTATGACTTTCCACTTTGTTCGTAATAAATCACGCAGCCAAGACCGGATTTATCCGTCGAATGATCGAATCCTCCATCGAAGTAAACTTTTACATCATGTGGTTCTGTTTCAAGACCTTTTAAATAGGCTTTCATTTCTTTAACAGTCCATGTGCTATCGTATTGATCTGTAAATGTCACACTCTTAATGCGACCAATCCGCTCCATATCTTCAGCAATCAACAGAGCATGTGCAACTGGCAATTCTTCAGAGTGAAATTCTGCTTCAGTTCCCTTTGGAGTTTTATAAGTCCAATCTATTCTTAACTTCATAGCTTCCCCTCCACATATTTTATACTTCCCAACAATTGTCCTTTTTAACTTTTTCCTAGTTTAACCCAAATGCTGTCATCAGAAAAACTTTTCTAAAGAATTTTTATTGAACATCTTAGGATAATATTCTTTCTAGTATCTCATCGTTTAATTTTCTATATAATTGTGAATCCTTTTAAATTGTTTTATGATTGTATAATTTAATATCAGCTGATATGGTTAGGAATGGAATTAAATGTGAGAAATGTGAATGTGTTTGGCTATGTGAGGAGTGTTTTAATGAAGAAAGAGAATAAATTACTATTTGTATTATTAATCATTATCATCATTTTTTTATCTGCTATTATTATTGGAATAGTGGCTTTCAAGTTAAATTCTTGGCACTATAGTTCAGTTGCCCATGATCGGTTTGATCAAGTGATAGAGATGCAGAAAGCAAATATTCACCATGCAAAAATAACATATGATGATTATGATTATTTTGAGAATGGTTATGTGATGGAAGTATATTATGATGATGACTTTGACATTCGATACCGTTATATTTATGAGCGAGAACGTGATTATGTTTATGTTACAGCTTACTTAAATAATGCCTCACTTGACCTTACTGATAGAAAAGGAAAATATGATTATTTCATATCCGTTCATTTTGATGAAGATGGGAAAATAAGTGAAGTTAGCAAAAGATAATTATAAATAACTACACAAAAGCAGCCACCGAGAAAGTCATCGGTGGCTGCTTTTCATCATAGGGCAATTTGTAACCAGTTATCAGAATCGTTTAGAATTGTTTGTGTACCTGGCACGTCTGCATTTAATATGTTATAAATCTTAACTCTGATAAGTATTGCTCTATGACCTGCGAACATTCATACCTCTAATATGCGCAATTTTAACTTCTTCATCGGCAAGTGTATATTTCTTCAACCATAGCGCTAACTGATTAACCTCAGAGATTGAAATGAGATTAGGTGAAGCTTCGATTTCTCTCTTTATTATCTTGCGCAAAGCATTTCGTTTCATTACCACTAAATTTGGCGAACTAACATTTACCTTCTTTAAAGTACATCTCTCACTGAAAATGATATAGGACTTAAAGAAATCGTCGTTCTTAATTTCTAATATTGATTTCAAAGCATTAATATGCCCCTTGTTTTGCGAAACTGGATTGTAAAATCGTTGTTTTTGTCCATTTGGAAATGTTTGTGTCCAATATTGGCTCTTTTCATTCCCAAAAATCCACCCACTATAATTTTTTGATTCAAATACATAAATACCTGATTGGGCAATCATGATTAAATCTATTTCTGTCGTTGATCCATCCTTTTTAGGTATGTACAGGTTCGTCATGATTCGATGATGACCCTCTAATTTTTCAAGGTGCACGTAAGTTAAATATTCTCCGAAATTACCTTTATCAAATATGGTTCTCCAAAAGCTATTTCCACTTGCAGCTTGATAAGTAGATTTTTTGAATCCCTCATATTTAATATAAAAGTTTAGAGCTATCGTTGCGATAACAATTAGAATAAATAAGTACTCCATATTCCCTTAACCCCCATTCATACTTAACTCTTAAATAAATAACATAATATACCATTAATGATACCTATTTACCCCACATATTCATATCAAATGTTTTCGACAATTACCGACAAACAAAATGGCAAATCACCAGAAGAGGTATTTTGTTAGAGAATTGTTGGTGAACCTGACACCAAACAAAAAACCTTCACTCCTATTGTCTGTCAATAGAAGGAAGGCAAATATAGTAAGTTGTATGCTTTATTCAGAATCGTTTAGAATTGTTTGTGTACCTGGCACCACTTGGGCTTATTCATTCTTAGATGGATCAGCTATAGAGCCCATAAACAGAATAGCATTTGTTGCTTGGTGAGTAATTGTGAAGAAAAATGGTCGATTAACTTCCATTTTAAAGGAATTAGCTGATGCCGACTCAATGGTCATTTCAACTGATGTAGCAGCTGCTGCTTCAGTACCTTTTTCATTTACATCAATAAACGTCTTTTGTTTCACCTGACTAATCAATATTGAATCTTTTTCTTTGATCATTTTCGAGAAATTTGCGTTTTCGTCAAATGCTGATATCATTCCCAATGTTTTTAAAGGTTCATTTAATACGACTTCGTAATCCATTTTGAATTTTGGTAGCATCACATTTCCCTCGGTTGGATAGAATTCTGAATTCCA
>JAHIWI010000197.1 GCA_018816185.1 Bacillota bacterium
CAACTTTTTTACAGAAAATGATTGTCCAATTCTAAATAATCACCCACATTACATGACGGTACAGTTAACCGTTGATATGGATAAACGAATTATGAATCGCCCGTTTTATTGGAGATATCAAGAAAGTACAGGGGCAGAACCGAATCCTGCTCAACTAACGTTTATAACTGATCAAAATAAATTATCGGAAGATGTAAAAGGGGAAGTCATTCACTTTGGTTCCCCGCGACTCAATCAAATTTTCCAAGTAACAAATGAGTTAGGTGCATTTGTTCAGATGTATGAGAGAGTAACACACACACCTGTGACAAAAACCATTTTAACTCCGTGGTTGGGCGTGAATTACTTAGTCTCTTATTACAGCGATCAGACGCGAGAAATGCTTTTTTCACTTGGCATTAACTTAATGACCGGTCGAGTAGTGGATCAGTTTCAAGAATCACTCATTAAGTTGCAGCTGGATACGATCATGTCTGATGGCGCTTTTACGTTAGATCCTTTTATTAAACCCGTGCGTGGACTTGAACGATTAGACGCAGCCATTGATAAATATATTCAAAATGATGATCATTCATGGGCGGAAGAGGCCAATAAAAGATGGCAAAAGGATCGAAAGGTTTTGGAGTACTTTTATGAAGGAGTAGAAGATAAACCGGAATGTTACGAGATGGAGAAAAAAGCAATGAACGAACAATACAAGGCAAAGATTAAAGTGGAGATTGTAAATGGTGGATTGTTTTATTTGAAATAGAAGAGAAGTTAGACCTCAAGTTGAAAAACTTGAGGTCTTTTTAAAGTATTGGCTTTAATTTTTTCCGATTAAGCGCAACATTCAGCCTGACGAGATTTAGTACGAACGTTAAACACTTTTTTCATCAACTCTAACAGACTCATTTGATCTTTATTCATACTTGATTGGCGTGCATATGACGCTTTCTCCATTTGCTGATTTAACTCCATTTTTCTTGCTTCCATCACGTGTTGCATTTCGTAAAAACTAAACATAAAAATCATTCCTCTCATTTTTAATATTTGTAATTTGCAAGTACATAATATACTTATTCCGTGTCATTAGTAATTGAGGCAGTAGAGTTAAAAAAACTTGGTGGATTCGATAAGAAAATATTTTCTTTGATTACTTAGGAAACTGGACTTGAAGTCAATGCCGATGTTTTTTTTAGCTCTTGATATAGTTATATGCTAAATGATTGCAAAATGCAACTAATAAATAAGGTTTTTTTAAAAATAATTGTTAATTAAAATTTGGTGGCTTAACGATAATTTTTGGGTGAAAATTATCGTTAAAGGTTCTGATCTTTGCTTAGGCAATAAAACTAACTATACAGATGAAGACCGCTTACTTGCTATTCAATTTTTTAATTATACTCACAGCCTCATCAATAGTGTTGACAGGTAAAATCTGGATGGTTAAATTATTTTCGGCTTTTACTTTTTCAGCTTCTTCCAAATTTGCAGCCGGTAGAATGATATATGGGAAGTGGTTGTGCTCACTAATCATCATTTTTTCCTCAACCATCCCAATTTCCTTAACATCTCCATTTCGCTCCAAGGTACCCGTCACGCCAAATGTGAGTTTGTTTTCTAATTCGTTTTGATAAATTAATGCAGAAAGACCTAAGGCTAAACCTGCGCTAGATCCTTCCGAATTCTCTCTACTCAAAAATTCGTTAATGAATGAAATTTCTCCTTGAACATACCTTTTAACGTTTTCTCCCATTACAAGGAAATCATCTTGAGCTAAACCGGATAACCTTAGTAAGTCATTTGTTCTGCTAATGTATTTGATTCGATTAGTAACTTCATTGAAATTGAAAATTCGATTGTTCTCACTTTCTAAAGAAAAAATAATATCTTTCTTATTGTGAGTGCCTTGAATGTCATAAACTTTCACGGTAAGGATATTTATTCCGGAGCCTTTCAAAAGTTCTTCAGGGTCATTGTATCCAGTCACTGCATAGGTATGAGATTCATAACCAACAAGTATCAATTCATAACCGAACATCATAGTCAAAAAGGTAAATACAAAGATTATATGAAGCCTCTTCACTTTATTTCGAATAAAGATGATGAACAGAATTAAACTAATGACCATCATCACAAATAGGATGGCTAAGAGAACGAAAATAGTAATTAAATCCAACATATAGGCAACTAATAGTGAGGAATGGATTACAATGATTATCACGATGCTATTCAACAAGACTAAACGTTTGCTGTACTTCTCAATTTTACTCTCTTCTAGCTCCATTTCTCATCATGCCCCTATTTGTTCAGGATTTTAACGCGCTGAAATTTCTATCATTTAACGTATGTGCAGCAAGTAGTAAAAATGTTCATAATACTATATGAATTTTAACATATATATCCATTGTTGTTTATATTTAATGTGGAATAATGATAAGGATTTGTCTTTTTATTATAAAAATATCGATAAACTGATATAATAGAATTCAAACTTTACTGAATTATTAAGGCAAAGCGTTATTTTAGGGGGGAAAGTAATGCCATCAAATTATAAAAACACGATTCCAGAGCACTCTTCATTGAAATCCATTTCTTCAAAAATGTTTTCAGTGATTAGTAACTATCTAAATGTAAACTCGGTGTATGTAACGAGACGAGGGGAAACAGCAATGACTGTACTCAGCTCATTTAATAAAGAAGAAAAGATTATTCAGGAAGGATATTCTGTGGAGTACGGTGGTACTTACTGTCGTCTTATCATCATGAATGAACATGACTCAATGCATACAGGGAACTTAATGAAGGATGAGATAACCAAACAATTAGAAGTGACAAGTCAGTTAAACGTCAAAGGGTTTTTAGGCGTTACCATAAAAGATTTA
>JAHIWI010000198.1 GCA_018816185.1 Bacillota bacterium
GCATATGTCACGATGACTTTCTGCGAAC
Organism: Bacillota bacterium; assembly: GCA_018816185.1. GTDB lineage: Bacteria > Bacillota > Bacilli > Bacillales_A > Planococcaceae > Paenisporosarcina. The sequence continues at coordinate 29 of JAHIWI010000198.1, forward strand.
TATAAAGATCGACAGCTAATTGTCCGTTCTCATCTCGAATGTCTGAGACGACGCCTTCGACTGGACTAATAATGGCTGTTGCGCCTTCTTGTGCAAGCTGCGCATCCACCACGACCAATTGTCGATTTACTTCAGCTAGTTCTTGCTCCGCTTGAGAAATGGCTTGGGCAAAGGCACCGTCTTGTTGTACATCAACTTCTACATCCACGTTAATGTCCACCTCGATAGGCTGCTCTTCCGTACCTCCAATAATGCTATCGGTTTGATTGGCATCTGAGGAATTGTCAGATTGCGCTCGAGAGCGATCTGACTCAAGTGAACTTATCGTACTATTAATATCCGTTAATTGACGTTCTAATGCTTCACGCTCTGCTTCCCAAATCGCGCGTTGCTCATCAGCTGAGGCCGTATTTAACTGGGCTAGTTCAGTCCCTGTTTGGACTACATCGCCTTCTTTTACAAGCCAACCATCAACTGTGTTTTCATCTTTGACATACACAGTTGTTATTAGTTCAGGAGCGACTAAAGATTCCTTCGGTAATTGCTCTTCGAATGTGCCTGTTGCTACTCTTTCATAGTCATGAACGTATAGTGTTTTTGGAATGATGCTTTTCTCACTAAATAATAGAATTGCGTTTGCACCTAAAAATGCTGCAATTGCAATTGAGAGACCAATCGTTACCCATTTATTCAACGTCAGCACCTCCTTCAATAAAACGGACGTACCATTCCTCAAATGGAATGAAGCCAACTGCCGCTGTAATAAGTGCCATCAAAACATGCATAGCTAGCACTAACAAGAAGATGTGTGAAGATTTGTAATCTGAAAAAGCTCGAATGAAACGAACTTGAAGCGCAATAATTAGTGCTGTAAAAATAGTTAACTGATTAAAGAAAAAGATGAAGAATGGTTGTTCTAAAAAGGTCCCTGCTAGAGGTCCAAAAGAAAATAGGGACACTGGAGTGGTAAAACCTAAAAGAACAAAGATAATAAACATCAAAGCTTTTTCTATTAATAGAATACTAAGTACATATAATTGCAAAACAGCGAGTTTAGATAACTCAATGTGCGTAAGTTTGTTTAATAAAAATGCAATCCCGAAAAAGTGAAATGCGATATAAATGAAAGCCCATATGAATAAACCCACTAAAGATAAAATGCGAGCCAAAGTAAATGCGTCACTTCCAGCCACCACGAAAGTTGACGTAAGATTTTCTGTATTCATTCCCCAAAATTCACGTACAGCGAATAAAAGAAGACCCAGTAAACCTACCATCCAAACGCGTGTCTTAAAGTCTCTCATTTGTGCATTTGCAAGATTATCGATTAACTCTTGCTGTCTAGAAAAATATCTCCAAAATCGAAAATCAAAAATCATGTCATCGAAATCCCTTCTCATACCTACCATATGCTTTTAATCTTTCTCTACTTTACCAAATAACGACAACGCTTGTAACCTACAAAGGGTCGTATTTTAGCAAATCTGATGAGAAATACTCAGTACATATGTCATACGATGCATAATTTTAAGGAATTTTGACGTTTTTTTACTTTATTAGGAGAAGTGAGACCTAACCCCCCTGGCTAGGCAGATGGCTATCTCCCATTCAATTGGCCATGTCTTGCGAATGGGGAAATAGGAATGAGATCTATCGAAATTTGCAAGATCTATGTATGGAATAAGCAATCTCTATAAATGCTCTACCCTAATGAAGAGATTTATAGCTCATCTTTATTATAGAAGAAAGAAACTAAAAATGGAATATATTACCTTAAAGTTGTATTTTGCCACTCCATATGACCCAAACTAGTATTTTGACAATCAAATAGGGCGGAAAATTGAATTTTGCCTATAGTCGATATAGTAATTTTAAAATTATATTAAAAAAATAAGTTTATTTTTTTATTAAGATGGGCATTCTTCCTGTAACAATTATTCTTTTTATTCGTACAAATAAATATAGAAGATCGTTTAGACAGATAAATTAATGAAAGGAAGTGACACCATGAACATCGAAAAATTCTTCTCAGTTAATAAAGAAGATATTGTCTTTGGCATTGTAGGTTCAAGTGTTTCCGTGCTGTTGTTATATATAATTTCTTCTATATAGGAGTGATAAAGAAATGGAAAAGCCAACATGAAAGCCCTTCCCCGTTAATTGAACCGGAGAAGGGCTTATTTTCATGCTTATTTTGTTTTTACGATTGTAATAGCATCCGCATTTTTCACTTTAAATGTCCACTTCGAACCTTTTGATGTAACAGGAGCGTTTTTCCACTTCCCTTTTTCATCAAGCTCAAACGTTTTCATATGTCTGTGATCGATTGGTGCGCCGAAATCCCATACGAACGATAAATGTCCAGTTAATTCAATTTCATCGCCACTCGCATCTGTCATTTCAAATGCAAATGGATCAACCAATACGGTTTCAGAATGCTTGACTTTACTACTTTCTACATAGTCAGCGTCCGCCGTTTGATCGTACGTAAATGTGACGGCACCATCCGATTCTTGTACTAATTTTGCTACGTGATTTGGGTCTAGGTTCACTTCTAATTGGCCATAGTCAAGGACAACATCTTTGCCAGATTCCATTAATGAAGTTAATTTGTCTTCAGATACAGCAATTGATGTTTCTTCAAATAACTCGTCTTCAGGAATCGTGATGCGAACTTCACCGTTTGTGATTTCCTCTTCCCATTCCCCTTCTTCAACCACACCATCTGCTGGTTTTTTCAATGAAGTACGAATCAAAATTGGGTCATGGTCAGACGCACGACCATGTTCTTCCATATAAAGTGCATTGATGTGAATCATATCAATCACTGTTTGATCAGCTAAATTATTCGTCACTAACACATGGTCAAGAACTTGTGAATTTCCTTGGTAGTAGTAAGAGAAACGCTCTCCTGCTGGTACTTTCTCTACCATATTCGTTAAAATGCCACCTTTAAGTGCCGCAAGAGCTGGTGTGAATTCGAAATCATTCATATCCCCAGCAACAATTACTTTTAAGTCTGGATTTTGTGCTTGGCCTTTTTTAATAAAGTCATTAATCATCGTTGCAAGTTCAATACGTTCTGCTTCTGAACCAAGGTATGGTGGTTGGTTTTTGCCGAATAAAGGCTGGTCCCCACCTTTTGAGTTTAAGTGAGCTCCAATAACTACTACTTTTTCACCTTGGAATTCAAATTGTGCAGCTAATGGCTTACGTGTATTTTGTTGAGGTAAATCAAGTATACGGCCAGGGTTTAATGTTAACTCCCCATTTTCCCAAGCAACCGCTTCGGTTGAGCCACCTTTCGTTCCTTCAGATAGTGATACTCGCTCTGGATTGTATAAATAGCCTACACGAATGTTACCGCCCGGCTGTCCGCCATCTTGGTTGTATTCTGGTGCAATGTCAGTCCATTCATAAGCTGGTCCACCTGCTGCAATGATTGCAGCGATTAGACGTTCATAGCTTGCCGTAGCATCCGAATTGTTTGAAGCAGTTGGTCCGTCATTATCTTGAACTTCTACTAACGTGATAATGTCCGGTGATTTCATGTTTTCGACGAATGATTTTGCGATTTTTTCA
>JAHIWI010000002.1 GCA_018816185.1 Bacillota bacterium
ATTCGGTGCTGAGTTATTCGAATTAGAAAACTTCGATTTCAAAGGGAAATCAACGGAAGAATTAGCGGCAAACAGCGAATTCTATCACGATGCCTTGATTTACTGTATCGATACAGACGAAGAGGCATGGAAGGCTGGGAAGATGAGCCGTTGTGAAGAAACGATTCCTACACGAGATGGTTCATACAAAACCTTTGATGCCTTTAAAGTGCCAATTTTTCATAAAGATGGTTCCAGAAAAGCATTGTTAGTCATTGGAAGAGATATCACCGATTTAAAAGAAACAGAGAACATGTTAAGACAGTCTGAAAAAATGTCCGTTGTAGGTGAACTAGCAGCTGGGATTGCGCATGAAATTCGAAACCCGCTGACAACCATTAAAGGTTTCATGCAAATGCACCAAGATAAAACCATTAAGATTGAGGACCATATTGACGTATTAGTCGATGAAATCGATCGCATTAATAGTATCTGTACTGACCTATTACTTGTAGCAAAACCAACAGAACTCATTTTTGCGAATAAAAACATCAACAATATTGTAAAAGATGTTATACACCTACTATCAACAGAAGCCAAACTAAAAAACACAAAAATTTACCTAACAGAACTCGCTCAATTTGATGCCTATTGTAACAACAGTCAGTTAAAACAAGTGTTTATCAATATCCTAAAAAATGCCTTAGAAGCGATCACCACAAATGGTGAAGTCAAAATAACAATCGAAGACAAAAATGAGGAATTCTTTGCAGTGAAGTTTGAAGATAATGGCTGCGGAATTGATGAAACACGTTTAAAACACATCGGAGAACCTTTCTATAGTGTCAAAGAAAAAGGCATTGGACTAGGAATGACAGTGAGCTATCGCATTATGGAAACCCATAAAGGTTCGATAAACGTTTCTAGCCAAGTGAATGTAGGAACAAGTGTGGAAATTTTATTACCGAAAGTAAAATGATAAATATGGAACTCCTATAGAGGGTTCTGGTTTTCTTAGGCTGGGCAATAACCTAAGGAGTCCACAAATTTAAAATAGAAAAAATCCAAGCCATGGAATTTCATGGCTTGGATTTTTTAAACGCTTATATATTTTTCAAGGCTTCTTTAATCTGCGTTTCCCCACTAATGAGGTCAAAAGATTTCTTGAATGTTTCTTGCGCATCTAAAGCAGCATAGATGGTTTTGGCAACGTCTTCACGAGGAATTGAACCTGTTTCAAGATTTGCTGATGCAGTAACTTTTCCCGTGCTTACCTCATTTAATAATCCACCTGGACGTATTATGGTGTAATCTAAATTGCTCGTTTCCACCATTCGATCTGCATAATGTTTTGCGACATAATAGGGAACCATTTCTTTGTTCCAGTTTTGACGATGGTTTGCTTGAAGTGCACTGACAATTATAAAGCGATTGATACCTGCTTGTTCGGCAGCCTCAACCGTTTTAACCGCACCGTCTAAGTCAATTAGCAACGTCTTATCCAAACCTGTATGTCCGCCAGACCCTGCTGTAAAAACAATCGCGTCACAACCATTCGCAGCATCTGCGAGATCATGAACACTTCCTTCAAGACTTGCAACAGCCACATCAATACCTCGGCTCTTCAATTCTTCAGCCTGTTCATTTTTACGAACCATAGCACGAACTGTATGCTCCTCACTACTTTGTAAGAGATCGATAAGGTGCTTCCCAATTTGTCCAGTTGATCCTACTACGAATACTTTCATATGATCAATCTCCTTCTAATTTGAATTGACATAATCCTATCTAAACCATTCCTACAAAAAGACTAACATAGATAATACTTGTACTAAAGCAAACAAGCTTTTAAAGAGTTCTTGTAAAATCCCTGGAAATTTCTTTCTACTTTGAAACGGTTATCTGTTTAGTTAAACAGATTATGATTAAGTGAATAACTGATCAGGAATAGGTTAAAAAAGTTTAATAATCCCAGTAAGGCCGTCATATGGTAGTCATGAGGAGTGAGCGATATGAATACGTCTTTTTATCGTGGCGTATATGTGCCTTATGGGGGAAGTCCAAAAGTGTTTGTATTGCCGCCACCTATATGGTGGCAAAAGCAACCTATGTATAGTCCGGAATTCTCGCCTGAAGATGCTTTTGTACAGGGGTCTGTTTGGCCAATGTTAGTCGATGGATATTCAAAAGAGGAAGGGATCTCATGAGCGAAGATCAGCGAAAAATGTTACTGTCCCTTCAAGTTGCTGATTTCAATGTAATCGAGTGGGTGCTCTATATGCATACGCATCCGGATGATCTTGTGGGGTGTCAAAAGAAAAAAGAAGCGATGAAGATTGCGGCCAAAACCAGAAAATCGTATGAAGCTCTATATGGTCCTTTGACCATTCTTACCCCGATTTCTTGTACTAAAAAAAGCGAGACACCTTGGCCATGGCATGTTTGAAAGGATGGGAATAGTCGATGTGGATCTATGATAAAAAA
>JAHIWI010000199.1 GCA_018816185.1 Bacillota bacterium
ACATGATTATGAATAAATCATTTAAACTCATCACGACTCTACTCATCATTGTATTTTTAAGTTTTCAATATTCCATTGCTTTAGAAGAACAAAAGCAACCACCTTCACCTGAATGGAGTCGTTCATTCCCCACTGATGGAAGAGGAACGGACTATTTTAAACTTCAAAGCGTCCCTACTGAAAATGGAATTGGAATAAGTAGAATATCTTTTGATCGTTGGGATTATGTCGACTGCGACATGAATTTAAATTGTGACCAAATTTGGTCGAAAACCGATTTTAATTATCGAACCCAAGCTTGGACGGACGGAGACTCTACTTATTACATTAAAGACGAGACCCTTTTTCGTTCTAACAATCCAAATACTGGTGTACCTATATCATCATCGGTAATCGATTTTACAAAGTCTAAAGATATTTTGGTTTATTGGACAGCGGACAACAAATTGGTCGTTCAAATCGACAATCAAGAACCGAAAGAATATGTAACAGAGGAACCGGTTTGGCAAAGCTTTATAGTAGAGGATCAAGTCTTTGTCGTTTATAAGTCAGTGATCACAAATACCGTCGTCATTAATCAAGCAAAAGAAACCCTTACACCATTTGCTCAATTTAAGACAAAAGCGAATGAGAATTTACATTCCATGCATCTATTCGCTTTAAATGCGAATGAATATTCCATTTTACTAGAAATCGGTCTTAAATCAGCCGGTGCACGTCATAAATACATTCGAACTGCCAATATATCTAAAACAACTCCAGAAGATCCTGTCTTTTCTGAGATCACATTTGTTGATAAAGTATCCGGTGAAAAGCTTAGAGACATGAATACTCCAATGATATTTAATGGACAAGGTACACCATATCTAACATTTACTGCTACTATGTCTACTAAAACTGGATCAAGTAATCATATATTTGTTGGCGAGTTGGATCCAGAAAGAATTGAAGCATCGGTTGTGACAAAGAGTGGTGATTTTTATAGTCACCCTGTCATGTTAAATGAAGAAACGATTGTTTTTTACAAAAAGGTGAAATCCAACTTTGAAATGATGTACTCTTCAGCTAACGAAGAAAAAAGAGAGCTAAGTGAAAATGGATTAAAAGGCGATGCCATGGAAGCATTCCATTCACTTTTCACTCAATCATTTAAGGGGATTTTACTAGCGTTACTTTCTTTCTTATGGATTGTGCCTGCTACTTTCATCAGTTATTTCATTGGGAACCATCTACAAAAACGTGGAAATCCTCATGTATCTCCTTTGATCTATGGTAGTTATATCGCTACCATGTTCATCAGTCAGTTATTAGTGTTTTCACAAGTACTTCATGCAGATTCTATCGTTAGTAAAATGCCTTATCTTTCGGAAACTTGGCATCTTTATCTGCTTTTGTTCATCGCATGTGTTGTGAGTGTATTACCTCTATTCTTGTCTCGAACAAAAATCATCGAAGACAATGCAAACCGTGCCATTGTGCATGCAACTCTGCTTAATTTAGTAATTCTGGTTATCTTAATTGGACCTTATTTCTTCTAAGAATAGAATAGTAAATGCGGTTGATGATATTTCCGCAAAATAGCTGCGCTTTCCGCAGGCTTGCGCCGAACTAACTCGGACTTTGCGTCCGAGTGGATTTCGCCACTACGCTTTTCCGATGAAGTCTACGCTTTTTTGCTTCATATTTGAAATTGTGATTAACGATCCGTTTAACATGACAATTAGAAGGTTAAATAGCGATGTATTAGACTTCATGCTTTTATATGTCTGTGCGAAAAGAGACCGATAAACAAACAAAACAAAAAATCCCGCTTCCAAGTTATATACCTTGGAGCGGGGTTTTCCTATTGAGCTTACATATTACGACGGTATTGTCCGCCTACTTCATATAGAGCATTTGTGATTTGACCAAGTGATGCCACTTTAACTGTGTCCATCAATTGTTCGAAGATATTACCACCTGTTACAGCTACTTCTTTTAATTTTGCTAAAGCTGCATCTGCTTCAGATTCGTTGCGTTGTTGGAATGCACGTAAGTTACGGATTTGTGTTTCTTTTTCGTCACTTGTTGCACGAGCAATCTCCATGTTATCGATATCATCTGAAGATGGTGGGTTTGGATTTAAATATGTGTTCACACCGATAATCGGTAATTCACCTGTATGTTTTAACATTTCATAATGCATCGACTCTTCTTGGATTTTTCCTCGTTGGTACTGAGTTTCCATTGCCCCAAGAACACCGCCACGATCATTAATGCGATCGAACTCT
>JAHIWI010000200.1 GCA_018816185.1 Bacillota bacterium
ATTGGCCAAAAATGGCTGTGTACACTTGGAATAAAGAAAAGGCTAGCAATCCAAAGAATACAACTTTCAACATAATGCCTTTTAAATCTCGTGTATTCGATTCCGGATCATACTTCTCTAATATTTCACGTTGTTGTTCGTCAGTTAACTGTTCGAACTGTTCATGTTTTTCTGGATGTTTTGTTTTATCACTCACGAATCCTCGCTCCTCTCAGTTGGTCCAATAGGGATAAGCGCGCAACTTGGAATGTATACGACTCTCCTCTTATTAAGTAGTCCTTTAAATTATATTCGTTGTTATCGTACTTAAAAGCAAGGTCTTTATTAATATCCCCTACCAACATACTAATAGATGGAAATACTTGTGACATGTTGGTTATGTAATACTTCCCATCTAATTCGAAAAATTTCTCGCCTTCACCAGCACCTGAGGGCATTCCGATTGCAAAATCCTCATATTCAAGAGAGAAAATTTGAATTCGATGGTCATTTGTTATTTTATACGTTTCGAAGACATCTGATAAATGAATTGAATGGGTATAGCGAATGTGAAAGGTCTTCTCATCATTTAGAGGAAGATAGGCAACAGGATTTGTTGTCCGTTGCTCGAAGAATACAAAGCTCCAACGATATGGAACCAGCAAAATGAATAGGGTAGTCAAGAAAATAATTACTCCAATTATTAATTTGCTCTTTTTCATTGGAATAACCTCATTTCATTAGAAAAACCCACCTTGTCCAATTTCAGGACATGAGTGAGACATTTTCTTCTTGTTCAAATACTTTCCAGAAGAAAGAACGATGAAGCAATTGCTTCATCGTCTTATTTGAATCTTATTTATTTACTTCATCAAAGTACTTTTGAGCACCTGGATGTACATCGATATCGATTCCATCTAACGCTGTTTCAGCTTTGATAAATGCACCTTTAGGATGTTGAATTTGATCCGTATTTTCGTAAATTGCTTTCGTAATATCATAAACTAGATCTTCAGGAAGATCCTTAGTTACAGCTAACATAGCAAGAACAGAAACAGTTGGTACTTCACCAGCCATACCATATGTTCCAGCAGGAATTGTTTCTTTAGCATAATAAGGATACTTTTCAATTAGTTCATCAGCTTTTGAATCTTCAACAGGAACAATAACAACTTCAGTTGTTGCGTTTAAGCTTTCAACTGCACCAGTTGGCGTTCCAGAAGTAATGAAAGCAGCATCAATTTGACCTGATTGCAAACTTTCTTGAGATTCACCAAAGTCTAAGTTTTGAGCATCAATATCTTCCATCGTCATTCCGTGAATTTCTAAAAGTTGTTCAGCATTAGCGAATGTTCCTGAACCAGGAGCACCAACAGATACTTTTTTACCTTTAAGATCTTCATAAGATGCAATGCCAGTATCAGCAGTTGTAACCAACTGAATTGTTTCTGGGTAAAGAGCACCGATTGCTGCGATTGAATCAATTGCATCTCCTTCAAACATTAATTCGCCAGCAGTTGCATAATAAGCGATATCTGTTTGTACGAAAGCGATTTCAGCTTTTCCATCTTTAAGCGCTGTCATATTAGCTGCAGATGCTTGAGAAACTTCAGCAGTTGTTTCCACACCAGCTTCTTCAGAAATAATGTTTGCCAGTGTTCCACCAAGTGAATAATAAGTACCAGTCGTACCACCAGTAACGATACTGATAAACTCGTAATCTCCACCTGAATTACATGCGCCTAATAATAGAGTCGCAGATAACCCTAATGCTGCAAGAAATCCTACTTTTTTCTTCTTCATAAATGGTTGTCCCCCTTAAATATAATTCGTCTTCCAATTTATATTCTAGCACGAATTATCTCATAATAGGTAATAGTTCGATAAGTAGGAAGACATTTATTACCATTAAATTAAGTTGTTGTACCCTCAACTTTTGTCTCAGGTGCGGTTTCATCTGGTGTAATATCCGCAAATGTCTCATTATGTTCTTCTAAATCTCGCGTTCGATGTGCAATCCTTGAAGAAGCACAAGCCGCTACACTCGCTACTAAATCATCTAAAAATGTATGGATGCCATTGCCGATCTTTGTATCCAACTTTTTGATAATACCAATTTTATTTTTATCCAAATGCCCGAAAGTAGTGACGGCAATACTCCCATATGTAAATACAGATCCGAGTGCGATTGTTTCATCTACTCCAAATAATCCTTCATCTGCTTCAACGATTTGTTGAAGTGGAGCAGATAACATTTTTTTCTCAGCCAGTTCATCTAACTCTACGCCAACTAAAATCGCATGTTGCATTTCTCGTTTCTTCAAGACACTTTCCACTGATTCGATACAATGCTCAATCGTTAGTCCAATGTTATAAGCAATTTGCATCTCAAAAACGATATTTGCAATCTCCTGAATCGTGACACCACGTCTTAATAATGCTTCCTTCGTAGCTTCATATACTGCATTCGAATGCACTCTTGGTTGTAATTGATCCATCTTTTCATCTCCATTTCTTCAGAACATTCATTTCCCTACTCATTATTATACCTTCCGACTGCATTATGTTACAATTTCTATACCGTTAATACCTAGGAGGACTTGTCATATGTCAAAAGGAACAATCCAAGATATCACACTATTTAGTGAAGCTTTACAAGAAGATATGCAACTACTTATTTACATACCCTCTAACTATTCACCTCTTTATAAATATACAGTTTTAATCGCCTCTGACGGCAAAGACTATTTTCAATTAGGACGTATTCCTCGTGTAGCTGATGAATTACTTGAAAATAACGAAATCGAAAATATTATTGTCGTTGGCGTTCCTTATAAGAGCGTCGAAGATCGTCTAAAAAAATATCATCCGGACGGCGAACAGCATGATGCTTATTTACGATTTTTAGCACATGAACTCGTTCCCTATTTAGA
>JAHIWI010000201.1 GCA_018816185.1 Bacillota bacterium
TCAAGATGAGATTTCCCATTACGCAAGTAAGTAAGATCCCTCAAAGACGATGAGGTAGATAGGTTCGAGGTGGAAGCGTGGCGACACGTGCAGCTGACGAATACTAATCGATCGAGGACTTAACCATAATGAATGTGAATGTTTTCAATGAAGGTTTATCCAGTTTTGAGAGAGCAATCTTTCAATTTAATAGCAAATATTGTTGAAACTCAAGGTATAATTGTTATAATTAAACTTGGTTCAACGAAAAAGTCTAGTGATAATGGCAAAGAGGTCACACCCGTTCCCATACCGAACACGGAAGTTAAGCTCTTTAGCGCCGATGGTAGTTGGGGGTTTCCCCCTGTGAGAGTAGGTCGTCGCTAGGCTTTTTTATTTCTATTAAGAAAAACTAAATTGGTTTCTCCGGGCAATGATTACCTAATCGGGAAAGTTGTTTGAGACCGAATCTATGCTTTTTTATTTCTATTCCGAAGTAGCTCAGTGGTAGAGCAACCGGCTGTTAACCGGTTGGTCGTAGGTTCGAGTCCTACCTTCGGAGCCACTTATCTTGCTTCCATAGCTCAGCAGGTAGAGTGCTTCCATGGTAAGGAAGAGGTCACCGGTTCGAGCCCGGTTGGAAGCTTATTTTCCAAATACATACTCGTTATACATAAGAGGCCCCTTGGTCAAGCGGTTAAGACACCGCCCTTTCACGGCGGTAACACGGGTTCGAATCCCGTAGGGGTCACCATTTATACTTTTTACGTAACTTTAACCAGTGCGTAAAAAGAATCAAAAGCAAGTAGTTCTAGGAAATGATCAAATGAGTGAAGGAGCGTACAAACGTACGTGACTGACATGAATGCGTGAATTGACAACGAAATGCGCCGCTTTTCATTCTTTTTAACGGAGGATTAGCTCAGCTGGGAGAGCATCTGCCTTACAAGCAGAGGGTCGGCGGTTCGAGCCCGTCATCCTCCACCATAGTTTTTTACCCTTGGAGGGGTAGTGAAGTGGCTAAACACGACGGACTGTAAATCCGTTCCTTCGGGTTCGGCGGTTCGAATCCGCCCCCCTCCACCATTTTTTAATCGCATTGGGGTATAGCCAAGCGGTAAGGCAACGGATTTTGATTCCGTCACGCCCTGGTTCGAATCCAGGTACCCCAGCCATTTTTGAGCCATTAGCTCAGTTGGTAGAGCATCTGACTTTTAATCAGAGGGTCGTAGGTTCGAATCCTACATGGCTCACTTTTATTTCATATTTTTCGGGGCCTTAGCTCAGCTGGGAGAGCGCCTGCCTTGCACGCAGGAGGTCAGCGGTTCGATCCCGCTAGGCTCCATCATAAAAACGTTTGGAATGTTCATTCATTCCAAGCGTTTTTTTTTATTTTATAAATCATTCAAAACGATGTTATCCAAAATAATAAGTCGACAACAAATCAATAAATTCCTTCTCCAAATCTCTTTTATTCTTTACCACCACATAAGTCGTTACTTTAGGAAGCTCAAATAAGTCAAAAGGGATATGCATGATTCGACCCTCTAGTAGTTCTCTACGGACGATTGAGTGTGGCAGGATGGATATCCCAAGTCCTTCTTGAATAAAGCGCTTTGTTATATGGGCTTGAGAAACTTTCATTGTCCGAACTCCTGGTACTTCTTTTCTAAGTCTTATTAAAACATCATCCCAAAATACAGGGTGGTGATGGCTGAAGAGGGTCAGTGATTGCAAATATTCGAGACTATCAATTGGAGGTCCAGCTTCATCATCGTAGGCATCTCTTGGACCAATTAAGAGAAGGGACTCTTCGAAGATCGGAATGGACTGAATATGTTTATAAGTTGTGGGTAAAGCAGAGATTCCTAAATGGACAATCTCGTTATCCACAAGTTCTTCGATTAATTGTGAATCTTCCACCCGAATTGTAATTTCAAGTTGTGGATGCTTTTCTATAAATGTGCGTAAAATTGATGGGAAAATGGTTTCGGCAACTAATGGAGATATGGCGATCGTCCATTTATGTCGAAAGCCTTGTTTAAACGCATGTATATGTTGGATGCTTTCTTCCATTTGATGAAGAATTTTTTGTGCTTCACTTACATAGAGTTTGCCGGCATTGGTTAAGGTCACCCGATTATTTATTCGCTCAAACAGGGCGATTCCTAAAAACTCTTCTAATAATTTGATGTGGATAGTTACGCTTGGTTGAGAGAGCATTAGTTGCTCAGATGCTTTCCTGAAGTTCAATGTTTCCGCAGCTATTGTAAACGTTTTTAACCATTGTAATTCCATATGAATGCCTCTTTTCGATTAATAATTCTTATTGAATCAATTATATATCTTCAATTTTTATTATCAATAAAAGAACATATACTAGTTATATAGGAGGCGGTATATATGTTTCAAAAAGGATTAAAAGATGTGGTGGCAGTTCAGACCAAAATTGCATCGGTAGACGGGGAAAAAGGTGAATTAAGATATCGGGGAGAACTTGTGGATAACCTCATCAAGAACTGTAATTTTGAAAAGTTATCCACCTACTTATGGACAGGTGTGCATAGTCAGCCTTCACCGTTATTTTTAGAAGGTCGGAAGTTACCAGAACATGTTATTCAATTGCTTCAAAATTTACCTAAAAATCTGCAACTTATGGATGGAGTGCGAACGGCTGTATCCGCTTATGCGACGCCGAATTTTCTGAAAAATTCGTCTTATAATCAATCGGTTTTATTAACCGCAGCTTTGCCTGTGATTGTGGCTTTTTTGTATCGTCAAAATCAGGATTTAGAGCCTTTAGAATCAAATGAAAAATTAGGTCATACTGCAAATTATTTATACTTATTAACAGGGATATCCCCAACTTCAACAGAAGTAGCTGCACTAGAGACGTATTTGATGTTAACGATGGAGCATGGCATGAATGCATCTACTTTTGCTGGGAGAGTGACAATCTCAACTGAATCAGACATTCCATCTGCAATTGTATCGGCTCTTGGAACCATGAAAGGTCCTTTACATGGTGGTGCACCATCTGGTGTGTTGGATTTACTTGATGAAATTCAGTCACCAGAACGTGTGAGTTCAACGATTAAAAGTAAGCTTGAAAAAGGTGAGCGCATCATGGGGTTTGGTCACCGAATTTATAAGACGGAAGATCCGAGGTCGATCTTACTGAGAGAAAAATGTCTACAACTTCAAGGGGAAGATAAATGGTTAGACTTGGCGACATTTGCTGAAAAAGAAATTATTCAATTACTCAATGAACATAAACCGGGGCGTAAGTTATACACAAATGTTGAATTTTATGCGGCAGCCATTATGCGAGCTATTCAAATGGATGCAGTTTTATTTACGCCGACATTTAGTTTGGCACGTATTGTCGGGTGGACAGCTCATGCAATGGAACAAATCGATGATTATACGATATTTAGACCGCAATCCGTATATGTAGGCAAATCTTTTGTATGATAGAAGAAAATCATTCGTAAGGAGATCTAAAGATGACATCGATTTTAATTCATAACAACGTGACTTTGCGTCCTATGCAGGAAAGCGACAGCGCAGCTTTATGGCGTATAACGAAGCCAGAAACGTTTACCCATATGCTGAATCAAATGCAAACTTACGAAGAATTTGAAAAATGGATGGACGCAGGTTTAAGTCAAATGACTACATCGGACGGCACGATTGTGTATACGGTGGTTAACTCAGAAACGAACGAAGTAATGGGTTCAACACGAATGTATACTATCGATTTTGTGAATAAATCTTGTGAAATTGGATCGACTTTCTATGGAGAAAATTATCAGCGAACGCATGTGAACACGACAACCAAATATTTATTGCTTTCGTATGCATTTGAGACGTTGGGGTTTATTCGAGTGCAGTTTAAAACAGACGCTGACAATTTACGTTCTCAAAAAGCGATTGAACGAGTTGGTGCCTGTAAAGAGGGCATACTAAGAAATGAACGCATTCGTTCAACTGGTTTTCCTAGAAATGCCGTGGTCTATTCAATCATTCATGAAGAGTGGCCAAAGATAAAAGAGCAACTAATAAACAAGATGAATAATTATGCGTAATCATGTTGGGTTGAGCCAAGTGCCTTCAGCCATTTACAATAGAGTTAAGTAAATGAGGAGGTATAAAATGATGAATAATTTAAATATATCTTTAATCGGTGTACCTATGGATTTAGGACAAAATCGTCGCGGGGTGGATATGGGTCCTAGCGCAATCCGTTATGCAGGAGTTGTAGAACGCTTAGAAGAAATTGGTCATAAGGTGACAGACGAGGGTGATATTCGAATTGCTGCTGCAGAAAAAACGGCACCAACGGATACGAACCTTCGTAATTTAAAAGAAGTGACAGACGCTAGTACATCACTTGCAAATAAAGTACATGAAGTCATGGAAAATGGTCAATTCCCACTTGTTTTAGGTGGCGATCACAGTATTGCGATTGGAACTTTAGCTGGACTAGGTGACCGCTATGAAAATCTTGGGGTCATTTGGTATGATGCGCATGCAGATTTAAACACTGGTGATACTTCACCTTCAGGTAATATTCATGGCATGCCTCTTGCAGTTAGCATTGGTTTAGGTCATGAGCAATTAGTAAACATCCGTGGTTTTGCTCCAAAAATCAAACCTGAAAATGTTGTCATTATCGGAGCTCGTTCGATTGACCCAGGTGAGCGCGAA
>JAHIWI010000202.1 GCA_018816185.1 Bacillota bacterium
TAAACTTTCGGGATATCCGTACCGATTGGGGATTAGTTTGGAACTTCAG
Organism: Bacillota bacterium; assembly: GCA_018816185.1. Classification (GTDB taxonomy): domain Bacteria; phylum Bacillota; class Bacilli; order Bacillales_A; family Planococcaceae; genus Paenisporosarcina. Next base: position 50 of record JAHIWI010000202.1, read on the forward strand.
TAAAATTGCCTTGCCCTTCGTAGTCGTTTATATGGGCTTTCAAGGTGTGATGCTCTTAACTGCAGCACTCGACTCCATGGAAGTAGCTTTCGCAAAAGAGGTGCTTCACTTATCGAATGCTGCATACGGTTCCTTGGTAAGTGTTGCAGGAATCGGATTCCTTATGGGGGCAGCATTAACAAATGGGCTTGTCCGAGTTCTATCAGCTAAACAACTGATGAGTGTTGGAACTCTCTTCGTTTCTTTCGGTTACCTTATCTACAGTCTTTCAACAACTTATTTAGTGGCAAGTATCGGATGCTTTGTACTTTGCTTTTTTCTTTCACTTGCCAATACCGGATTCATTACGTTCATACAAGAGCATATTCCAGTTGATATGATGGGTAGAATATCGAGTTTGTACGGCATGGTTTCTCACTCCATTCAACTTCTTGTTGTGTTGGTTATGGGGATATTTGCAGAATGGTTTTCTGTAAAAGAAGTGGTGATATTGGGATCTGTTTTTATGTTAATCGTGGCGTCTTACTTAATGTTCACGGTTAGTCGACTAAAGTATGAAACCGAACTTGTTTCATCCTCGTAAATAGAATGAGAGGTGCTTATTATGAAAAATCTTTATGAACGATATTCAACATATGCTTTCAGAATAGGCATTTTAGCCATTTGCATGTTGCCTTTCATTGCATATTTAACGTATATCAACTTAATTGATATAGAGCCATTAGTGGGTGTTGGTTTGAGCGCAGCGTTTTCTTTAGGAAGTTCTATATATTTTAAAAAGGTGAGTGAACAACTTCCGGAGGACTCAACCAATTTTTCTAGTAAAGACTTCTCAATTAATGAGTTTAACTTTCAACCGGATTCTTCATTTTATTCGAGAATGTATTTAGTATCCCATGAAGGTCAGCAACAATATGTCATTGAACCGACCACTCGAAAGCCATTATCTCGTTACTTGACCTTCTTCTCCATCATTTCATCAGGATGGGTGATTCCGATCACCTATGATGTGATGACTCTAGACCGATCGCGAGTCTTTTCTTTTATCATGAAAAATGAATGGAAGCAATTCCGAATCACGATTTTGAATGAAAAAGATGAGGTTATTGCATTTTATAAACAACCTTTGTTAAAAAGTCCATTGAAAAATAATGGTGTTCTATTTCTTCTACACCAAGACACATGGCGCATCATTAAAGCGAAAAACATCTCAGGTGACATTGATATCCGTGATAATGATAATCGCATAACGGCTTCTTACCGTTATGGCATGTTCCCTTATACATTGCACCCAGCATTTCAGGCACTTCCAATCAACATTCATATAAAGCTAGGTAGTCACATCTTGGAAGATGAACGCAAAGCGTATTTAGCCATTTTTTATTTCTGGCTAAATGGCAGATAAAATCATGTCACATCAAAAAAGCAGCTGATTTTTTTCAGCTGCTTTTTATTTGCTATTAAATAAAAGAAAAATAAATGCCGATGAACCCAAATCCTAGAAGTGCTAAAATGAACATTTGAAAGGAAGGTATGATTCTAACAGCTTCAACTAATATCTCTTTAATGGTGACCATATAAATCATTCCAATTGACAGACTCATTAACAAGGACCACATTAAAGGGTTATCTATCCCTAGCGTATGTCCTACAAATGCTCCCGCTCCAACCGGTAACGATACGAGGAAAGTAAGAAGAATACAAGTTCTTTTTCGAATACCTGCCATAAATAACGGAGTGAAGACAATAATCCCCTCTGGAACATTGTGAAGCAATACGGTTTGAAGAATGGCACGTGTAATATCAGGATCAGACGCTACACCCAAACTTATCCCAATCGGAAAATTATGTATGGCGATTCCAAACAACAGCATCAATCCGGTAAAGAAAGCAAAACTATTCTTCCCTTTCTTCCTTCGACTTATTATGAATGCTGCCACCCGGTGTAAAATAACAAACATAAAAAGTCCAAGAAAAACGCCAAGCACAACTGTCCACCAGTTGCCCATCTCGATTGCTTCAGGAACCACTTCAAAACTAAGTAAACCGAGAATTAACCCTCCACAAATACAGTAGATGACATCTGTACGGTTTTCGAGCCCTTTCGTAAACCACGCGATGAATCCCCCGAGCCCAAAACCAACCATTGTCAACAAAGTTCCGCTCACCCAAATAGAAGACATCTCATCATCCTTAACCTATCTGTCTATTTAGGTTATATGGGAGAAGAAGTGTAATTATGATGATTTGGTTTTGGCTTCAAGAATTATATTTCCCATGTTTTTTTAAAACTTCTTGATATGGTACAGTTCCCTGTTTTATCGATTCTTCCAACTTTATTAATTTTGTTTCTTGCCATTCTTCTAAGGAATCCAAATCCCAAGTACTTTTAAATAATAGGAATAAAAACAATTCTCGCATTCGAAGAAAAATAGATACTAATTTCATGTCGTCATCGGTTATAGATCGATATGACCTATATCCATGAAAAAAATTAGTAATGAAAACTTCATGAAATTCTGTCCAATCTGGATGGAATGACTCACCGGTCCATAATGCATGATATAAACTAACCGCTACATCTTGTGCATACCAGTTATATGTACAATCATCAAAATCAAATAAAATAAGCTCATTTTCTACCACAAAAAAGTTGCCTTGATGTAAATCGTTATGAATAAGTCCAAAATTATCTTTCGTTTTCGAAAAAGTTTCCAATTCCATTTTTATGTTCTCGTAAACAATCGCTAGTTCTGGATCGACCTTATCCACTAGTGAAGGAATAGGATTGATTCCTTTATCTTGAATGAAGCAAGGTCGTGTGAATTCCTGGCTTGTTTCACTTACAATGCTATGTATGTTAGCAATAGTTCTTCCCCAATCTCGAAAGAAGTTAGCATTCCATTCAGAACGATTTTGTACATCAATGTGTTTTCCATTGAAAAACTCAAATAAAACCACCCAATAATTCAATCCATTACATTTAAATGATGTGATTGATTGATCATGGAATTGATAAGGTGAAATCGTTTTGATTCCATTCAGATTGATTGTTTCCATAAATGCTAGTTCTGCATGCAATTGTTCTTGTGTTCTCTTTTTTGCCAAAGTTACTCTAGCTACTAGTTTGACGTTGTCATAGGTAAAGGAAAATACTCTATTTTGTAGACCGCCATTTAATTCAATTACATTTGATATAAGATCGTTTAAGCTCTCTTCTAAATGCTTCTTTAATTCTAGTTCCATGTTTACCTCTAATTAAATCATTCTTTTTTCAGGTACATTTAACCCCATTAAATGTTCTTGTTTATTTAAAAACCAAACAATTCGTTTTTCATTCTTTGTTTCAATTAAATGAATCCCCGTATCACCGGTTGGGTAAATAAATTCGGTATTAATCGGTTGACGAAGAAAGCTGTTGAGTAGATGTGAAAGGAGCCCCCCGTGAGAAACAAGGACAACTACATCATACTCTTGGTATTCAACGAGAATTTTACTTAAAACATTTTCTGCTCTAAATCGAATGTCTAATTCCGATTCCCCATCTTGAATGGGTACATGAATGGGTCTCCCTCCTTCAGGCAAGGGATATCTAACGGCAGCTTCTTCTCTCGATAGTCCAGCTAATACCCCATTATTGAATTCCTTCAATAGTGGTTCTTCAACTAGTTCACAGCCTATTTTTTCGTTCAGGATAGCAGCTGTCTTCCTAGCTCTCTTCAAAGGACTTGTCAGTATCAATTGCGGGGAATACGTTTCTGCTACATACGTTGCCATCAATTCCGCTTGTCTCTCGCCAAAAGAAGTTAAAGGAAAATCAGCTCTTCCTTCATGTACACCTAACAAATCGGCTTCTGATTCTCCGTGTCTAATAAGTAATAGCTTCATTTCGTCTCCTTTTATTCCTAATCTTCCAATTTAATGTTAAAATAAAATTAGCTAAATATTCTGATATTTAATAAGAGGAGGAATTAGGTTGATGTGGATTATTGTTGGTTCAATTGTGTTTTTCCTATTTGGAATTGGGGGGTTTATTGAATGGCGTAGAAAGAGAATAAATAATCATCCTCATATTTCGACGTCATCGGCTACAAGACCAGGTGAAAGTCAAAATTATACGATGGGTAGCCAAGAAAATGTTTCCGGGAACATCGGTCAATAATTTTAAAACTTGCTGTAAATGAATGCTGCGCCATAAAAAACGACCCCGATAATTCCAATTGCTAAAGAAATGACTAAAAATCCATAGATAAATCCACGAATAGAAGCAAATGCATCTAAGAAGAGATTTTTGGACATATCTAATAATTTTTCCATCTTTACAACACCCTCTTTTTTTACTCGTTCGAAAAAGACAAACCCTTTTCAAAAAGGGCTTCTCTTAGTCGTTCAATCGCTTTCGGACCCATCCCATGCAGCTTCATTAATTCCTTTTCACTAACTTCAGCCACTTGCTCCAGTCGTAAATAACCGGCTCCTTCAAGCGCTCTGTTAGCAGGTTTACCAAGATTTTGAGGTATATCACTTTGCGTCAATGTCATACCTCCATCTTATAATCCATTAAAATCTTTTCTGCCAAGTTTTACGGAAATTTCTTTTAAAATTCGATTTCTCTCTTGTTGAGACTTAATGATTTTTATAGCCACCCATACAACAAACCCGATGACGGCCACATAAAAAAATAATCCTAAAAATGACATGAATGCAAGTTGAGTCATTTAACTTCCTCCTTTTTCAAAATCAATAGGTACGAACAGGAACGATTAATTGTAGAATTGCTTCGTCGTTTACTGGCTTTAAAATAAACGGTCTCATGGGACCTGTAAATTCAATCGTCACTTCTTTACCTTCCAATGATTTGAGTGCATCCATCATATACTTAGCACTAAACGAAATCTTTAACTGTTCTCCAATAAGGGATGTGGTTTGAATTTCCTCTTTCACCTTTCCAACTTCCGGTGAGTTTGAAGATACTTCTACCATATTTTCTTCATTTGATTTTACCTGAACAATATTATTCCGTTCTTCTCTTGCCAATAAAGAAGCTCGATCTATTGCCTGAAATAAAGATTTTCCATTCATCGTGACAGTTGTTTCATATTCACTTGGAATGAGACGTGAGGTATCAGGAAAATTCCCTTCTATTAAGCGAGAATAGAAAAATACAGTTTTTGTTTTAAATAGAACTTGTTGTGGTGTAATGGCAATTTGAATCAGTTCAGTAGAATCTCCAATTAATTTACTTAATTCATTTAAACTTTTTCCAGGAATGACGGCACTAAATGATTCTTCGACTTCATGATCCAGTTTAATGATTCTCTTAGCTAACCGATGGCTATCCGTTGCCACACAGGTTAATTCATCACTTTTAATTTGCCAATGTACACCCGTCAAAACTGGACGACTTTCTGATGTGGAAACGGCAAATACAGTTTCTCGAATAATGGATTTCAAAACATTCGCCGGCAAATCAAACCGATACTCATCTTTAAGCTCAGGGAGCAATGGATACTCTGTCGCATCAAGTCCCAACACGTGAAATTCTGATTTACCCGACTGAATATGCGTTTGATAGTGGTCATTTACTGTTAAATCCACTTCGTCTTCTGGCAACTTCCTCATGATTTCATTAAAAATTCGTGCTGGCAAAACAATCGATCCTTCTGTATGTATATCGATAACTGGATTTTCATTATCTACAGCCTCAATGAACGTTTGAATGGCCATATCTGAATTACTGCCCGTTACTGTTAGACCCGAGCTGTTAAGATCTAATTTTATTCCTGTCAAAATAGGAATCGTCGTTTTTGAGCTAATTCCTTTCATGACATCATTTAATGCTTGTAATAGACGGTCCCGCTTCATTGTAAGTTTCATTTTTATCCTCATTCACTATGTATTTTGATCTGCGACTAAAAATTGAATATTTCTACTTTTTTCTAGTATACACTTAATTTACTAAATGATTTTCAACTTTTTTTGTAAATGAAACAGAAAAACGCTCAGCTAGTAGAAGTCTACTAAGTTGAGCGTTCGTTTTATGTTTTAAATTCACTTTAACACTTATGTATTAAATGACTCGCTGTGCCCACATGAATTTCTGTTGTGTCCATGGTCCCCAAATCGTAAAAATCTCTACGCTTTTCGCGGAATTTAGGTTGCTAATCCACAGCCCATTCCCCATATAGATTCCTACATGTGAGATGGTTTTCCCATTGTTTGCAAAAAACATGAGATCACCTTTTTGCATATCTTTAAACTTAATTGGTGTACCTGTATGTGCTTGTTCTCCACTTGTTCGAGGCAGTTGAATCCCAAATTTAGCGTAAATATGTTTTGTCCAGCTACTACAATCAGCTTGATAAGGTGCAAGTGTAGAATCCGCTCCATATACATACTTTGTTTGTGTTTCAAGTGCTCTGGCATAATCAATAATGTCGTTCGCCTTATTAGGTGTCCTTACAACTACGGATTGCCCAATGTTTAATTGATTAATATTCGTAATCTGTGGGTTTAAAGAACGTAGATCTTGAAAATTCATTTTGTATTTCCAAGCGATGTTTCCTAATGTGTCTCCCTTTTGAATTTGATATCCAGCTGATGCACTAGTTGAAATTGAAAAGGTCAAAGCTAAAGAAAGTAAAGAAATTCCGATGCGTTTTTTCATGTTGATTAATCTCCTCTAACATTCATCATAGATTTGGGCAAAAAGAATATTTATTAATTCTTCTCCTTTCCTAATCCTATTTTCAAAATTCTCAGTATTAATAAATACTTTTCCCGAGTATAGCATGGGAACTTCGGCAGAAATCGTGGTAATTATTGCCTTGTTTCAATAGCTTAATAGATTTTCTATTTCTATTGATTAACAAAAATTGTATGCTAAATATATAGTACATGATAGATTGAGAGGAACTTAATTTGTTACATTTAGTTGAGGTTACGAAGGATAATTGGAGAGATGTCATTCGGTTACGAAGCGCAGAGGATGAAGTCAATGACAATTTGAAAGGTTTATTGCTTCGAATACAGTATCGTTAGCGCAAGCAAGTATCGAAGGAACATGGACAACACGCGCGATTTATCATGACGACCAATTGATTGGCTTTGCTATGTATGGGTATGCGGAAGAACTGGGAGGCTATGAAATTTGCCGACTAATGATTGACTATACGCAGCAAGGTAAAGGCTTCGGGAAGCAAAGTATGGCCCTTATTCTTGATGAGTTAAAGAAGATTGAGGATTGTAAAGATGTCCTCATATGTTTTGAACCAGAAAACGAAATCGCTAAAGCACTATATGAACAAGTTGGATTCCATGATACCGGCCAAATAACACATGGAGAATTGGTATATAAATTATCTTTTGAATGAGGAAGTGAAACTCGATGACAATGGAAGAAGGAACCATGGGATTATTAGAAACAAGTATCTCTATCATTTTGGCAATATCTATAATGATTGTTATTCTTTTATTCATATCCAAAAACAGAAAACCATATCGAATGGCATATGGATTCGTTCTTGGCCACCTCGTATTCCTAAGCTTGGCAATGATTCCTGCTCTAGCTGCAATAAAGTTTAATATAAATCACCCAATGGCTTCAGAAGAAACTACACTGTTTTTCGGAATAGCTGGTGGTTTATGGATTATTAGCATGGTGTTTTTACTTGTAGGATTGGTAAAGTTTTCTAAGGGGAACAGTAACTTAGTCCGGTCAGAATAATTACTGCCTTAATCTTTGAACAATACTCCAGAAGACAAAAAGAAAGCTGTGAACTCGTCGTTCACGGCTTTCGATGTTTAAGTGGTGATTATTAACCTTTTTTTACAAACTCCGATTTCAATTTCATTGGACCAAATCCATCAATCTTGCAATCGATATCATGATCTCCATCTACTAAACGGATGCTTTTCACTTTAGTTCCTATTTTCAAAACAGATGAACTTCCTTTTACTTTTAAATCTTTGATGACTGTAACTGAATCTCCATCAGTTAAAACATTTCCGTTTGCATCTTTAACGATTTTTGTTTCTTCACTATTTTCAGTGTCTCCCGCTAATGTCCACTCATGTGCGCATTCTGGACAAACTAAATGACTTCCATCTTCATACGTATATTCTGAATTACATTTTGGGCAATTTGGTAAAGCATTTGTCATTCCATTTCCTCCATTACTGCATTTCGAATCGTTTATGTTACAAATCCTCTTTCAGTATACCTTTCTTAAGTTCAAAAAAATAATGGTTTCCAAACTTTGATGTATATTCGTAGATTTTCAACTACAATAAAATTGTTAATATGTGTAGCTATATAAATCCCGGGTATACTCGGGGTATAAAAAGGAGTGTTTTATTAATGAAAAAACTACCAAAACATTTACTACTTGCACCTGCTATTGCCCTACTTTTAGGAGCATGTTCAGATTCACAAACAGATCATGACAACATGGAAGATACAGATCACGAAAATATGGAAATGGATCATTCTTCTTCTGGTGAAGTGCCAGAAGGATTGAAAGACGCAGAAAACCCAACATTTGAAGTTGGTAGCCAAGCTATGCTTGAAACCGACCATATGCCAGGAATGAAAGGTGCCGAAGCAACGATCGTTGGTGCTTTTGATACCATAGCCTATACTGTTGGATATACTCCAAAGACTGGTGGAGAAAAAGTAACTGGTCATAAATGGGTGATTCATGAGGAACTTAAAGATGTTGGCGAAGAAACGCTTGAGCCAGGAACTGAAGTTGTCTTAGAGGCAGATCATATGGAAGGTATGGATGGTGCTACAGCCGAAATCGAATCAGCAGAAAAAACAAAGGTTTACATGGTTGACTACACCCCTACTGATGGTGGAGAAAAAGTAACTAATCATAAATGGGTTACCGAAAGCGAACTTTCTTCTAAATAAGATTAGACAATTAGATATGAAAAAATCATTAGAGCTTGTTCATTCAATGAACAAGCTCTTTTCAATTACTTCCACTTCAACGAAACTAAAAGGTGCTTAAAATTTTTTATGAACTTTTCTTTTCCGTCGGACTCTTTTATTCACACATCCCAGTTCCCCCAAAACCAATGCCTGTTAACTGTTCAATCTCATTTTTATATGGATCAAATGAAAATGTTTTATCGTCTTGAGTATAGAATCGATAGATTTGTTTTTCATTCAGTGTCAGAATGATTTTTGGGCATTCCGTAACTATAGGAGCATTATATTTTTCTTCAATCTTTTCTTTAGCCTCGATATAAGTAATGTCTGGCTTCACGACCTCAAATACCAAAAGTGTGCCACCTAGAAGTATAAAGAATACCATGGTCACTTTACTCGCATTTTTCAAATTGTCCCTTATATGCAAAGAGAAGATAGTCATCAGGAGAAAGAAGTGCAACGTTATAGGAAAGCTTACAAATTCAACAGTCGAATTTATTTTTTCAAAAGAAACTGCTTCTCTATATAAATAGAAGACAGCTACTACTGTACATAAGAAATATACTGAAAGTATTGCGATATCTTTATTCTTCATTGATCCCCACCCCATGACAACGAACATTTCTCTATACCGCCGTGCTATTACGACAATCCGTCATCTTAAAAAATCTTTTAGGTACGCTAGATTCTCTTCCAAAAAAGATTGATTCTTTTCCATTCCTCTTCTTTTACACCAACCGATTGAATTAAAGGCATCTATGAAACGATAAAATGGTAAAACTGTTTGTAAATCAATGATTGGACGAATTGAATCGTACCCCCGTTGAAAGGCCTCCATTGTTCCAGGGTATTTCACAAAAATATCACGATTGATTTTTGTGAAATCAATTTCGGTCGAACCAATTCGAACACTTTCAAAATCAATGATGCCCACCACTTTATTTCCATTAACTAAAATGTTTCCTGGTCTAAAATCCATATGTACAAATCTCGGTCCGTCAGGTGAAGGTAGTAATTTCTGATGTTGTTCGAAATAGTGTAAAGACTGCTCATATAAACGCGAATCAATTACTTCCTTTACATCTTCTGCAAATGAATAAAATTGATTTTTAATAAATTCTGTCCATTGTTCATATTCATTGGAAACAGAACTGTTTAAATCCTCTTCATTGGGCTCAATGGAATGAAGCTTTGCATGAATGACGCCAATATCGTAGGCTAAATCAACATCGACCTCTCCTGAAATTGGCAACCCATTAATTCCAGATAACAAGAATGCTCCTGTTATATCTTCATTTCCTTCCCAATAATTCAAAACTTGCGGGACAGGTAATTCATGTTGTAATCGTTTCAATACGTCATACTCTCGCTGCAGTTTCACCTTGCTATAAGGAATTTTTATAAAGACCGTCTGATGATCCTTTAACTTAATTTTATAAACTGAAGAACTAAAAGATTCTGGAACATCCTCGATTGATAGCACATCCAAATCAAATTGTTTAATTACCTGCTGCACCTTTTCCATTCACAACACACTCCTAATAATCCATATCCCTTACATGAACAAGTCATTCAACTTTATTTACCTAAAAAAATATCTAAATAAGTTTCATATCGATTTTTTTCAATGTTTAGTTCGTAGATTCGAATAAAATCCACTTCAAAACTTGGATAAGGGGTTAACTCTTTTACTGCCAACTGTTCCATTTCTTTTAGTTGTTCTTTTGAAAGACCGTGTTGTTCTTTTCCTAATGTTAAGTGAGGGACAAAGTCATCAAGTTCAAAGTACTTTTTGATTAAGTCATTAGTTGGTGAAATTTCTTGGACAATCTTTTGATGTAATTGAAGCAATTCACTTGATGAGCCACTTAAATAAAGAATATTATCTTCAAAATACATCGGTTTACCTAAAGACATTTGAAATGGTTTGAAATGATTACAGACCTTTTCTACTGCATCAATCCACTTTTTATCTGGAGTTAACCCTCCTTGTGCTTTTAACGTGATGTGTGGTTCGACGCCTAAATGGTTCATCCATTTCGTTTGAAAAAGCTCAATTCGTTTTAAATATTCTTTTGGTGGTACAATTCCGATAAAATATTCTTTATTCACTCGTCTCATTCCTCTACACAATTTAGTATGTTATTATTTTACCAGAAAATTCAAAATGTACGAATGGAAATGTCGAATGAAACAAATAGGTTAATAGAGGAGGAAAAGGAAGTGATCAAAAAAAGATTATTATTTGCTTTGATATTATTTGTCAGCGCTACGATATTCCTCACGGCATGTACGAATCCAGAGCCTGAAAAAGAACACAATACCATGGAAGGTTTTGTGGCAAAAGTCGATGGCAGAGTTGTCCTAGTTGTTAGTGGATTTAAAGGTAATATCAAAGAAATGACAGAAGAAGAAATTATCGCCAAGGCATACCAGTCCGCATACTTTACCTTCAATGAAGAAATCATAAATGTAAAACTAGGAGACCAGGTTAAAGTTTGGTATGAAGCTATAGATACATCACTACCTGCATCTGGGTCAGGAACTAAGATTGAACTAATAGATAAGTAAATCACAAAACCAATATCAA
>JAHIWI010000203.1 GCA_018816185.1 Bacillota bacterium
GATTCCCAAACTTCTAACCAAGATCGCTAAAATTCTAACTGTGCTACTGCTCACTAACAAAAATACCCGAGGAGCTGTAGCGAGTGGGGCCATTCAAAATCTTGATATGGACTGCCGGCTATGCTTAGCAGTCGTTTTTTTTAAAAAAAGCTATGTACTCGGATTTACTCTGAACAATTACAACTGAGATGGCTATTTTTCTAACTGAGTTCCCGAATTTTCTAAGCATTTATCCAAAAGTTCTAACTGACGCAGTACTCAACACTTATAACACTTGCCCAGCGCTAGCTGACAGGTCCATACAGCTCTTTTGCTCGCCAACTGATGTCATTAACTGCTTAAATAGAAATGCACGCTGTGCTGAGCATCCTTTGCTAAAAGCCAAATCTTCTTTAAGATCACAATTACAACCGAGATGGCTATTTTTCTGACCGAGATGGTCATTATTCTAACTGAGATCCCAAAATTTCTAACCAAGAACCTGAAATTTCTAACTGAGCCAGTCACAAACATCAAACACTGCAAAAAATGCCACTGAAACTTATTCAGTGGCATCCTAAATTCACCATTCATTACTCATCTTTATTGTCCGCATCGCGAGTATCTAAGTCATCTTCAAGAATTTCCTCTTCTTCTGTGTTTTGATCTTGCATCATGTCTTTGTCTTCATCAAGATTTGTGTCGTTATTTTCTGGATTTACGTCGGTTCCATTATTATCTTCAGGGACCATTTCTCGTTCTTCTGTCATGTCTTCCATTGGGGTTTCATTTGTTTCGGGTAAGTCGTCGTTATTACAACCTACAAGCATGAGTGCACTCATTCCGAAAAGGATCGATGCTTTTTTCCACATAAAAAAATTCCCTCCTTTCTCCGGTTCATTCACCACACAGTGTGTGATTCATGGTAGGTTGCCCGGGAAAGGAAGGAACTATCCGATTATGCGTTTTGTTTTTCTTTTAAAAGTGATTCGACGTATGCCGCTTCTGCTTTACACGCATAATCATAGTGAGTGTTCATTTCTTCTTGCATCATTTCGATGTTTGCAATTTGTTGCTCAGACGGTGGCTCATTCAAGATTTTGTCGATGACTTGATTCATTTTCTTAGCAACTTCCTCGTGAAATGCAGGACTTTGTTTGACTTCATCTGATACTTTATCTGTCCATGTTGCAGACTCATTAATATACGTACGCCATGCATGAATGAAATCTTCCATTTGGAATCGATTTTCATCCCATGCGATGGATGCCATATAATTTTCAAAAACCGATGTGATGGAACGAGTGATACTACTCTTTACTCCAGCTGATAATTCTTTATACATGAAGCGTTAACCTCCTACGATGAAAGGCTACACCGTCTGTTGTTAGTATTCCCGCAGACAGTCAGCATTAAACAACTCATAATTATATGTATTTTTATTTTTCTGATTGGACAACAGGTCCTAGTGCGAATAAAATATCAGTTTCGCAAGCGATTTCACCATCTACTGTAGCGATGGCATGTCCTTTACCCATTGCTCCACGAAGCTTTACAAATTCAACTTCTAATCGAAGTTGGTCACCTGGAACAACTTGGCGTTTAAAGCGGCAATTATCAATTCCTGTTAAAAATGCTAATCTGCCTTTGTTTTCTTCTTTATTTAATAAAGCAACTCCACCTACTTGGGCAAGAGCTTCAACGATTAATACACCAGGCATTACTGGGTATCCCGGGAAATGACCATTAAAGTAATTTTCATTTATCGATACATTCTTTATTCCAACAGCACGTTTCCCATCCTCGATTTCGATGATGCGATCAACAAGTAAAAAGGGATAGCGATGTGGTAAAATCGCTTGGATTTGTTCAGCTGATAACATTGTTATTCCCCCACGATTTTTATTTCATCCAGTATGTGCAAGTTATTTTTACTTGCCTTTCATGATATCTAAAATGTGTTGCCATGTTTCCCATTTAAGGGCGTTTTTTGGTTCACCGTCACCAATATAGCCGTAGCCAATCATCAAGCCGGCTGCAATAGCACCAGAAAGCAGAGCCAATACGAGAAGAATGCGTAGCCAAATCGGAAAGAGACGAATTTGAACCCACCATGTTTTGTTGATCTCGCCCGACTCCGCTTTGGCAGCTTGATGCTGTTTTCGCTTAGACGCGTTTGATGTATGCTGAACCTTTTGTTCGTCCTTTACTTCATCCGTCATTCGTTAGTTCTCCTTATCGAATCCCGTTTATGAGTCCAAGCATTTGATCTGCCATGGTCACTGCACGAGCATTAAATTGGTAAGAGCGTTGCGTACTTATTAATTCTGTAAACTCTTTGGACATGTTGACATTCGATGCTTCAAGCGTTCCATTTTGCATCGCTATTTCAGCACGATCTGCCCCTTGTAAATTTGTTAAGATATCTTGCTCGGTAACACCCAACTCATCTAAATTTGTAGGCAAGCCAAGATAAGCAGCCGATAAGTTTTCCATGAATTGAGGTTTTTGTAATACGGATACAGCCAACTGCGTTTGCGTTGTTGTACCGTTTGGATAACTAACCGTTAAATTACCACCATCAGAAATTGTAAATTTCGATGCATTTTCATCTAATACAATTGGTGCACCTTCTGAGTCAGCAACTGGATAACCTTCGCCATTAACCAGCATGAGTTGCCCGTTTTCCATCGGTGACATATAGAAAGCACCTTGTCTTGTATAGACTGTTTTTGTACCATTCGCTTCGTCAGGCATTAAAATATTAAAATATTGTTTTGGTTCTGAAAAAGCAAAGTCTAATTCACGGCCTGTTGGTTGAAGTGTTCCTTGCTTCCAATTCATTTCAGCTTGTCCAAGTACAGCACCTACGCCATATCGAATACCTGTAGGTGATTGACGAGGAGCACGATCCAATTTGTCATTATTGAATTGCTGATACAATAATTCATGGAATTTCACATCGCGCGCTTTGTAACCAGTAGTTGCTGAGTTGGATAAGTTATTCCCGATTGTATCTAACTGCTGTTGCAATTGAGACATTGTATTAGTAGAAGTAATCATCGTTCGAAGCATCATTCGTTGCCTCCTTTTCTATAGGTTTTAAACGCGTCCAATTTCGTTCACTGCTTTTTCCATACTGCGATCATACGCTTGAAGAACTTTTTGGTTTGCTTCAAATGCACGATAAGCAGTTAGCATATCCGTCATTGTGCGTGCAGAATCCACATTGGATCCTTCCAAAAATCCTTGTTGCATAGAGAAGGTTGCTTCTGGTGTTGTATAAGCAGAAGGTAAATTAGTTTCATCTGCTGTTCTAAATAATCCATTATCCTCTTTTAGTAATGCTTGAGGATTTTCTGCAAATGAAATGCCAATTCTATTAACTTCTGCGTCATCTACTAAAATACGTCCATCCGCTTCAACCGAAAAATCATCATTTTGAAGTTGAATACGTGTACCATCATCGGAAAGAACATACAGTCCTTGAGGATTTACTAAAAATCCTTGACCATCTAATGTGAAATTCCCATTTCGAGTATACGATTCACCTTGTCCTTGGTTTTCTATGCGAAATAAAAATGCTCCGGGTTTCCCTGTAGCGGGATTCGTTGGCACATTTCCATCGATTAGTGCAACATCTGTTGTTAACTCAGTTTCATTTATCTGACCTTGGGTAAATAAAGGAAGAGTTTCTTGCATGTAAACACCTGCGTTAATGGCTCCCACACGATTCATCGTTTTTAATTGAAGTGGATCGTCGGTTGGAATTTGCGTATTTCCTAATCGAGACATTAACATATCCGGAAACGAACGGATGACAGATTGGTCCGCTTTATAACCAGGCGTATTGGCATTTGCCATATTGTTTGTTAATAGTTCAGTTCGGCGTTGTTGAGCAATCATGCCAGACGCCACAGTATAAAATCCTCGGAACAAAATCGTCACCACTTTCGAGTTAGTTATGTTAATTATACAAATAAATTCTTATGCCACACAAGGGCAGTTGGTCATAGTCGGCTTGAAGCTTTTCCGATATTGTCTAACATAATCCCGGTTCCAATCGCAACACAGTCCATAGGATGTTCTGATAGGAAGATTGGCACTTTCAGTTCTTCAGCAAGAAGTAAATCGATTCCGTGCATCAATGCTCCACCGCCAGTCAAAATAACACCGCGGTCGATGATGTCTGCTGATAATTCAGGAGGCGTTTTTTCTAACACATTTTTCGCCGCTTGAACGATCATTGAAATGGATTCTTTCAATGCCTTTTCAATCTCTTCAGAACGAATGGTAATTGTACGTGGAAGCCCCGTAATCATATCACGTCCACGAATATCTAATTCTTCATGACGACTTCCTGCAAACACAGTTCCGACTTTTATCTTAATATCTTCAGAGGTACGTTCACCAATCAAGAGTTTATATTCTTTTTTAATATATTGTAAAATATCATTATCAAAAACATCGCCAGCAACTTTAATCGATTCAGATGTTACGATGTCCCCCATTGAAAGAACAGCAATATCCGTTGTTCCCCCACCAATATCAACAACCATATTACCCGTAGGTTGGAAAATATCCATCCCAGCACCAATCGCTGCTACCTTTGGCTCTTCTTCTAAGTATACTTTTTTACCACCAGATTTTTCAGCGGCTTCACGAATGGCTTTTTGTTCAACACTTGTAATGTTCGTTGGACAACAAATCAAAATACGTGGCTTTGAAAGGAAACCTCGAACATTTAATTTATTAATAAAATATTTAAGCATTGCTTCCGTAATATCAAAATCAGCAATTACTCCGTCTTTTAATGGACGAATAGCAACAATATTCCCCGGTGTACGACCGACCATTTGTTTTGCTTCATTTCCTACTGCTAATACACGTTTCGTTTTCTTATCAATCGCTACTACAGAGGGTTCGTTTAAGACAATCCCTTTTCCTTTTACATAGATAAGTACATTTGCCGTTCCTAGGTCAATCCCAATATCTTTAGCAAACATGAACCATGTTTCTCCTTCCCAATTTCCCTTTATATGTATAATCTCTTTTTTACGCTACTAACTGAATATTTTATCATAATACTCAATTAAATACATCCTTTTTCCCAGTATTATTAGATTTCTTACACCCTAAATGAACTGCAAAACCGGTAGCATAAGGTTTCTACTCCTTAAATCATTTCCTCCTATATGAATAGATATATAGAATTCTAATGATTCCAACAAATCATACATTCATACTTTCCACATAAAAATGCCATGACGTATATTCCGTCATGGCATTTCTGTTGCGGTTTCTTCTTTTTGCTTCCACATTTGTTTTGTTGCTTCTCCACCTCTTATATGTCGGATTGACTTATGGTAGGCGAGAATTTCACTTACTTCATTTGCAAGACTTTCATTGACCAGTCGAAGTCGTTCGGTTAAATCTTTGTGCACCGTACTTTTGGAATAGCCGGTACTTTTTGCAACTGCCCGAACAGTTAATCCTGTTTCTAACACCATTTCACCGAGTCGCAGGCAGCGGTTTCGAATTTGTTCGTGCACGACCGCATCCTTTCTTTCCTGTACGAACTATTTCTACACCATATGCCTATTTCTCCGTGATTAGAACGCTAAATAGTCTCTAGGATTTACAGCTTCCCCATTTTCAAGAACTTCAAATTGTAAATGGATTCCTGCAGTTGGGTTCCAATCATTTTCAATTGTCGTTGCCATTACTTGACCTTGTTTTACCACATCGCCTTTTTTCACAAGGATCCCACTTAATGAACGATATTTAGTGATTAATCCATTTTCATGCTTAAGAACAACTTCATCACCTGTAAACGGATCAAGATTCACTTCTTCAACCGTTCCAGACAGTGCCGCTAAAACCTCAAAGGGTTGTCCATCCATTGAAATGGATAGTCCACTGTTTGTAGCATACGTTTGATTAAACACGAGTAATGAGTTTTCACGTGTTTCTTCGTCCGCTGTTACATCATAGAAATCTTGTATTACGGTCATTTGATCTAATAAATCTTCATCAAATGGAAACTTAACTGTTTCATTTTGAGCATTTACCGCTAGATCCGTTTCATCTGATCCGTCGACACCCTCAGTTCTCGGCCAATCTCCAGCCACTTCATCATCAGTGTTTACATACGCATTATAGCCCCAAATCATCCCAACGAATAACAATGAGAACCCTACGTATATTGCCGGCCAAAGCCAACCTTGTTTTTTATTCTTTTTCGGTAGAGAAGGATTATTAGATTTTTCCTCTCGCATGTTCATCACCTCTAATTGCTAGTGTTGTCAGAGGTAACTTATTTTAAACATGCTGAATGCAAAGTTTGGAAATTTTTTATTTCTGTATGTTGATAGTAGTGAAAGAGTATGTCTTCAGCCTTTTTTCCTTCATTAGCCATAGCATTTGCACCATATTGACTCATACCAACTCCATGACCATATCCTTTTGTTGTAACCGTAATTAACTCTTCATCTATTGAAATATCAAAATCAGTGGATGGTAATTTTAAAATTTCACGAACTTCACGACCTGTCCATTTATGTTGGTTGGTTTTCATTGTTTGAATTCGCTTAGTTTCGTTCTCTTCCAAGACAATCGATTGAAGCTGTTCTGCAGACCATACAAAACCAAAAGCTTTGTTCCATTCGCTCAACGTATATGTTTGCTGTTGTTGAAATTTCGGAGAAATCGAATCCCCTATGCTCTCAGTAGAAGTTAGATAAGGGATTTCAAACCCACTATAATTTTCTGCACTTTCCGTTGAGCCATTACTGGTTGAAAAAAACATAGCCGTAATCAGCTGGTTTTGATAGCTTAAAATTTGTGATTCCGTTTCTTTTACAGCTTGTATTACCCTTTCGTTATTCACTTGTTTTTCTTTTGGAATAAACGCTTGATGAGACACAGTTGGCTTAATAGGTTTTTCCCCATAGTTAGTGGTTTTTAAAGCAAAAGTTCTTGCTGCAATCGCTTGTGCTTTTAACGCTTCTAGATGAAATGAAGAAGGCATTTCAGCACTTACTACACCTACAATATAATCTTCTAGCGCAAGGGGTTCGGCAATTCCTTCTACTTGAATGAGAATTGGGCACGCATTGGTTGAAATTGTTTGTAGTTCGGGTGAAGTGGGATTTTTCTTTATTAATTGCAGTGGCAGTAAAAAGAGACAGAGGCAGGCTATAATAATGGCTAGATATCTCATATGTGAACTGTATTCACAACTGGCGACAATTATGACTATCTCCTATTTAGCATATGAGAAAAGGGCATGGTTCACATATATGTTCTGCTGAGGGGATACTTCAACATCTTTTTAATATTTAAAAATCACAGAGATACTATTTACATCTCCAAGATGTCTCCCCATTTATAGGATAAGCGATTCATAGAAACTAGTTTCTCTCCTGGAAGAAGCTTTAGTTCATGTCCGAACGCCAAATTAATACGAGTTTGCGCCATATTATCAAATCGGACCGACATATTCTGAATACCTATCGCCATATTATTCGCAGGTTTCGCCATATTCATTAGCAACCTAAATCTTTCAGTCAAATGCAAATTACTAGTACTTGTCCATTTAACAGCGCAAAAAAAACCGTCTTCTTAAGAATAAGAAGACGGTTTAAGGAATAGTATGAATATAAGTGAATTATACGGTTTGCATTACTTTCTCATCTGTTGATTCAGTATTAACACGTTCAATATCTGCACCTAATGCTTGTAATTTTAAATGGAAGTTAACATAACCGCGATCTAAATGGTATAGCTCAGTAACACGAGTAACGCCTTCTGCAGCTAATCCAGCTAGAATAAGAGCTGCTGCTGCACGTAAGTCCGTTGCTGCAACTTCTGCGCCTTGAAGATCTGAAGGACCTTGCATAATCACTGAACGGCCTTCAATTTTTACATTCCCGTTCATGCGACGGAATTCTTCCACATGCATGAAGCGGTTTTCAAATACAGTTTCAGTTACGATACCAGTACCCGTAGCAGTTAACATCAACGACATCATTTGTGATTGCATGTCTGTTGGGAAACCTGGGTGTGGCATTGTTTTGATATCAACCGAAGTTAATTCTCCTGAAGAACGAATTCGTAAGCCCTCTTCTTCTTCATTAATTTTGACACCCATTTCTTCCATTTTAGAAATTAATGCTGCCATATGTTCTGGAACTGCATTTTCGATAATCACGTCACCATTTGTTATCGCTGCAGCTACCATGAATGTACCAGCTTCGATACGGTCAGGAATAATGTGATGAACTGCGCCTTCTAGTGCTTCCACACCTTCAATGCGAATTGTGTCAGTTCCTGCGCCAATTACGCGACCACCCATTTCGTTAATGAAGTTCGCTAAATCGACAATTTCCGGCTCTTTTGCTGCATTTTCAAGAATTGTAACACCTTCTGCAAGTGCAGCTGCTGTTAAAATGTTTTCTGTCGCTCCAACACTTGGGAAGTCCAGATAAATTTTAGCACCTTTTAATCTACCATCAGATTTAGCTTCAACATAACCATGTCCAAATGAGATTTCAGCACCCATTGCTTCGAATCCTTTTAAATGTTGATCAATTGGACGTGAACCGATTGCACAACCACCCGGAAGTGCTACTCGTGCAAAACCGTTACGTGCTAATAAAGGACCCATAACTAAGATTGATGCACGCATTTTACGAACATACTCGAATTGCGCTTCACTTGATAATGTAGCTGATGAATCAATCACCACTTCGTTTTGCTTTGGAAAGTATTGAACATCTGCATTTAAACTTTTTAAAACTTCATGAATCGTATATACATCTGCTAAATTAGGTACGTCACGAATGATATTCTTCCCTTTTGAAGCAAGTAATGCTGCAGCTAAAACCGGTAACACCGCATTTTTTGCACCTTCTACTCGCACTTTACCTTTTAACTTTTGTCCACCTTTTACAACTATTTTATCCACCGTTTGACCCTCCAACTTCTTTAGTAATTTTCTATTTATTCTCTCAATTTTCAACTTGTATGATGTCATTAATTAGGAATTAAAACATTTCCAATGTTACAGGCAATTCGTTTTTTTAACAAGGACCGATGCCCTTATTTTTTTAATTTTTTTTGTCGATTTCCCTGCCTTATATGATACGTAAGTCACAAGATGTTTGTGTCGGTACATTCCCAATTCTTAAAAACTATCTATCTATGCGCGCATGCATTATAATAATCTGTTCCCTACCAATACATATACGAAACCTATTTCGACAAATTATTTCCCGGGTAATACAAGTTTTCTTCATGTCCTTACATACGACACTCTTCATATGCCTGGACATGAAGAGAACTCTATTGAAATAAATAAGGTAGTTGGTTAGACCAACCCGAGATCGTTAAAAAGAAATTCGAGACTGAAGTCCCTATCAAAATACTCAAAAATATATATAAAAGCTGAGCTTGGAAGACATGATTCTTTTTGATGAATTTATCAATCATTAATGCTTGTAAAGCGTAAAAGGATACACCAATAAAAAATACATGAGATATGATACCAAGTACTGCTTGTTGTCCCATTGCTTCAAACATATTAGACCCCTTCTTTCATTCATAAATATTCAGGAAATACTTTAAGTAAATCTTATTCCTTTTTCCGAACGAACCAACCATTTTTATTTTCGACGATTATGAACTTCACAATCTGTTTTACCGGAAGTTTAATTACAAATAACAAGCCAAAGCGTTCACTAGATTATTCAGGTAACTACTGAAATCAATTGTCGTTAAAAAAATCAAAAAAAACGGGCAAAAGGAAGTATTCCTCTGCCCGTTTTTTGCTTAAAGATTAGATGTTACCCTCATTAACGTTGATACGATTCATTGCGCGTTTTAACGATAATTCCGCACGTTTGAAATCGACGTCGTCTTGTTTTGATAAGTTTAGACGTTCTTCTGCACGTTTCATTGCTTCTTTAGCACGGTTGATATCAATCGTACTAGAGACTTCAGCTGATGGAGCAAGGATAGAAACCTGA
>JAHIWI010000204.1 GCA_018816185.1 Bacillota bacterium
GTTGTTTCCATTTATATAGTCTTTTCCATCCTATAGTAACATAATTCTTTGAAACAGACGGAAAACTAATCAATCATTAAGTTCAATATTCTTGATCAATTGTAAGCGTTAAGGGTTTTATCGACTAACACCTGATGATTCATGGATGGCGCACAATTAATTCCAACTTACACTACTTCTTTGCGCCATAATATCATGAACGAACGTCAGATTCCCTCACTTTTCTCACCACAATCGAAATCCTAAAAGAAAAACCACGATTAGGATGTTTGAGCATCCAAATCGTGGTTCTCTTCAACTATGACTTCTTCAATTTCTGGAACAACTTCACTTGGTTTTGCAGGTCCTACTTTTTTGATAATAAAATAGGCGCATCCAAAGTTGCAGTATTCATATAAATAATCTTGAACCGTACTAAATTTTGTATCATATGTAGCCTTCTGATTTTTATCATCAAAAAAGCCTTTTAAGCGAAGTTGACCATATCCCCAGTCGCCTAAAATATAATCATATTTATCCAAAATTTCACTATAGCGATCTTGAATAGCTTCTTCTTGAAGCGCTTCTCGATAGTCATGTAGTACTTCGTATTCCCATCGGTCGATTGTGATCATCATACTCAACTCCATCAGTTTGTTGAAAGAGCGATTAGCTCGTCACCAATACGTTGTTTTTCTTTCGCTGCTGCATTTACTTGTTCATCTGCATGATAACTGCTTCGAACGAGTGGTCCTGCTTCACAGTGTGAGAAACCTTTAGACATGGCAATCTTGCGTAGTTCACCGAACTCCATTGGCGAGTAATACTTTTGAACAGCGAGATGTTTTTTTGAAGGCTGTAAATATTGACCGATTGTCATGATATCTACATTATTGGCACGTAGATCATCCATTACTTCAATAATTTCTTCGCGTGTTTCACCTAGTCCCACCATTAAAGATGACTTTGTAGGAATCTCAGGTTGCATTTCTTTTGCACGACGTAAAAACTCTAAAGAACGATCATACTTTGCTCTAGCACGAACTCTTGGTGTTAATCGACGAACTGTTTCGATATTGTGATTTAAAATATCCGGTTTTGCATCCATAAGAGCTTGTAAATTCTCTTCAATGCCACCCATGTCTGATGGTAATACTTCAATCGTTGTAAATGGGTTTTTCCGACGAATAGCACGGACCGTTTCAGCAAAAACTGCTGATCCCCCATCTTTTAAGTCATCACGTGCAACTGCCGTCACCACGACATGCTTCAAATTCATAATAACGACTGAATCTGCTACACGTTCTGGTTCTGCAAGATCTAATTCGTTTGGAAGACCCGTTTTAACAGCACAAAAGCGGCAAGCTCGCGTACAAATAGCTCCTAAAATCATGAAAGTAGCTGTACGTCGTGTACCCCAACATTCATGAATATTTGGACAGCGTGCTTCTTCACATACTGTATTTAAATTATTTTCTCTCATTAGCTTTTTCAAGCTACGATAATTGTCATTAGTATTTAATTTGATTTTCAACCACGCAGGTTTTCGTAAATGTGTTTCTTTTGTTGTCAAGCTCATCGACCCCATTCTTTATCGACTTTTACGATACAGTTACTGTTGACAATGTACCATATAACACCCGTTCTCACAACCTCCTCAGTTGTTGAAAGCAAAAGAAAAAGCGCCTCTAATTTTAGAGACGCTTTACTTATTTATACTCGATTTGCTCTAGACTTTCCTACTGCATACACAATGCTAGCTGCAAGTCCGCCCCAAATGATGACGACGCCGACAATCATCATAACGATTGCACTTAATGACATTTGAAGTCCCCCTTATTCGCCATCTGCATGTTGATATGCATCAACATCCGTATTTTTGTTCCATTTCATAGCTGTGAAGATAAATCCTAAAATAATGACACCAGCAGCAACCATCCAACCGAAGTTTAGAATGAAGATATCAGAATATCCTTCATAGTTGCCGATAACCTCGCCATTTTTAGTATGTTGTTTTAATAAGTTTAGTTTTAGTAATCCAAACATCATATAACCTAAAACTAAAGGTGTAATGAATTTCAAACAGATCTGCCACCAAGCACCTAAACGAATATCAGAAACAGCATTTGCGTGATCTTGTAGTTCTGGAAGCTTTTTAAAGAACCAAGCAATTGCTACTACTTCGATTAAACCGATTGCAGCAATGCCGAATTGGTTGATGAAGTAATCCGCTACATCTAGGAAGTAAAGACCGCCATTTGTTGCAAATAAGAATGAAATAACAGCAGCTAAACCTACACCAAATGCTACTGCTTTGTTACGCGTAATTCCAAATTTCTCAGAGAAACCAGCTACATAAGTCTCACAAATAGAAATTAGGGAAGTCAAACCAGCTAATGTAAGTGAAAGGAAGAATAATACGCCAAACAAGCCGTTCATTCCAGGGAATTCACTTATGATTTGTGGGAATACAACAAATGCTAGACCCACTCCAGCAGAAGCAACATCGCTTACTGCTACTCCTTGTGAAGCAGCCATAAAGCCTAAAGCTGAGAACACCCCAATACCTGCAAGCAATTCAAACGCTGAGTTTGCAAAACCGGTAATAAAAGCGTTATTCGTAATATCTGATTTTTTTGGAAGATAACTAGAATACGTAATCATAATTGCAAACGCAATCGATAAGCTGAAGAAAATATGTCCATAAGCAGCAACCCAAACTTTTGGATTACTTAATTGCTCAAAGTTTGGTTTAAAGAATGCATCTAAACCAAGTAATGCTCCATCTAATGTTACCGCACGGATAACAACGATTAAGAAGATAACAACTAAAGTTGGGATGAAGATTTTATTTGCAAGCTCGATCCCTTTTTTAACACCTGCGAATAAGATCCCTAATGTAATTACCCAAACTAATAATAATGGAATCGCTACACCAGCAACTAATCCGCCAGCTTGACCAGGTACATCACCTAATTCTAGTACTGTACCGAATAAGAATCCTGCCGTGTCATCGCCCCACGCTTGGTCGAATGAGTAGATTGTATATTTCATAGCCCATGCGATAATGACCGCATAATAGGTTGATATAACGAAGGAAACGAAAATCGCCCACCATCCAAGCCATTCTGCTTTTTTACCGCCTAAACGGAAAAATGATAATGGAGCTGAACCACGATACTTATGACCCATGGTGAATTCTAGGATAAGAATTGGAATACCTGCAGTTAAAAGAGCGAATAAGTACGGGATAAAGAAAGCTCCTCCACCATTTTCATAAGCAACATACGGAAAGCGCCAAATGTTTCCTAGCCCTACCGCGGAACCGACTGCGGCTAAAATAAACCCAGCTCTAGTTCCCCATTGAGAACGTTGTTCCATGTTTTTTCCCCCTTTTATTTCGCGCCCTAAATTACTATTGCAATATTAGGAAGCTTGTTTATTTTCAGATTATTTACTAATCTAAAATCAGTATACTATAGGGAATCAACTTGTCAAAGTGAATTTTCAAAAAAATGCACACAAATAAAAAGTAAAAGCAAGGGTAAGCACCCTTGCTTTTCAAGAAATTTCTATTCAATTACTTTTGCATCTTCTTTATTCATCTTCATATTTAAACCAATAAATAGTATTGCTAGAATAGCAATAACAACCCCTAATGATAACCATAATGATTCAGTAAATCCTAATACCAGGTAACCAGCTGACGCGACGCCGGCTGATATTAGTGCATATGGCAATTGAGTAGTTACGTGATCAATATGATTACTTCCCGCTCCAGTTGATGACAAAATCGTGGTATCAGAAATCGGTGAACAATGATCTCCAAAAACAGATCCTGCTAAAACTGCAGCTAGTGCTGGTAGTAACATTGTCGGTTCTGCATTAATCATAATAGTTCCAGCAATCGGTAGAAGTATACCAAAAGACCCCCATGATGTTCCTGTTGCAAATGCCATACCACCAGCTAATAAAAATAGTAATACTGGCAGTAAACTAATAGGCAACTGTGAATCTGTAACGATTTTAGCTAAGTACTCACCTGTAGCCAATTCGCCAATGATGAAAGTTAATGCCCAAGCAAAAATCAGGATTAGTACCGCTGGTAACATCGACTGAAGACCACTTATAATACCTTTTCCAATAAAACCACTATTCGCTTTTTCATTTCGATTCATTTGCATAACGTATA
>JAHIWI010000205.1 GCA_018816185.1 Bacillota bacterium
ACTCTTCTTCCATGTCATCAGGGAAAACTATTGTTTCGAATACTTCACTTGTCGCTTCATCTTGTACATTTATTTCAACTTTTGCGTTTTCAGCGTCTACACCATCAAACACTTGGTAATACATTCCCATCATGCCTAGTCCCATAGAAGCGAAGCCGTCAAAGCTGTCTTCATAGAGCGCTTTATCAACAGTTAAAGTATATGTCGAATACTCTTTGTTAGCAGTTACTTCACGTATTGATGGATAATCATCAGTCACTAGTTCATCCATATACTCTTTAACGCCAACTTCCATTTCGCTCATCATTTCTTTGTGCTTATCTTTCGACATTTTATAAGTAACGGATCCATCAGCATTCTTTGTTGCCTCTTTAATACCATCAGCTTTAGCTTCAGCGATGGCTGTATCAATATCTTCCCCTTCAAAGAAGCTAGCAGGAAGAGTAACTTCTACATTGAAAAGGCCTTTATCTACACCAACCGATTCGTCTTTCTCCGTCTTACTATCTGCAGCAACAGCTTCAGTTTTTTCTTTGTCCTTATTTTCTTTTTCAGTATCATCTGTAGATGAACATGCAGTTAAAACAAGCACACTCATCAAAAATAGTCCGAGTAACAGTTTTTTCACGTTAAAGCCTCCATTATGGGTGTATATTCTATGATCGTCTTTACTGATTTCTTAACTACAGGAAACTTGAATTACTATTACCAAGTCCAGTTATAAGCTTTTACCTTAACCTCTGTTGCTTTACCCCCGATATCTTTCGGTAGCTCAGGGTATGTTAATTCAAAACCTGCTTTGCCTTCAGGGTTTAGGGAAACTTGAAGTGAACCTTCAAGGACTCCTAGCAATTTACCTTCAGCATCATACAATCCAGATGCAATACGGATATCATCTGACTTTTCTTCCGAATCATTGATGATTGTCCCCGTAACTTTATATGGCGAATAGGCATATTCATCAGCTGATAAGTCTACTAACTTTGTCGCATCTGCTTTCAGCAACTGTGCTTCTTCTTGTACCGAATCAAAATCAAGATTTAAAGACGCTTTAGCAAAATCAGTTTCAGCGTAACCATCTAACGTTGTAGATGTTGTAATATAGGCCGTTTCACCAGGTTGAATAATACCAGGAGTAGCAGATAACATTGTATCAGTACCTAGTACGGACCCATCTGCTCCTTCAAAGTTCACTTGGATATCTCCAATACTAGCTGCCTCTTCACCATTGTTTTTCACTTCAGCACTGTAGTGAACCCACACAGAATCAATCGAATCCGTCCATACTCCGTATGTTTCTTGAAATACTTCAATACTTGCCTCTGCTTTTACTTCTTCAGTTTGTTCTGTATTTGTCTGTGTTTCATTGTCATCGACTTTTGTTGATGTAGTTGACTCTTCAGCCCCACATGCCGCTAAAAAACCAACACTTAAAAACGTTAATCCAAATAATAATTTTCTCACTTATAATTCCCCCTGTTATTATCATTTATATGATAGCAATAGCAATAATAACGCAGTTAAGTTTTTTTACAATAACATTTCAATGAAATAGAACTTTTACCCTAATTATTGAAATAATTGTAAATAATCTATTAATAATAAATGTTCTGTTTAAAGCCCAAAACTGCTTATTCCAATAAAAACCAATAGAAAGATGCAGCATTAAATCGCATGAAAAAACCCCCTTAGAATATATACATTCTAGGGGATTTTCTCTTTAAGGTTATGTCGTTTTGCAAATGAATTTTAGTTTCTATCCACGTTATTACTCTTGAATATATTCGTCACTTTTGTACTCTAAAACGTCTCCAGGCTGACAGTCTAAAGCTTTGCAAATTCCTTCTAACGTTGATAATCGAATCGCTTTTGCTTTGCCGTTTTTCAATATAGACAGATTCGCCATCGTTATTCCAACCCTGTCCGATAGTTCTGTTACACTCATTTTCCTTTTCGCCAACATCACATCAATATTAATTATAATTGCCATAGTTTTCACCTCAGACCATTAAGTCATTTTCTGATTTTATTTCGATGGCTTCTTGTAGAAGTCTTTGAAGAACTGCAGCAAATACAGCAATAACCAATGGAGCAAAAATCATCACCATTCCCACTAGTCCAAGACCAGGTGCG
>JAHIWI010000206.1 GCA_018816185.1 Bacillota bacterium
AAGTGCCGTTGATACGGAGCCGAGCCCTCCGACGCGCAACTCAAGCTCAGACCATCCCTGTCGAATCCGTAACGTCCCCTTAATAGGAAGATGTTCGAATGAACAAACTTGCTCTGGCAAAGTTGTATTCTTATTATAAGACAAAATTGGTCAAACTTCAAGTCATCATTCTTGGTTGCGAGATTTAAAAGCACGTTCGATATCGCGTTTTGCTTCTTTCTTCTTTAAAACGTCGCGTTTATCATAATTCTTTTTCCCTTTACCAACGCCGATTAAAACTTTCGCAAAGCCGTCTTTTAAATACATTTTTATGGGAATGATTGAAAAACCATCTTGTTTCGAGACGCCGATTAATTCGCTGATTTGTTTTTTATGAAGCAAGAGTTTTCTTGAACGCAAAGGTTCATGATTAAAGCGATTCCCTTGTTCATAAGGACTGATATGCATATTCGAAATCCAAGCCTCATTGTTGCGAATTCGCACAAAAGCGTCTTTCAATTGTACTTTGCTATTGCGAACTGATTTGATCTCAGTTCCTTGCAAGACAATCCCAGCTTCAATGGTATCTTCGATATAGAAATCATGATTTGCTTTTTTATTTTGTGCTACTACTTTTCCTTGCCCTTTTGGCACACTAAACACCTCTTTGTTTTTAGAAAAACACAGCTTGCACCCATATTGGTGCAAGCTATGTTTTTCTTATACTGATATTCAAAAATCAGTGCGAAAGAAGCGGCTGAGCACCGCTCTTATTCCTTACTTTTTCTTGCGTTTGCGACCTTGCTGTTTCTTCGCAATACCTTCATAAAACTTTTTCTTTTGTTTCACTTCTTTTTTCTCACCTGGTTGTGATGACCTTGAAGATTTTGAAGAAGAATTTCTTCCTGAACCTTCTTTACGTTTTGTTTGAATAACTTTCGGTGTTTCTTTACGAGCTGGTCGGTTAAACGATTTCACCATGCCTACAATTTCAAAATCAATGGCTGATTCTTCAGGTTTAACAGATGTAACACGTACTTCAACTTCATCACCAATTCGGAACTGTTTACCGCTACGCTCACCAATCATCATCATTTGACGATCATCAAATCGGTAATAGTCATCCGTCATATTACTGACATGCACAAGTCCTTCAATTGTATTCGGAAGTTCAACAAACAGTCCAAAGTTAGTGACTGAGCTAACAATCCCTTCAAACTCTTCACCAATTTTATCCGCCATATATTGTGCTTTCTTCAACGAATCCGTATCGCGCTCTGCATCCACCGCACGACGTTCACGTCCTGAAGTATGGTCTGCAATTTCATCCATCACCGCATCCCAATGGGCTAGTGTTGGTTTAGATACATCTCCGTTAATTAAGTACGTACGAATTAATCGATGAACGATTAAATCTGGATACCTACGAATTGGCGATGTAAAATGCGTATAGAATTCAGTCGATAAACCAAAATGACCTAAACTTTCCGCATAATATTTGGCTTGTTGCATCGAACGTAACATCATTGTAGAAATAACAGGCTCTTCTGGCATTCCCTCAATAGACTCGACAATTTCTTGTAGGGCACGAGGATGAATGTCATTACCTGAACCTTTTACGACAATACCGAAGTTCGTAATAAATTCGAAGAAACGCTGTAACTTTTCTGGCTTAGGATCTTCATGAATGCGGTAAATGAACGGTACTTCCATCCAGTGAAAATGTTCCGCAACTGTTTCATTAGCTGCTAACATAAACTCTTCGATTAGTCGTTCTGCAACAGTTCGTTCACGAATAACGACATCAGATGGCCAACCTTCATTGTCCACCAAGACTTTAGACTCTTTAAAGTCAAAATCAATCGCTCCACGATCTGCACGTTTCGTCCGTAAAATCTCCGCAAGTTCCGCCATTAGTTCAAACATTGGCACTAAGTCACTGTAACGTTCTCTTAATGCTTCATCTTTTTCATCAATAATCTTATAGACGTCTGTATAAGTCATTCGTTCTTTTGTTTTAATGACACTTTGGAAAATTTCATGAGCGATCACTTTCCCGCTTCCGTCGATTGTCATTTCACATGATAACGTTAGACGATCCACTTGAGGATTTAACGAACAAATCCCATTTGACAAGCGATGAGGTAACATCGGAATAACACGGTCTGTTAAATAAACACTTGTCGCACGATCATATGCTTCCGTGTCCATTGCAGAACCTTCCGTTACGTAATGACTTACATCTGCAATATGTACACCTAATTTATAAGTCCCATCTGCATTTTTCGTTACCGTAACCGCATCATCTAAATCTTTTGCGTCGGCACCATCGATTGTAACAATCACTTCATCACGAAGATCTCGTCGACCTTCAATGTCGGATTCCGCAATTTGCTCTGGCACTGAATTGGCATGATCAATAACCGATTGTGGGAAGTCCACTTCAATTCCATGCTTATGAATGATGGAGAGAATGTCTACACCTGGGTCATTTTTATGGCCTAGAATTTGCGTGACCATTCCAGTTGCTGACTTACGTCCTTCTGGCCATCCTGTTATTTCTACTACTACCTTATGGCCATCAATTGCACCAAGTGTATCTTCTTTTGCAATGAAAATATCCATCGATATTTTCTTATCATCCGGTAGAACAAATCCAAATCCTTTATTATCCTGGAATTGGCCAACTACTTTCGAAATCCCACGCTCTGCAATTTTAGTGATTGAACCTTCACGACGATCTCCCGAACTAGCACTCGAAACACGTACTAATACGATATCCCCATTCATGGCACCGTTCACTTCAGTCGGTGGAATGAAAATATCATCCATTCCCTCTTCTTCAGGGGCAACAAATCCAAATCCACGTGCATGACCTATAAATTTACCTCGCAATAAATTCATTCGCTCTGGGACACCATAGCGATTCGATTTAGAACGTATGACATATCCTTTTTCTTCTAACTTAACAAGTGTCTTCACTAATTCTTTAAACTCATCCGCATCTTCGAATCCAAACTGACTTTCTATCTCTTGAACAGTCAATGGTCTATATTCTTCCTCGCGCATGAAATCCAGTAAACGTTGTTGTAAATTTTGTTCCATCTTTCATCCCTCCTTTTTACAGAGTGTGCCTACAGGGCGGTTTTTACACCTGCCACTCTAGCGTCTGTAAAAACTCTAATATGTCTTCATGTAATTGTTCTTTTTCTTTGTCGAGCGTAATGACGTGACCAGATTCTTCATACCATTTAATCTGTTTTTCAAATGATTCGGCTTCATCATGAATGATATTTGCCGAGTTGATATCGATGACATCATCTTTTCGACCTTGCACGACTAACAATGGTGCGTAGATATGATCTACATGCTCGCGAACATCATAAACGAGCTTACGTAAATCTGGTAATGAAGGCATTGAACCCTTTTTCAAATCTTCTACTTCTTCTTCGATAAGCGAGGCTTCTTTTCCTTCATATCGCTTATAATCTCGTGCATATTTTATAACACCTTCATACATCAGTTCAGTCGTTTTCATTGACATCGGTGCACACATCGTGACAATTCCCTTTACAGGTACGGTATACCCTAATTTCAATGAAAAGACACCACCTAATGATAATCCCGCAACAGCAATTTCATTATACCCAGCAGCCTTTAATTGGTCATAGCCTCTCATGACATCCTTCCACCAGTCTATTGGTCCGGTTTTAATCAGTTCTTCAGGAGGAACACCATGTCCCTTGTAATGAGGAGCTAATGAGGTATACCCATTCTTTTCTAAAAATCTGCCTAACATTCGAACATCTGACGAGTTACCAGTAAAACCATGGAGCAATAAGACGGCTCTTTTACCCGCTTCAAAAAAGAACGGTTTGGGTTGCGCAATTCGCATTCAAAAAACCTCCATCGAACAGAAAAGTATTATGCACTTTTCTAGTTTTTTCATAAATTTATTTTTAATACTAGAAAACTCCAGTTACTTTCATTTCTAAGCTTATAAGTTTCTAAGTAGAAATCCAATTATGTACACTCTAAACAATAAAAAAAGAAAACGCCTAACCGATCCAATCGGTCAGGCGGTTCGTATGTTGATTATAATTTCGTTACGGCAATTGCCAAAATAAAAAATAATACAGCTAATACAATCGTTACTCGGTGCAAAACTAAGTCAATTCCTCTAGCTTTTTGCTTACCGAAAAGTTGCTCAGCTCCGCCAGAGATGGCACCTGATAAACCTGCACTTTTCCCTGATTGTAACAACACAACAACGATTAATGCTAGCGACACGATGACAAGTAAAGTCAATAACAACGCATGCATTTGTTCCACCTCCTGATCAGAAACATCACAACAAGAACTATTTTACCAAATAATAGACACAAGTACAATAAGGTTACGATAAATACATAGATAAATGTGTCAGACTATTTGTTAAAATGGAACTATATACAGTTTAAAGGGAGAAATCTATGAATATACATCAAATGAGTCTTGAGGAATATAAAAGCAACCATCAAAATGACACCCTCTGGGATGAAGTCGTAGTGCACCTATTAAATAACGAAAATATCTCCTATCATTCGATTAAACGTTTCCCAATGGGAGGCAATATTGTTTATGCAATCAATGAAGATTTAGTCTTAAAATTATTCTCACCATTCGATCGAGAAGAATTTGTCATTGAGACCGAAGTTCTCGAGAAAACAGATTGGTCAAAAATATCAGTAGAGGTTCCTTCAATTGTTAAGCAAGGTTCAATAGGAAAATGGCATTTTTTAATCATGACACGAGTTAGTGGTGAGCTACTAATTGATGTATGGGAAAAATTATCTCTGAAAGAACAGTTGGACATTGCAACAGATGTCGGCGTTTTAATCAAACAAATGCATACTCTACCCGTTGAGAATTATCCACATCTAAATCAAACCTATTTTGAATGGATTTCCACTCAAAAGAAACAAGTCACAACACATCACTCTAAAACAGGTTTAGCCCCTCATCTAGTCGAGCAACTTGAAAAGTATGTTTCAACATTTGTTCCTTCTTCTGAAAAAGTGCTATTAACAGGAGAATATACACCTTTTAATTTACTCGTTAATCAAGCAGAAGGTAGATGGAGAGTGACTGGTCTAATTGATTTCGCTGACTGTTTTATAGGAGAGCCTTCTTATGATTTACTCGGACCAATCTTGTTTAATTATTACCCAACACCAGAACTAACTAAGAATTTCCTAACCGCATACGGGATGGCACTTACAGATTCATCACGTACTTATTTAATGCAACTTCTTCTGCTCCATCGATTTAGCCACATACCGAATTATTTGGATGGACACATTGATATGAAAGAAGTGTTAACTCTTGAAGAATTATCTTCTATCTTTTTTTCTGATCAAGAGTCGTAAATCCGTAAAAATCATTTGTTCTTAATGTTCTCTACTTAATATCAAAATGGAAATTTATGTTAAAATAAATATAAGATTGTAAAAGTGTTCACTTAAATTAACGCAGAAAGGTTAATTTAACAAATTGGAAGAAGTTAGGTATATTAATAGGGAATAACTTAATACAACTGATGAAATTAAGGAGAGGTAAATATGAGTAAATCATTCATTGAACAAGTACAT
>JAHIWI010000207.1 GCA_018816185.1 Bacillota bacterium
GATATTTGACAACCCTTCGTATGCACTCTTACTTTCCTCAAATGATTTACATATGATGGCGATGCTATTATAACGAAGACTGCGCAAAGTTTCGACCTTAGATACAATACAGCGGTGTAGTTCTGTGTAATCGTTCACTTGTGTTAGCTCAGGTCGATCTCCATCTCGATCAAAAGGGATAATCCGGTCTCCATTAGGTACTAGTTGGCTTGTAAATTCGATAATTGGTTTTGTAGATCGATAACTCCGTGTCATGTTAATGACTTCCGTTTCATCTTGTCCGTATAAGCTCATAAGAGTGTTGAAATCATTCACTTCACTTGCATGTGCGAAAATCGCCTGGTTGAAATCACCTAGTACAGTCATTCTCGCCCTAGGAAATAAACGCTTAAGGAACTCGAATTGGAACGGTGAATAATCCTGTGCCTCGTCAACAAGGACGTGCTTGATGGATGAGTTTGTTTGAAAACCTTGAATCAGCTCTTTTATAAGTAGGAACGGAGTAGCATCTTCGTAAGATAGTTTGCCTTCGTTTAGCTTTTCCAGTGTCTCAAGACAAATCTCCGCCCACTCTTCAGGCGGTTCACCATTTATCCAACGTTTGATTTGTGATGGTTCAACAAAAAGTTGCTTATATATCCCACTAATGTCGATGAAACCAAATGTTTGGACTCGTTTACGTAAAGGCTTCAATTTTTGATGAATAATCAATTGAGCAAGATCTTCAGACTGAAGCTCATAATCGGTCATCGATTCTCCTCTTAAACCACGTTTTTTCGCAAAGTAGATTTGGGCTTTACGGTACTCATCATTACTCAATAGCTCAATTTTTTCGTGTACCCATGGTTTTTCCATTTCAGTCTTTTTCGTTTCATTTAACTTCTTAATTAGCCACTCCTTCAACTTTTCCAATCGATTATGGAAGCGAAGTGTTGTATCGTAACTATAAAACCTTTCTGTTATTTGTTGAGCAGTCACAATCGGTTTTCCTCTGAAGTTCAGGTCCTTGAATAACATGCCAGATAACTCTAAAGACTTTCTATAGGATTGGATTGCTTCGAAAAAAGCAGGAGATGCTTTGAATCGAATGCTCGCAACCCTTGACCTGTAGGAAGTAGTACCCTTAGCAATTAACACATATTCCAATTGATCATAAGGATTTTCTACTTGAAACTCTTTACTTAGCCGATGATTTAAATATTCTTGGAAAGTGACTTGTTGCATGTTCTCTTCTCCCAGTTCAGGGAGTACATTGGACACGTAACTGTTAAACATTGAGTTAGGTGAAAATAGAATAATCTGATCGGCACTTATAATTTCTCGATATTTGTAAAGTAAAAAAGCAATCCGTTGCAAGGCGGCCGATGTTTTCCCACTACCAGCTGCCCCGTGCACAATGAGCAGTCTCCCACGATCATGACGGATGATTCTGTTTTGTTCCTGTTGAATAGTAGCAACGATATTGTGCATCTGTTTGTCTGTTCCTTTTCCTAGCACCTGTTGTAAAATCTCATCCCCAATGGTGAGACTCGTATCGAACATAGACTCTAGAACACCGCCACGGATAAGGTATTGCCCCTTTTTCTCCAAGTTGCCTTTAATTTCACCACCAGGCGTTACATACTTGGCCGGCCCTGTTTGATACTCATAGTAAACACTTGAGACCGGTGCCCTCCAGTCATATATAAGAAATTCCTCGCCACTAGCATCGGTTAGTGTAGAGATTCCAATATATATTTGTTCCTGAGTGAAATCCCCTTCTTCAATAAAATCGATTCGGCCAAAGTAGGGAGACTCTTGCATTCGTCGAAGCTTGGATAATTTTTTAGTTACCTGTCTAACGGTGCTTTGACTTACCGATAGAACTTGAGCCTCTTGTCTCAAACCGATGATGGTCTCAAGATAATCATCGAAGCTATCAACATTCACCTTCACATCATCCCAAAAGTGTTTGCGTATCGTAACCAGTTCGTTTCGACGCTGAGAATTTTCTTCCTCTAACTTTTTGATTCCGTCCGTTATTGTCTCTATTACACATCCCACACGTTTTTGTTCCTTTTGAAATTCTGAATCCATAAAAAATCACTCCTAAAATTGATGGATTTGACAAACGAAAAACTATGATGTATAATTTAAAATAGGGATATAATAACCTTTTTTATTTTATACGTATAACTATATAAAATTACCATATGTCCACAGTTTTTTCAATGTATTGGACATGTTTTTTTTGCTTGCTCTTTCTTAATGTTATTTACATACTTTAATCGAATACGAAACAAAAACACTCACTAGAAAGTGGGTGTTTTTTTGACAGGAATTTTACTGTGAAAAAAGCATTATCTAAAAATTAAAAGTTTTATCTCTCATTTAACTCCCCTAGCTAACACAATTAGTTGCACCATTACCTCTTCCCTTGCAATAAAGGAGCGGAGCCTAATTAGATTTCGATCTTTTACATATTTATTTACAGTAATAACCGCTACATGATCACACCATCTTGCACAACAGCGTTATCCTATTTCTTCTCTTATTTATTTCTTTTTTCATAGCTCCTGGAACTAAAGACTTTATTTAAAAGCTGCCGAAATTGTATCTTCGGCAGCTTTCTTTATTTGCAGAGAAAGATAATCCATTCCAAAACCCTTCAGTGGGGATTGAGGTGGATGGCACTTCTTACCCAATAATGCACAGGTACCTTTTTGTGACCAATTTTGGCGTAAGAGGATCGACGTCGGCTAAATC
>JAHIWI010000208.1 GCA_018816185.1 Bacillota bacterium
GCCTGTACCAAACTCACCACTGATATAATTTGCGATAAAATAATATTGAAGTCGATTATTAAATGTAAGCGTTGTTAGGAGTTTTTCAATTTCTATATCAATTCCTAGCTCTTCTTTTATCTCACGAATGGCTGCTTCTTCTGGCGTTTCTCCTTCTTCTATTCCCCCGCCTGGAAAAACATAATATTCATGATTATTTCTAACCCTCTTTATTAACGCAATCTTTCCATCTATTTCAACAATCGCACCACTTCTAATTCTCATATTTCACGTCCACACTTTCTTTTTCGGGTTTCTCACTATGCTCACTTCATAGTGAGACGTATTTCTGCAATAAAACGTTACATGTATTCAAAAAAAATTTTCAAAAAAATAGCGAAGACCTAATTTGGTCCTCGCTTTTCTGTATTATTTGTACAAATCTTTTTGATCATCTTTATCGACGTCTTGCGGAGTGTCTGATGATCCGAATTTTTCTACGTCTTCAAAGCTGTCCTCATAATCACGGACGCCACCCTCATCCTTTACAGGATGTTCAGTCGACGAACCAAGAATTGCTTCTTCAGATGGGCGACTGTCTGTATCGAAGTCATGATTTGCGTGATCGATACAAGTACGTGCCATTGGAAGTGCTTCTAAACGTTCAATTAGAATGTCCTCACCACATACTTCACATTTGCCATAAGTGCCTTCTTCCATGGCATTTAATGCCGATTCAAGTTGTTCAACTTCATCGACTTTATGTTGTTCAATTGCCATTTCTGTATTTTGATCCGTTAAATCAGTTGCGTTATCAGCCGGATGGTTGTCGTAATTCGATAACTCCGTCGTTTCTAAATGCTTGTCAGTATGTAAACGACTTTTCACATCTTCAAGTTCTTTTGTTAATTGTTCTTTTAGTTTGTTTAATTGTTTTTGTCTCATTTTTTTGTTCCTCCAGGTTCTTTTCGCTTTCCCTATCTATTTCCTTTATCGAAGAAATCAAACCTTCTTTTCAAAATTCTGCTTAAAGATGTATGATGAATAGAGAAATTTGAGGAGGAACGCTTGTGTCAAAAAATCCCTATACGCTTGTTATTGGCGGCGTTTTTGCTCTTTTTATTGCCATGAGCATTGGTCGTTTTGCTTACACACCGATATTACCCTATATGCAAAAAGAAGCTGGTTTCACGACGCAATTCGCGGGATTCTTAGCTTCGAGTAATTATGCGGGCTATTTAATCGGCGCCATTATTGCGTCTTTAGTTCCCTTAAAACGGAATCGAGCCATTTATTTACGAATTAGCATTATCATCAGTATTTTATTGACCTTATTAATGGGTCTTACATATAGCCATACCTCATGGATGATTTGGCGATTTTTATCCGGCATTATGAGTGCTTTCGTATTTGTTTTGGCATCTAGTCTTATATTAGATCAGTTAGCAAAACAACGGAAAATCGGTTGGGTTGGCGTTATGTACGGTGGGGTTGGTCTTGGTATTTTTGTTTCTGGTTTACTTGTACCTTTACTAATTGAAACGTTCAATTATGAAGGCGCCTGGATTGGACTAGCCTTAGTAGCTAGTGTTCTTGCAATTATCGTATTTTCAACAGTAACGGAAAACAAAACTATACATTCGCCTGGAGATACGTCGATTCCTGTAAAAACGTTTAAAGCACCTAAATGGCTACCTTGGCTTCTCGCTTCCTATGGTTTAGAAGGTCTCGGCTATATTGTGACAGGAACATTCATCGTCGCAATTGCTGATCAGACTCCAGCTTTTAGTGGCAACGCCACAAATGTGTGGGTGTTAGTAGGACTAGCTGCCATCCCATCGTGTGTTGTTTGGGCGTATTTTGGTCATAGATTCGGTTATATGCTGTCACTCATGATACTTTTAATCATTCAATCCATTGGAATTGCTTTACCCGCCCTATCTGATTCTTCACTCAGCTTTTATTTGAGTGCTGTATTATTTGGTGCAACATTTATGGGCGTTACGACATTAGCCACTGCTTTTGCTCGGAATAAAAACCCACTTAATAGCGCTAAAACCATCGCTATTATGACCACTATCTATGCGCTTGGTCAAATGATTGGCCCATCTGTTGCAGGAATTTTAACCACGGAAACAGAAAGCTATACATGGGCATTATTAGGAGCATCTGCTTTTGTTATGATTGGCGCGTTTTTCTTATTGCCTTTAGTTAAACAGGAAAGGATTGAACAAGAACATGACGTACATCAAACGAATTGATCATATTCAACTTGCTGCACCTGTTGGAAGTGAAGATCAAGCGCGAGAATTCTATCAAGGTATTTTGGCATTAGAAGAAGTCGAAAAACCAGAAGAATTAAAGAAAAATGGTGGGGTGTGGTTTTCTAACGGACACGTTGATATTCATGTTGGTGTTGAAAAAACATTCGTCCCTGCAAAAAAAGCTCATCCTGCTTTTGAAGTGAATCAGATTGAAGAATTTTCTTCATTCCTTCAAGAAAAAGGGCTTGAAATACAAGTCGATCACAAACTACCAGGAGCCAAACGATTTTATCTTCACGATCCTTTTGGAAACCGATTAGAATTTTTAGAATGGGTTGAAAAATAAGGAGGAGTTCATTTGCCTTATGTAAATATTAAAATCACAAATGAACATTTCACCGCTGAAAAAAAGGAGCAATTGATTCAAGGCGTGACTCAATTGCTGGTTGATGTGTTAAATTAAACCCAAAAACAACTGTCGTCGTTATAGATGAAGTCGATTCTGATAATTGGGGAATTGGCGGAAAATCCGTAACCAACCGAAGAAAAGAAGAGAAGTAAAATCCCATTTTATAGACGGGATTTTTCTTTTTCAGTTTTTCACTCAACATTTAATCAGTTCCTACAATATCACTCCGCTTTTCTAATAGAACGTTATCTCTCCAAACTCCGTCCATTTTACCCATCCGCTCGTGTATTCCTACTAAACGAAAACCACAGGATTTGTGTAAATGTATACTGGCTTCATTCTCCGGGAAGATAACAGCTTTTATTGTCCAAAATCCCTGACTCTCTGAAACTCGTATCAATTCATTTAAGAGTTTTTTACCGATTCCTTTGCCTTTCGCCTTTGGATGAACATAAATGCTGACTTCTCCGACACCTGCATAAACGGGACGCGCAGAAGTGTAGAGCACTTTAGCAAAAGCAACGACTTCCCCATCTGTTTCAACAACTAAATGACAGTTTGGATGAGATGTTTCCATCCACTTTTCATAAGTTGGAGCTTGTGTTTCAAACGTTGCGTTTTTCGAACGAATTCCTTCTTCGTAAATTTCTTTTACTGATGGCCAGTCTGAAGGAATCATGGATCTAATATTCGCTGACATATTTTTTCGTCTCTTTTCTTAGTTTTTTAGTGTTAAACGGTATGGAAGATTTTCGAGAAATCATAATAAAAAATTTTGTCGGAAATATAGTTGCATTATGCAAACGATTAGCGTATAACTATTAGTAAGAGGTGAAACATGGATAACAAACGTGAATTATTTCAAGTGCTTACACGTCGCTTTGGTCTTTTGAATAAAAACTGTTGTTCGGTTGGCGCAATCGATATCTCCACAGTTCATAGTCATATAATATATGAAATTGACAAACAACACGAACCTACGATGCAACAAATTGCCGAAACACTTGCTATTGACGTTACAACGTTTAGCAGACAAATTCAAACACTAATTAAAATGGAACTTGTGACAAAATCACCTTCTTTAAATGATAAGCGCTATTATGTTTTAGCCTTAACAACGCAAGGAAAGTTTATGGCATCTGCTATAGAAGCTTCTATGAACAATTATTTAGACGAAATCTTTTCACATATGAATGAATTCGAACAAGAAACAGTATTACGATCCATTAAGTTATTAAATAACGCGATGTCCAAATCAAGTGTTTGCTGTACACCATTACTGTGAGCAAGAGAAATCTTGCTCTAAAAATGAAACGATACTTGTAAAATACAAATTAAAAGGAGAATTCACATGACAAACAAAATGAGTTTTAACATCTTATCGAATTGCTGTGAATCACCAAAAGATACTACTCAATTAAGTCATTTGCCCGTTGCTATTTTAGGTGCCGGACCAGTTGGGCTGGCAGCGGCTGCACATTTAGTAGACAAAGGTGAACAATTCATTATCCTTGAGGCAGGTCCGCAAGTTGGTCACCATATTCAACAGTGGGGGCATGTTCGATTATTTTCATCTTGGAAATTTAATATCGATCATGTTGCCAAACGTTTACTTGAAGACAGCGGGTGGAAATCACCTGTCTTAACTAGACTTCCTTACGGAAAAGATTTAATCGAGGAGTACCTACAACCCCTATCACAATTACCTGCAATAAAACCTTTTCTTCATTTCAACTCAAAGGTAGTTGCCATTAGCAAAAATGGGTTAGATAAAATGAAAACCGCAAATCGTTCTGAACAATCCTTTGTGATTTATGTAGAAAAAGAAGGTTACACAGAACGTATGGAAGCACGTGCAGTCATTGATGCTACTGGGACTTGGGGAAATCCAAACCCAATTAACGCAGATCATATATGGTCGAAAGAAGAAATTGAACTCAATCAACATATTTCATATGTCATTCCTGACATTAAAGGAAAAGACCGATCAACTTATGAAAATAAACATGTTGCGGTCGTTGGCGGAGGCCACTCGGCCATTAATACCATTCTCGAATTAGCTGAACTTGACGATGTTCAAATCTCATGGATTTTAAGAAAAAACCGTGTTCAAGAAGCTTACGGTGGAGAAGAACTAGATGCTTTACCAGC
The DNA here is from genome assembly GCA_018816185.1 of Bacillota bacterium. GTDB lineage: Bacteria > Bacillota > Bacilli > Bacillales_A > Planococcaceae > Paenisporosarcina. The sequence continues at coordinate 4,804 of JAHIWI010000208.1, forward strand.
ACGCGGACAATTAGGTTCAAGAATCCATCAACTTGTTGATAGTGGCAGAGTAAAAGTGTATACACCTTTCTTCATTCAAAAAGTGTCCCGCTCCGAAGATGGCATTCAGTTAACCGGGATGGTTCGTAATGAAGAACAAACGATTATGGGGATAGAGAAAATCATTTCAAATACCGGAAGTAAACCTGACTTCTCATTCCTTCGTGAGATCAGACTGGATTTGGATCCTGCTACAGAAAGCGTTACAAAGCTCGCACCACTTATTGACCCAAATATCCATAGCTGTGGAACGGTCCGCCCACATGGTGAACTAGAGCTTCGCCAACCTGAAGCAAACTTTTATATGGTCGGAATGAAGAGCTATGGTCGTGCACCAACATTTTTAATGGCTACAGGGTATGAACAAGTTCGTTCAATCGTCGCTCACATAACCGGTGACGAGGATGGGGCTAAACGCGTTGAATTGGAATTACCGGAAACTGGTGTCTGCAGCACAGGTATTAAAGGAAAAAGTTGCTGCTAAAATCGAGGAGGAATCATGATGGTGGTCAATAATGGCGGCAATTTATCTCAAGAATATTTTCGTGCCTATCTTAACTTGATTATCACAGCAAAAGCTTGCTCCGCTCTATGCGCTCAACAATATATGCTTGAACATTTTTTCAAAGGCAATCCTAATCATTTTGGACCTATTTCGTATGAATCCTTTGTTCAAGCCACCACTGAAAGAGAATAAAAGTGAAGACACAGTTCAATCGAATTGTGTCTTCATTTTTTATTGTCTTTTTCATTCCCACGTTTAAAATTCCCCGTGATTTTAGCCAGTGCGAGTTGCACATCCTTGTCTGTTTCTGCTTGCTGAATTCGTGCGATCAATCGTTCCGCCCCTTTACCTTTCACACTTTTTATCACCTTACCCGCATAATCAATAAAAACTGTGTTGCTTTTACTGACACGGTAAGAAAATACTTCTTCATTTAACCTGTTTCTCTTATCAATATTACTCATAGAACTCCCCTCTTCTTCCGGAACCTCAAATGATTAAGGGAGATGAACACCTAACCCTTTTCTAATTAGATTTGCAGAAACAGGTGGCTTCCCAATCTCTCTCGACCAAACGGATATTTGACCGATATGATGGATTTCATGTGCAATAACATGACGCATAATTTCTCCCCATGCCAACTTAATGGCAGTGCCATCCGCTCTTGTTTCTTGCAAGAAATTATGTTCAAATTCACTTTCCCAATCTAATACAAAAGCTTTTACTTCTTCTTTGAATAAATCATTTAACTCCATAACCTTTTCTAAACTTTGATAATCATCAAAGCTTTCTTGAAAACCTGGAAAACCTTTCATGATGCGAATCCAACTCCACTCCGCATCAATGATATGGAACAAAGTATGTAAGATTCCACCTAC
>JAHIWI010000209.1 GCA_018816185.1 Bacillota bacterium
ACCTTCGCCGCCAAAGAATCCAGCTCCTAATTTACGTTGGAACTCAACGCCTACAGAAACACCTTTAGCTGCAGCCAAGAAGGCATCTTTTTGACAAATAATTTTGCCGCCCATTTCACTTAAATCCATCGGAATGATTTTGCCTGGATAAGGAGAAGCAAAATATACGTGTTTCTTACCTGAACCCGTATTCGTGAACGTCGTCATGAATAAACTTTCACCAGTAATCAAACGTTTACCAGCACCCATTAGCTTTCCAAGCATTCCGCTTCCAGCTGATCCTGAAGATCCGTCACCAAAAATCGTTTCCATAGAGATTCCATCTTCCATCATCATTAAGCTACCAGCTTCAGCAACTACGGTTTCATTCGGATCTAATTCAACTTCTACAAATTGCATATCATCGCCGTGTAATTTGTAATCAATTTCATGATTGTTCATACATATTGCCTCCTTAAAATTCAAACCTATACATTCATACGCTTCGTGAACCAAAAAGTTTCATCAAACGTCCTATTATAGGAATATTCCGATATTTAGAAAAATAGAAAAGGGATAGGGTGTCTTTTGTCGAATAAGTAACTGAAAGCGTTTTCAATTCGAAAGGGGTAAATAACATGAAACTGAAAAATTACATCGGTGGAAAGTGGCAGGAAGCAGGAGATGCGAAATATGTTCCTGTAACCAACCCAGCAACAGGAGAAGAATTAGCGCAAGTGAGATTATCTACTAAAGATGACGTTGATCTAGCCGTTGAAGCTGCAAAAGAAGCTCAGAAAAAATGGGCACTCGTTCCAGCGCCGAAACGTGCAGATTATTTATATGAAATTGGCCGTATTATGAAAGAAAAGAAAGAACATTTGGCTCAAGTATTAACAAAAGAGATGGGCAAAGTGATTGAAGAGGGGCGAGGAGAAGTACAAGAAGGGATCGACATGGCCTTTTATATGGCAGGTGAAGGACGTCGTTTGTTTGGGGAAACCACTCCGTCTGAATTAGCGGATAAATTTGCGATGAGCGTTCGTGCACCAATTGGCGTAGTTGGTCTTATTACACCGTGGAACTTCCCAGTAGCGATCGCGACGTGGAAATCATTCCCGGCGATTGTTGCGGGTAATACCTTCTTATGGAAACCAGCAACAGAAACGCCAATGATGGCATATGAAATGGCTAAAGTGTTCGAAGAAGCTGGATTACCTGCAGGTGTCGCAAATATTGTCTTTGGATCAGGATCGGAAGTCGGTACAGCGATGATTGAACATCCAGACGTGAAAGTGATTTCATTTACTGGTTCAACGGAAACAGGACGGTCTGTTGCAGAACTAGGTGGTCGTCATTTAAAGAAAGTATCGCTTGAAATGGGTGGGAAAAATGCGGTGATCGTCATGGAAGACGCCGACCTAGGATTGGCTGTTGAAGGGATCCTGTGGAGTGCATTCGGAACAGCTGGTCAGCGCTGTACAGCATGTAGTCGAGTAATCGTTCATAAAGATGTAAAAGAGGAACTTGAAAATCGTCTACAAGAAGCGATGAAGGTTCTTTCAATTGGGGATGGAATGGACGAATCCGTTAAAATCGGCCCAGTGATAAATAAAAAAGCGTTAGATAAAATTCATCGCTATGTTCAAATTGGTAAAGAAGAAGGAGCCACTCTTTTAGTTGGTGGTGAAATTTTAGACAAAGAAAATTTATCAAAAGGAAATTACTACGCTCCGACTTTATTCACAAATGTGGACCGAGATAGCCGAATTGCTCAAGAAGAAATTTTCGGACCAGTTGTTTCGCTAATTGAGGTATCTAGTTTAGAAGAAGCAATTGAAGTGAACAACAGCGTGACATTTGGATTGTCTAGTTCTATTTTCTCTCGCGATGTGAATAAAATCTTTAAGGCACAACGTGATTTAGATACGGGGATTGTCTATGTAAATGCAGGAACAACAGGTGCAGAAATTCACTTGCCATTTGGCGGTACGAAAGGTACGGGCAATGGACATCGAGATTCTGGTGTTGCGGCACTCGATGTATATACAGAATGGAAGAGTATTTATATAGATTTCAGCGGGAAATTGCAAAGAGCTCAAATCGATAATTCTTAACTTCAACACGAGAGTCTAATCAGAGATTTACAAAGGGGATGTTGTAAATGAAGGTAGTCGTATTAGGTGCAGGGTTAATGGGAAAAGAAGCAGCACGCGATTTAGTGAAAAGCGCTAATGTAGAAAAAGTATATTTAGCAGACGTTAAGGTGGAACAAGTTCAAACGTTTATAGATAAAATTGGAACCGATAAAATTGAAGCAGTTCGCTTAGACGCTAATAATGACACGGAGTTAAAAGACATCATGAGTAAAGGTGACGTTGTGATCAATGCACTATTTTATTCGTTTAATGAAAAGGTAGCTCGCACAGCAGTTGAAGTGGGTGTACATTCCATTGACTTAGGTGGACATATCGGTGGTGCAACTGATGCTGTTTTAGAATTAAAAACACAAGCCGAACAAAAGGGCATTACACTTATTCCGGATTTAGGGGTAGCTCCGGGAATGATTAATATACTGTCTGGCCACGGTGCAAGTAAGCTTGACGAAGTAAAATCGATTAAGTTGTATGTTGGTGGAATTCCGGTTGAACCTGAAGGTCCTTTGAAATACAATATTGTGTTTTCATTAGATGGCGTGCTGGATCACTATACAGATTCTTCACATGTGTTGCGTAATGGAAAACTTGAAGAGGTTGCTTCTTTAACGGAGATTGAGCCGATTTACTTTGAAGACTTTGGAGAATTGGAAGCATTTCACACGTCAGGCGGGACTTCAACGTTAACGAAAACCTTCCCTGATATTGAAACGCTTGAATATAAAACAATTCGATATGCGGGTCATGCCGAGAAATTTAAAGTATTGGTGGACCTTGGTTTAACAAATAAAAACACAATGGTAGAAATTGACGGGAAACAAGTGAGCACAAGAGAAGTCTTAAAAGCGGCACTTACTCCTGGATTATTATTGGGCGATAAACAAGATGCTGTACTACTGCGCGTGACGGTATCTGGTATTCAAGCTGGTGAACTTGTTACGTATGAATACGAATTAGTGACGAAGAAAGATATGGACGATCAAGTAACTGCCATGGCGAGAGCGACAGCTAATACGATTTCGATAGTGGCACAAATGATTGGCAATGGAGAAATCACGAAGCGAGGCGTCTATCCGCCCGAACAAATTGTTCCGGGTGATGCATATATCGAAGCAATGAAACAAAGAGGCGTTCATATTAAAGAAACCATACACCAATCAACTTCGGTTGCAAACGGATAACAGGAGGCAAGCAGCATGAACTTCGAATTTTCAGAGGAACACCAATTACTTCGCAAAACAGTACGACAATATGTAGATGATGAGATTATTCCATATATCGCCGAGTGGGATTCGACAGGTGGATTCGATCAAAAAGTATGGACGCGGTTGGCCGATCTAGGATTTATGGGTGTTTGTGTGCCAGAAGCATATGGTGGGAGTGGCATGGATTACAACTCGCTCGCAATTGTTTGTGAAGAGCTTGAAAGAGGAGATACTGCTTTTCGAACAGCTGTATCCGTTCACATTGGGCTGAACTCAATGACTTTAATGCAATGGGGAACGGAAGAACAAAAACAGAAATATTTAGTGCCACAAGCGAAGGGCGAAAAAATCGGTGCATTCGGATTAACTGAACCTGGAGCGGGATCCGATGTAGCAGCGATGTCGACGACGGCTAAACTTGATGGCGATTATTATATTTTAAAGGGTCAAAAGACTTGGATTTCTCTTTGTGACAAAGCCGATCATTTTCTTGTTTTTGCGTATACCGATAAATCGAAGAAGCATCACGGAATTAGTGCTTTTATTGTTGAACGAACGATGGAAGGTTTCTCTTCAAAAGCCATTAAAGGAAAATACGGCATTCGTGCAGGAAATACGGGGGAAATTTTCTTCGATGATATTCGTGTGCCTGTTGAAAATCGTATAGGTGAAGAAGGCGAAGGCTTTAAAATCGCTATGTCGGCATTAGATAATGGTCGATTTACAGTTGCTGCTGGTGCTGCAGGGCTTATTATGGCTTGTATTGAAGCGAGCGTTAAGTATTGCAACGAACGTGAAACGTTTGGAAAACCGATTGGCAAACATCAACTAGTTCAACAAATGATCGCGAAAATGGAAGCGGGACTGCAAATGAGTCGCTTGCTGGTTTATCGTGTGGGTGAATTGAAAAATAAAGGCGTACGAAATACACGAGAAACATCCTTGGCGAAATGGCAAGCATGTGATTTTGCGAATCAAGCAGCGGACGACGCAGTGCAAATTCACGGTGCATATGGTTATTCAGATGATTATCCTGTAGCGAGATATTTGCGTAACTCGAAAGCGCCTGTCATTTATGAAGGCACTCGAGAAATCCATACCATTATGCAAGCCGAGTACGTGCTAGGTTACCGTGAAGATAAAAAATTATCGAAGATGTTACCGAAATGGCCATTTACAATTGACCAAGAAAAATGATAGAATATTCACAACTATAATGAACGGTGGTGAGAAAGAATGAAAAAAGCTGTGAATGCACATGGATTTATATTGGAATTTTTATCTACTTCATGTGCGATTACGCATGATATTTCGGCCAACGGGACAGGTCTGTCCACTTTCGGAAAATATCATACACTTCACAGCTGATAAGTCATTCTTTCCTTTATTCATGAAGGCAAAGACTGTCTGAATTCAGGCAGTCTTTTTGTTTTGCTTCCAGCTGTGTTTTAACTAAAAAGGAGCGAACATCATGATATGTACAATACAAGAAATTAGCAAAATGCTTGGCGGGAATTTAATTTTTGAAAACCTTTCGCTAGCAATAAAAACGGGAGATAAAGTCGCTGTCGTTGGACGAAATGGAACAGGAAAAACGACATTATTTAAATTGATCGCTGGGATTGAAACGCCAGATGCAGGGAGCATTCATTTCAAAAAAGGAACTCAAATCGGTTATTTAGCACAAATTCCTTCCTATTCAGAGGAAGTGACTGGA
>JAHIWI010000210.1 GCA_018816185.1 Bacillota bacterium
TAAATTCATTCAAATGGGCTATACACGAGCTCGACGATATACGAATTACAAGGGTGGTCGTAAGTATAATGAAGACGGCTCCATTAAAGAGAGAGACATAGATCCAATCAAAGCAGAATCTGCAGCTATTTTTAAAAAGCATTGGGACAAAATTCGTAAAGATGAGGATTATCTCAAACGCAAAAAGAAACATCAAAAAGAGTTTGGTTAATAGCCTTTTAGGTTGGGCTTGCTACTAAATATATCAGAAGGAAAACATGGAGGAATAGTAATGAACATAACACTTTTTGGTGCAACAGGTAGGGTAGGGAGTGAAATTCTAAAACTCGCACTTCGAGATGGACATCACGTCACCGCATTGGTTCGCCCGCCATCAAAATTACCGACTCATAACAATCTAAGCATACTCACTGGGGACATTCGTGATAAGGAACTTGTGAGTAAAGCGATTGAAAATGCGGATGCCGTCATGAGTGCCATCGGAACAGATAAAACCACGACATTAACGGATGCCATTCCTTCCATAATTGAAGCGATGAAAACGGGGAATGTCGAACGAATTATTACAATTGGGACAGCGGGTATTTTGCAAAGTAGAACAAATCCGGATGTGTATCGATTTCAATCCACAGAATCGAAACGTCGCTTAACTTTTGCTGCAGAAGAGCATGCAAAGGTATATGAACAATTAAAGAGAACAGATTTAGAGTGGACAATTATCTGCCCTACTTACTTGCCAGATGGTGAAGCGACTGGCCAGTGGCGAACTGAAAGAAACTTTTTACCTGAAAACGGCGTTGAGATAACTGTAGGGGATACAGCGTTATGTGCCTACAATGAATTGTTAGATCCACAGTTTATTGGCACGAGAGTGGGGCTAGCTTATTAAAAGGAGTTAATAATGATTTTTAAATTAATAAAATATGTCTCTATTTTACTAAGTATCGTCGTTTTTATTTATATTAATAATAACTGGATCACCACGATGAACCATAATGTTAGTTCGCCAAATATCCCAGCTGCTTTTGATGGGTATCGCATCGTGCAAGTGTCCGACTTGCATGATGCCACTTTTGGTGAAAATCAACAGCGATTAGTGAAAAAAGTGAAACAAGCTAAACCGGATTTGATTGTTATTACAGGTGATTTAGTGGATAGCAGACGCTATGATTTACCCAATAGCTTAGATCTTGTGGATCAGTTGGTGAAATTAGCAGATGTCTATTATGTAACGGGAAATCACGAAGTTGCAACCAATGATGTTGAGCTTATTAAAAGTGAACTTAAAGCACTTGGTGTCCATGTCCTTTCCAATGAAACCCTTTTGCTTGAACATGGAAATAACGCCATCGCTATAAGCGGTATTGAAGATCCATTAATGGGACAGACTGCTTCAGAAATGTTAGCTGAAGCGGATATCCGCAGTGATGTTTTTACCATATTACTTGCACATCGGCCCGAAGACTTTCAAACTTATGATGAGTTTGAAATCGATTTAACTTTTTCTGGCCATGCACATGGCGGTCAATTTCGTATCCCGTTTGTAGGCGGTTTAATCGCTCCAGGTCAAGGCTTCTTCCCGAAATTTACAGCGGGTATACATGAAAAAGAACAATCCAAATTGGTGATTAGTCGAGGATTAGGGAACAGTATTCTTCCCTTTCGGTTATTTAATTTGCCAGAAATTGTTGTCGTTACCCTGCAAAGCTCTTAAACCTTTACGAAGGATGTAAGTGAAACTGATTCTATTAGAAAATAAGGAGAGATGAACATGTCAACAGAAGTTACGTTAGTCCCATATCAACCCGATCACCAACAAGCTTTCACCTTTTACCCTTTAACTCCGGAGCAATTAGAGTTCACAGCTCATCCACTGGACTTACTAAAAGAAGATTCACATTCACAAACACCTGTAACGATTTTAGCAGGTAATCAAGTTGCGGGATTTTTTATATTAGAAGTTAGCGATGATCGTTATTTCTATACGGAAAACCCGAATTCTGTTCTGCTCAAAGGATATTCGATCCATCCTGATTACCAAGGACAAGGAATTGCAAAAGAATCCATTTTAGCTCTACCAGACTTTATTCGTGAGCATTTCCCACAATTTGATGAAGTGGTTTTAGGCGTAAATGATATGAATGAGGCTGCACGAGCGGTTTATTTAAAAGGCGGATTTGTAGATGAAGGTCGTCGATACAACGGTTTAAAAGGTGAACAGTGGGCTTTACACCTTTATGTAAAAGCGGAATAATCTTGTAAAAAGTGCCTTCTTTAATTGGTCGACCAAAGCGTATATTTAGATATTCGAAATGAAATATGTTAAGATATTAAGACTGAAATCAAAAAAGTACAAAATGAAAGGGGATCGAGCCCGTGTATATTGTCCATTCGATGGTACATGTTCCAAAGGGAAAGTCTGATGAAGTCATTGCGATTTATCAAAATCGGTCTCGACTTGTGGATACATTTGAAGGATTTGAATCCTTTCATTTATTACAAAACGAAAAGCGTCCTGAGGAGTTAACCGTACATATGCAATGGGTGGATAAAGCTGCCTATATGAAGTGGGTTACAAGTGATGCCTTTAAGCAAGTACATGATTTAGAAAAGAATTATCCAGACCAAGAATTAGCAGCGATTGTCCCAAAAGTATCTAAATATCAAGTGGTGGCAACATGAACCAACAAGCCAGAGAAAAAGTAATCGATGAAGTTGTTATTGAAATATATGAAGCGTATCCAGAGATTTTGGCGCGTTTTGGCGAAGCTGGTAAAGCACGATGCTACGAAGATAATCATCATCATTTCGACCATTTAGATACAGCTGCAAAACTAGGACAGCCAGAAGTGTTTTCGAATTATGCGGTATGGCTGACCAACTTACTTACTGCTCGCGGGATGAATAAACATCATGTCATCGATAATTTTCAACGAATTCATGATCGATTAGAATCGAGTGATGATCCACAAGCAAGTACGTACCAAAATATTCTGCTACAAGGAATTCAAGCGATTCAGTAGTCGAAAGTTGATGGACTGAGGTGAAAGAAATGACCCCGAAAAATTTAGCACTTGCCCTAATTGATGGCCAATCAAACGAAGCGTTTCAAATGCTTGAAACACTTTATTCGAATCAAACCACAGTTGCATCTATTTATCAAAATTATGTAACCAAAGCAATGCAAGAGATTGGACGTATGTGGGAAGAGGATGAAATTACGGTGGCAGATGAACATTTAGCGACATCTACTTGTGATTTTGTACTCGCTAAATTCCATAGTATTGTTGACAAGAAACCATTAACAAATTCCTCTAAGAAGGCTATGTTTTTCAGTGTGGAGAAGGAACAACATTCATTAGGTATGAAGATGGCAGCGCATGTATTTGAGCAGCAAGGATGGAATGTGCGTTTTATGGGGGCTAACTTGCCACTTAGCTATGCAGTTGAAGCTGCTCAGCGTTTCTCTCCTGATGTAATCGGAATATCGTTAACCATCATTCATCACTTAGATCAGCTTAAAGAATATGTAGATGCTTTAGAATCGATAAATAGTCATCCCCAAATAATTGTGGGTAGTAGATTATTGTCTTCTTATGATTTGTTGAAGTATGCATCACCGAAAACGAAGATGGTCAGTGACTTTGAAGAGTTACAAACGTGGATGACGGAACTGGAAGAGGTTAAGATGCATGAATATCATTAAAGAACTTCCATTTCCGACGTTTATCATTGATCGGTCATTTCATGTGCTTGAATTATCAGCATCTGCTGAAAGAATGTTTGGAGATATCCAGTGTTTCACCGATATTATGGATGAAGGAAGCCATGCGAAAAAACGACGTTTACTAGGTGATGATTTGCTTAAATCCATTGAAATCACCCTGAAAACAGAAGAAAATAGCTATGAGCTTTTTGCCGTCTCGATCACTTGGAAAGACGATAAAGGTTTTTTACAATGTTATGCCATTGGCAGTAAGTTAGATAAGATAATGAATGTCGTTCAAGAACATCAAAATCGTCTTGCTACTGTAGATTTCGAATTACTATCCCAAAAAGAATTAGCCGAAACCCAGCTAAAACAAATAAAGCAATTATCTGCGCCCGTCATTGGGCTATCCAATAAAGTTGCACTCGTTCCTTTGTTTGGTTACTTTGATCAAGACCTAATTTCGAACACTGAGGATCGCCTTGCAGCCACTTTATATGAACAAGATTACACAACCGTGATATTTGATTTTAATGGAATCGATCAGATTACGGACATCGGAATCTCTTTGTTCCAAGCGTTCATGGAAACACTGCAAATCATGGGAATTCAAACATACATTGTGGGAGTTAAGCCAATGCATACGCATTTCCTTAAAAATCGAGAAGTTAACACATCTACTTATTTACCGACCTTACAACAAGCGATTGCTTTGTTAACATAAAAACAGTTGCCCTCAACAAATGAGAGCAACTGTTTTTGTTTACTTATGTGCGATCCGTATGTCGATCTTTTAATTCGCCAAGCTCTTCTTGTGTTCGACCCTTTACTTTATCTACTTTACCCTCTGTCTGAAGGCTCTTATTATCTGTAGCATCTCCAAATTGGTCTTTAGCTTCACCTTTGGCTTGATTCACTTCACCTTTAAGCTTGTCTGTAAATCCATTATCTTTCGTCAATGCAAATTCCTCCTTCAGTTCATATTAATAAATGTATACCCCAAGAGAAATGCTTTAAACGACATGTTTATATATAATATATCTGAATATTCAGTATAATAAAAAGAAGTAGAGAAAGAGGTGCTAACGTATGAGGAAAGTAATCATTCTAGTCACAGCAATGGTTTTACTTAGTGGTTGTGGGTATCTCGATTTTTCAAATGATACAGAAGCAAAAAAATCAGTTCAACAAGTTGCTATAAATCTCCAAATTCCATGGTCAATCAATAAACATGGAGAAGAATTCTTTATTTCGGAAAGAGTAGGAACCATTGCGAGGGTTGCTTCAAATGGAGAAGTGACGCATCAGCAAGTCAAACTATCGTCACCTCTAGCAAAGGTATCCGAAGCGGGACTTTTAGGTTTTGTATTAAAGCCGAATTTTGAAGAAACGAAAGAAGCATTTGCTTATTATACGTACGATGTACAAGGACAACCATATAATCGTGTTGTTA
>JAHIWI010000211.1 GCA_018816185.1 Bacillota bacterium
ACAAAATATGATGATTCAATTTTCTAAACAGTAATAAACCGTAATAGTCATCTCTTACAAGATGGCTATTTTCTTTGAAACGAAAGGAGAAAGCACATGAACATTCCAAATCAAATCACAGTATCCAGAATTTTTATGATTCCATTGTTTGTTGTATTTATGTTAGTAGATTTTGGTTGGGGAACTCTTGAATTATTAGGAACTTCTTTACCAGTAGAGCATTTAATTGGAGCTATTATATTTATTTTTGCTTCAATTACTGATTTCATCGATGGGTATTACGCTCGTAAACATAATCTTGTAACGAATATGGGGAAATTTTTAGACCCTCTGGCTGATAAACTTCTTGTTTCCGCAGCTTTAATCATATTAGTGGAACTTGGTTTTGCAGCAGCGTGGATTGTTATTCTAATTATTAGCCGCGAGTTTGCAGTTACAGGATTACGCTTAATATTAGCTGATGAAGGTGAAGTAGTGGCAGCAAAACAATTAGGCAAAATTAAAATGTGGACTCAAATCGTCGCAATTTCAGCTTTACTATTACACAACATCATTTTTGAAATGTTCAATATTCCGTTTGGTACAATCATGCTTTATGTGTCATTGTTCTTTACAATTTGGTCAGGATGGGATTATTTCTACGCAAACCGTCGTGTTTTACTTGACTCAAAATAGAGGAGATTCCAATTATGAACGCAGAGATTATTGCCGTAGGTTCAGAATTATTACTTGGACAGATTACTAATACAAATGCCCGATACATCTCTAGTCAACTAGCTGAGTTAGGGATAAATGTTTACTATCACACTGTAGTTGGCGATAATGCGGATCGATTAAAGGATGCAATTCAACTTGCAGAATCGAGAGCGGATTTAATTATTTTCTCAGGTGGGTTAGGACCAACAAAAGATGATTTAACAAAAGAGACGATTGCTCATCATCTTCAAACGCAATTAGTAATGGATGATGAAGCTATGATTTCTATAGAAGCCTTTTTCAAACGCATTAATCGACCAATGACAGAAAACAACAAAAAGCAAGCTCTTGTATTGGAGAACTGCCAAGTTTTAGCAAACCATAATGGTATGGCACCTGGCATGTTTTATTCCAACCTAGATAAGATTTATATTCTTTTACCCGGTCCACCGAAAGAAATGGAACCGATGTTTCAACTTGAGGCGAAACCGCTTTTAGCAAAATGGTTAAACCAAGGAGAAGTGATTGTTTCTCATGTACTACGATTTTATGGTATTGGAGAAGCAGAGCTCGAAACGAAGATTCACGATTTATTAGATGTACAATCGAACCCAACAATTGCTCCTTTAGCTTCGGATGGAGAAGTGATGTTGCGTATAACTGCAAAGGCTTCTACCGATCAAGAAGCTAAGGGATTAATTTCTCAAACAGAGCAATTGTTAATGGACCGTGTTGGCACTTATTTATATGGATACAATGACGACTCGTTAGCTTCAAGAACAGTAGAGGTCTTACAGGAAAAAAACTGGACGATTTCTGCTGCTGAAAGTTTGACTGCTGGATTGTTCCAATCAGAACTAGCAGCGATTCCAGGTGCAAGTGCCATCTTAATAGGTGGTATGGTGACTTATTCAATTGATTCTAAAATCACACAGTTAGGTGTACCGCAAGAAATAATTGAAGAACATGGTGTGGTGAGCGGAGAGTGTGCGGTCGCTATGGCTATGCGGATTAAACAAGCTTTTAATACCGATATTGGTGTGGGACTTACTGGAGCCGCAGGACCAAGTTCCCTTGAAGGGAAACCTGCAGGAACTGTTTGGATCGCTATTGCATTCCCAAATGGGATTGTGAAAAGCCATGAACTACATTTATCGGATATGAGAAATACAAATAGATTACGAGTTGTAAAGCGAACATGTTATGAAATTATCCGTCATTTAACGAATGGGAATGATTCATAATTTAAATATCAGGACTTAAAACGCCTGAAAATAAAGATTTGAGCCGTTTTTCGTGCTCAAATTTTTATTTTGCCTAAAAATAAAGCGAATAAACGTTCGCTTTTTTCTTGTGTATTTCTCATAAACCAAGTATAGTAGAGACAGAAGTTAATTTTGTGTTTGAAACATAAGGAGGAACCATAAATGAGCGATCGTAAAGCAGCATTAGACATGGCGTTAAAACAAATTGAGAAACAATTCGG
>JAHIWI010000212.1 GCA_018816185.1 Bacillota bacterium
CCCTCCACTCATACTATAAATAAACCAACCCCTGAATGGAGGGAAAAGTATGGACATCTTAAATAAGGTGAAAAGCTACCGAGAAGAAGAGAATAAACTCAAGTGGGAAGGCACATTTTCCGATTACTTAGCCATTGTGAAGGAACGACCAGAAGTTGCTCAAACCGCTCACTCTCGAGTTTACAATATGATCAAGAGTGCTGGAGTTACGGAAGAAGATGGACAGAAACGTTATCAGTTTTTTGGCAATGAAATATTTGGACTCGAAACCGCACTTGAACGACTCGTGGAAGAATACTTTCATCCTGCTGCCAAAAGATTAGATGTTCGCAAACGAATTCTTCTTTTAATGGGTCCTGTAAGTGGTGGTAAATCGACTCTTGTTACCTTGCTTAAACGAGGCTTCGAGAAGTATTCAAGAACAGATGAGGGTGCGGTTTACGCCATAAAAGGTTGTCCCATGCATGAAGATCCTCTTCATTTAATTCCTCACGAGCTGCGCAAAGACTTTTTCGAGGAATATGGCATTCATATTGAAGGGAGCTTGTCCCCACTCAATGCGATGCGATTAGAAAAAGAATATGGCGGACGAATTGAAGATGTGCGAGTTGAGCGGATCTTCTTCTCCGAAGACAAACGAGTCGGAATCGGAACGTATACGCCGTCTGATCCGAAATCTCAAGACATTGCTGATTTAACAGGAAGCATCGACTTCTCAACGATTGCTGAATTTGGTTCTGAATCTGACCCTCGTGCTTATCGGTTCGATGGCGAATTAAATAAAGCGAATCGAGGAATGATGGAGTTTCAAGAAATGTTGAAACTAGATGAAAAGTTTCTCTGGCTTTTATTGTCGTTAACACAGGAAGGCAATTTTAAAGCTGGAAGATTTGCGTTAATTTCAGCCGATGAATTAATTATTGCGCATACGAACGAAACCGAATACCATTCGTTTATTTCCAATAAAAAGAATGAGGCTCTTCATTCAAGAATCATCGTTATGCCTATTCCTTATAATTTGAAAGTGAGCGAGGAAGAACATATTTATGAAAAGATGATTAAAGAAAGTGATATGACGCATGTTCATATTGCACCTCAAGCACTAAGAACAGCAGCTATTTTTTCGATTTTAACAAGACTTGAAACACCGAAGAAACAAGGAATTGATATCGTCAAAAAAATGCGACTGTATGATGGGGAAAACGTGGAAGGTTATAACCAACTTGATGTTGAAGAGTTGAAGAAGGAATTTCCTACTGAAGGCATGCATGGAATTGATCCACGCTATGTCATCAACCGGATTTCTTCAGCCATTATTCGCAAAGAAGTTCCTTCTATTAATGCACTAGACGTTTTGCGTTCATTAAAAGATGGACTTGACCAACATGCTTCAATTTCACAAGAAGATCGTGAAAAATATTTAAATTATATTTCGATTGCGCGAAAAGAATATGATGAAATTGCGAAGAAGGAAATTCAAAAAGCCTTTGTGTACTCTTACGAGGAATCTGCTATTACGTTAATGGATAACTACCTCGATAATGTGGAAGCATTTTGTAATAAAAACAAAATGAGAGACTCACTTACTGGGGAAGAAATGCAGCCAGATGAAAAATTGATGCGTTCGATCGAAGAACAAATTGGTATTTCAGAAAATGCGAAAAAAGCATTCCGCGAAGAGATTTTAATCCGTCTGTCTGCTTATGCAAGAAAAGGCACACGCTTTGACTATAATTCGCATGAACGTTTGCGTGAAGCGATTCAAAAGAAATTATTTGCGGATTTAAAAGATGTTGTGAAAATTACGACGTCTTCGAAAACGCCTGATGAATCACAGCTGAAAAAAGTAAACGAAGTAGTAGCACGATTAATAGATGAGCATGGGTACAATTCGATTTCTGCGAATGAATTATTGCGATACGTTGGAAGTCTGCTTAACCGTTAAAATGATAGAAACAAGACTAATTATTTTTCATTAGTCTTGTTTTTTATTTGCCTTGACATGTTCATAACTTGATTGTCCGTGCATATGATAAGGAAATTAAAAGCTTCTATTAAAAGATGGGTGTGGATGGAAATGAACGAAAACCAACATAATCGTTTTGTCATCTCACAGGAAAACTGGTCGCTTCATCGAAAAGGATACCAAGATCAGCAACGTCACATGGACAAAGTAAAAGAAGCCATTAAAAATAATTTGCCGGATTTAATTAGTGAAGAAAGTATTATCATGTCCAATGGACGAGATGTGATAAAAATCCCGATACGCTCATTGGATGAGTACAAAATTCGATACAATTACGATCAGTCAAAACATGTCGGTCAAGGCGATGGAGAGAGTCAAATAGGCGATATCCTGGCACGTGACCCTAACAATGGAAAAAGCGGTAAGGGTCAAGGGAAAGAAGCTGGTGACAAACCAGGTCAAGATTATTATGAAGCTGAAGTGACGCTCGAAGAACTTCAGGAGGTTTTATTTAAAGAGTTGGAATTACCGAATTTAAAACAAAAGGAAACAGCCGATCATATCATTGAAAAAATCGAATTCAATGATATTCGCAAAAAAGGTCTTATGGGTAATATTGATAAAAAGCGTACGATTTTAACTGCTATCAAACGAAATGCCTCGAAAGGGAAAGCTGAGATTTCCCCAATTCATAATGAAGACTTGCGTTATAAAACATGGAATGATGTCATTAAACCTGATTCCAAAGCGGTTGTTTTAGCAATGATGGATACA
>JAHIWI010000213.1 GCA_018816185.1 Bacillota bacterium
TGCTTCCACTCATTCGTTTTTTTAGATAAGAGTTGTAAAGATTGCTCCTTATTTAAACCAGACACATCAATAGGACCAATCCAGGAATTTTCTTCAAAATGTGTAAAAGAATCAGGATTTAGTACAGCTTTTGTTAAGCTCGTGAAAGAAAATGTCCCCGCAAGTAAAATAATTCCTACTATAAGAGATAGAATGAAAAATTGAAGACTATTCTTTTGAGCCATTTATTCCACTCCCGCTTTGATTAAAATATCCTTCTGATAAATCTTCATATCTTGAATTAGCCATGTCACTTATGTTTTCAAATGAACTTTCTTTTGTCGCATCATCACTAATTTTTTCATTATCGAATAAGGATTGAAGTCTTTTTTCCATCCATTGATCTGATAGTTCATCGTTAGAAACTGTTTGATTATCTTGTTTTATATCGTCTTCACTGTCAAATTGATAAAGTATTTTTTCTTCCTTGATTTCATCAACAACAATATCTGATTCATCATTATAATTGACGTCTTCCCTCGCTGCTGCAATTTCATATTCACCTAGATTAATTTCACTATGCATACCTTTCAAATCTATTACACTTTTAGGACTTTGTGAGTCATCAAAATAATCATCTTTTGTTTTATGGTAAAGCATATGGTCATCTACTGAAGATAAATTCTCTAGATTAGTTCCTTCGATAACTGATAGTTCCTTAAATCTTTTTCTTCTTGAAGACGAACCCTTTTTATTTGGGGTAGTTTCAAGCCACATACGCTTTTTGCCGATTAATAATGATAGTGAACCTATAAGCAATAGGAAAATTCCAATCCCAACTAATGGCGAATAAAGTTTGGCCATTAATGAACTAAGAACAAATGCAAGAGTAGTGATAATTAGTAAAACACTTAAACTAATTTTATTTGAAATAATAGGTAGAACATAAATAAATAAACTTATAAGAATAAAACTAATTGTTAAACCTATTGCAAATGTCATGTGTGGCACCTCACTTCACTATTAGTATACCGCTTAAATTAATGAATAAGAAAGAAAAGACAGGCATTTTCCCTGTCTTTTCTCGAATTTATTTAATATATTCAGCAACTCGATTTCGTCCAGCTCGTTTGGCACCGATGTAAAGTGCTCGATCGGCGTTTCGAATGAGTGCCATTGCCTCATCACAATCTTCAGGCGCAGTTGATACTCCTATACTTGTTGTGATTTGCACTTTCGTTAGATCACGTTTTTCACCTAAGTCTGTGCGTATTTCAAATGGTGTCGACTCAATCAGTTCTCTCAAGTCTTCCGCAAGTTTTAATGATTGTTGTTTCGAATAATTTGGCAACAAGACCACAAACTCTTCCCCACCGTATCTAGCAATAATGCCTTTATCCCCAATTTCTTTCTCAATGAGTCTCGCAAGCCCATACAAAATGTCATTTCCACTTTGATGGCCGTATGTATCATTGATACTCTTGAAATGGTCAATGTCCATCATCATTAGTGAAAGCTGTCGAAGGTTACCATTTAACAAATCATTCATCTTTTTCTCTAGTTCTTGATCAAAATAACGATAATTATAAAGTTTAGTTAACCCACAACGTTCACTCTTCGATACAGCATCTTGCACAAATCTAGCTTTCTCAAGTGATACGGCAAAATATGAACAAAGTAGATTTAAAATCTGTAATTGATGTAATTCAAACGCATGCTTTTTACGTGAGGCAATCATTAAAATGCCTTCTACTTTTTGATTTCGACTAATGGGGACGGCAATTATACTCTCTGTCTTGTGTGGAAGAAACTCTGCTTTAATATCTTTCCATTCTGATTTCTTCGAGAAAAATATGGATTTGTCTCTCTTAAACACAATTCCAGGAATACTTTTCGATAATACTTCATGAGAATGCTCCAACTTCTTTTCTTGACCACGTTCAATGGCTCTCATTACATAAAATTTATCATCTTTAAAATCAATTATATAAAGATAATCTAAAGGCAACATTTCGCCTATATTTTTCACGAATAAATCAATAATCGCATCAGAACTTAGTCGGTCTGCCAATTCATGTCCTATTTTACTAGCACGACCTAAATCATCGTTTACTAAAGCTGAGTTATTGTACATCCGTAACACGAGGGTAATCATTAAAAATGGTAGACCTAATAATAAAAACGCAATTTGGCCAACATGGATTTGTAATAAATACAGCGTAATACCAAAAGGCAAGGTAATGATAAGACCTGTGTAATCCCAAAACACGTCTTTTTCCCAGAATTTTCGATCTTTCACTTCAAGTTTCACATAAAAATGCAATATGATATGATTCACTATTACTAATGTTATTAAGTAAATACAGCTATAAATCAAAATTTCCGAAAGATTCGTGCTCCCTACCTCGTACCCTAAGTACATGACAAAGCTGCCTGAAATAAACGAAATGGCAAAAAACATAAACGAATTGAATAGTACACGATGAAAATCAATAATTTGAAATTTCATACGATACATCAACGGAATGATTGCAATTTGGGTAATAATCATTTCGACAAAAAGTCCATATGTTAAAAATGTCGCGAGATTGATCCATTGGATTAAAAAAATTGTAGTTCCCGCCACTTTAAATGGAAAAATAACTGTTAATAATGCTATTGCAATATAAGCTAAAACCAATGTCCACTCGACTGACGATGGTGCGAAATTTATATAGGAAAAATAGAGACCAATTGGGACGGTTACAAACCACAATATCCAAATATTGATTTTTGCTTGTTTCGATATGTTCATATAAGCCCCTTTCAAATTGGTACATTTTATCTAGTTCGTAGTTCATCGTATCAAAGATTGAAAGTTTTGTCATTACTGATTTCTAAATATTCTTAAACATTTTCAAAGCTTTTTTTCTGAAATTTGCTAGTAAATATAAGGAACCTGTTACTATTATCTTACTATTTTCAGAAAATATTTTTTCGATTTCGCCAAGAGGGTCTTTAGTCACGCTTTTATAAGTAGCGTTACTTAAATTCAGCAAATTTTGCGCACTCATCGCTCTCTCATCCGGGAAGTCTACGAAGGTAAATTTTGCATCTATCTCCTCTAAAATGTTTAAAATCTCTACAGCATTTTTCCCTTTTATTAACCCAACAAAAAAATGAATCGGGTCATTAGGAAACTCTTTTTTAATCGTGTCTACTAAGACTCGAATACTTGCTGGATTGTGAGCACCATCTAAAATAAGTTGATTGTTTATTTTTTCGAATCTACCTTGCAATGAGACATTTAGGAGAGCATCTCGAATTTTTGTTTCATCGACAGTTTTATTTTTCAATTTTAATAAATAGAAAATCGCACGTATTGCTATGGCTCCATTTAAAAGTTGATGTTGACCTTTCAATCCAATATGAATTCTATCTAGTTGATTTCCTTCAAAATCCCGATAAACACCTTGTTTTAACTTAAAATCTTTAGATTCAATCCAACATGTCGTCTTTTGTTTAACACATTCTTCTTTCATTACATTTAAAGACTCATCATCTAAATTTCCAATAATGACGGGAACTCCTTGTTTTATTATTCCTGCTTTATGATAGGCTACCTCTCTTAGGGTTGTCCCTAGGAATTGCTCATGCTCTATTGCAATACTCGGAATAATGGATAGTAGAGGAGTGACTACATTCGTACTATCAAATCTCCCCCCCATACCAGCTTCCAATAAAACAATATCAGCTTTAAATTCCTCGAATGCCATAAAAGCTAAAACAGTTAGGAGTTCGAAATCTGTTAAAAAACCACTTAAACCAGCTTGCTTCACTCTTGTAAATAATTGATCTAATTGCGTTTCGGAAATATACCGACCGTTTAATTGAATTTGATCATGTACATCAAAGAAACATGGGGAATAAAAACAGGCTGTCTTCAACCCATGCTCAGACAACATCGCTTCCATCATCGCAATGGTAGAACCTTTGCCATTCGTTCCAGCCACGTGAATAATATTTAAATTCTTATGGGGGTCCCCTACTTTTTCAAGTGCCTCAATCATTCGATCTAATCCAGGTTCAATTGTATTTCTACTCTCAACTTCCCAGCGTTCTTTATACTCGTTAAATTTAGGAATCATGATTTCTTCCTTTCTGAGATTTATTTGATTAAGCAAGTAAAATTAAAAAGAACCCCACCTTGTTTAAAAGGCAGGGACAATATTAAAAAATTTCTACATGTGCTTTTTGTTTTAAATAAGGACGTGCTAACGACATAAAATATAAAGAACCCGTTACAACAACTACACTTTGATCATTAACTTTTTGTAAAGTCTTTTCCAAAGCTTCTTGCCAATTCAATTCTAATTCCTTGTGCGGGTGTTTTGATGTTTCATAAATGTATGTTCCTGAAGCAGCATTCTTTAAATGAATCTCTGTAATCATGACGCTTGTTGCCACTTCATCGATCATGTTCAGAACCGATTTAATGTCCTTATCATCTAGAGCTGTAAAGACAACATGGATCTCTTCAGTAAGGTAACGTTGTTTTAAAGTTCTAATAAGTACTTCCATTCCCGCTGGATTATGTGCACCATCTATGATTACATTCGGCAACACTTCTTCAAAACGAGCAGCCCAACTTGAGGTTGCTAATCCTTGTCGGATGTTTTCTTCTGAAATAGTAAAGCCATATAAGCTATTTAGCAAAAGAACAGCCGTTATTGCAAGCGAAGCATTTTCAATTTGATGATGTCCTGCCATTTTTATGGTTAACTCTTTCAATTGCATATCATTTAATTGATAAGTAAAGTGTTGAACTTTTATATTTTGAGTCACATCTTCAATGATAAAATCTTTATATAATTGAAAAATTGGAGATTGTTCTAATTTAGCTTTTTCTTCAATAACTTGTACTGCTTGGCTATCTTTAACTGCGCTTATTACAGGAATTTCAGGTTTAATAATTCCGGCTTTTTCACGCGCAATAGCTTCTATTGTATCGCCTAAAATTTGTGTATGGTCTAAAGAAATTGACGTTATTATTGATAGTAATGGAGTTAAAACATTTGTCGAGTCAAATGTGCCGCCTATTCCTGTTTCAATTAGAGCAATATCTACTTCCATATCTCGATAATAGACAAATGCAATGACAGTCAGGATTTCAAAAAAGTTGGAACCTTCTCCAACTTGACCTTCTTGAAGGTATGGATAAAGATCATTCATATATTGGATTAACTGATCATCAGTGATCATTTGATTGTTGATCATCATTCGTTCGTTAACAACTTCTAAATGCGGAGAAATAAAGCTTCCGACTCTAAGTCCTTCAGCCATTAGAATTTCTTTTAAAGCATTTAAAGTGGAGCCTTTGCCGTTAGAACCTGCAATATGAATAGAGCGAAACTGTTCATGTGGATTACCCAATGCTGATAAAATCGATCGAATTCGACTTAATCTACTATTACGTTCCGTTTTTTGGTTCATGTTATAAATGTATTCAGTTACTTGATCAACAGAAATAAACACATTGGTCACTCCTCAATCTCAATATTCTCAGAATTTCCGAGAATTCAATTTATTCTATCACGTTCTCTCGAATAAAAGATATCACTTCTTAAAAGAAA
>JAHIWI010000214.1 GCA_018816185.1 Bacillota bacterium
GGCATTCGGTACAGTCGGACTATCAATGGGCATTACGTCACAACTCTCTGATCTCGGCGAAGTTTTACTTAGCATGGTCATGTTTGTAGGACGCATAGGTCCGTTGACGATTTTCTTTATTTTAATGAAACCGAAAAAAGTAAATTACCGATATCCTTATGATCAGGTGTTTACGGGATGATATATGACGACTCATTGACAAGCAACTTGTCGATGAGTCGTTTTTCTAACGTCCTGAATTGTGTGAAAATCATGAATTTTTGAATTGGACTGTTGAATGCTAGAATGTGGTGGATGAAATGGAGAATACGGCTGACGAATCCTTGAATACACCCAGCGAATCCTCGAATACACCCCTCGAAATCGAGAATGCGCCAATTCCGCTCACACAAAATAAGATGTTCTCACTTTCGTGAGAACATCTAACTAACTTCATATTCTGTAATATGTATAAAACAGTGTAATTCATTGAGAAATGCACTGTTTCATACATATTATGTCTTAATCACAATCAGCAATCATTAATTACCTGCATTATTTTTTGAACTTCCCTTACCTGGATTCGAAGGGTCGATACCTTTGATATCTGTACTTGTTCCATCTGCTGGTTCAGAACCATTTCCAAGACCGTTATTGTTTTTTTCTTTTTTCTCTTTTGATTTTGTTGAAGTTGAAGATGAATTGTTCTTAGTTGAATTTGTTGATTTTACACTTGTCTTATTATTTGTTGTAGATTTTGATTTTGTTTGCGCTTTACCTGGATTTGAAGGGTCAACACCTTTGACGTCACTGCTTGTGCCATCTGCTTCTTCAGATCCATTTCCTAAACCGTTATTATTTTTTGTTTTCTTTGTTTCAGTTGTTCTTGTAAATTCTTGATTCATAATCGTGCTAATTCCTAATATTGATGTTAAACCATTGTTTGTCCCTGTAACTTCTTCAGTTTCAATCACTTCTTCAGATGTTGTTGATGTGCTGCTTGTAATGAAACGTTGAATCATTTCTCGATAAGAGTTTACCGTCGCAGTCGTTTCACTATCTGGTAATTCAGTTGAAACGCCCATAACAGCTGTTTGATCATTTAATTCAGCTTGTTCATTTTGTATTTCAGTTAAGATTGTTACCAGCTCTTCTTTTGATAGTGAATTGTCACTATCATTTGAGATCGCTTCGATTAAACCAGTTGTTAATAGCATGTCACTTCCTGTTGGCATAAGCATAACGGTTGTTTCACCATGACCACATGCACAGTTGCAATTATCATTTTTTGAATCCTCTGAATCTGCCATAACCGTAGGCATAATCGTTCCACCCGCAAAACCTAATCCAATAAGAGCTGTAAATAACAAAACCTTTTTCATAAATAAATCCCTCCAAATTAGTATTAATAGTCTATTGACTAATTTGAATATAAGTAAACTCGTATTTTTAAAATAACAATAGGTCTATAGATTCTAATTTTAAATCTAGTTTTATATAACTTAAGAATCAATACGCTTACTAATAAAGGGTTCTAAGTACTTTTTCAACTAATTTAGGAGTTTCAATCAATTAAAAAACGACTCCACATTTAAGGAGTCGTTTTATTTCACAGTTATGAAAATGGCTTGCATCATTTTCAGATGCAAGCCATGTTTTTAAAAATTTATCGCTTCGCAATTTCTTCTTGTAAGATCTTATTTACTAGTGGTGGGTTAGCTTGGCCTTTTGTTGCTTTCATGATTTGACCAACTAAGAATCCAATTGCACGATCCTTACCGTTTTTGAAGTCTTCAATTGATTGCGGGTTCGCATCCAACGTTTGAGTTACGATGTCACGAAGTGCACCTTCGTCTGAAATTTGAACTAAGCCTTTGTCTTTCACGACTTGTTCAGCAGTCCCACCGTTAT
Source organism: Bacillota bacterium (assembly GCA_018816185.1). Taxonomy (GTDB): domain Bacteria; phylum Bacillota; class Bacilli; order Bacillales_A; family Planococcaceae; genus Paenisporosarcina. The sequence continues at coordinate 1,891 of JAHIWI010000214.1, forward strand.
CAGCAAGTTCTTTGAATACTTTTTTCGCGATTTTCGAAGAAATCGTTCCGTCGCTGATTAGCTTGATCATTCCAGATAAACCTTCTGGCGTAAGTTTCGTGTCATGTAATTCTTTTTGATCAACGTTTAGATAAGCAGATACTTCACCCATCATCCAGTTGGAAGCAAGTTTCGTATCCGCACCCAAGTGAATCGTTGATTCAAAGAAATCAGACATTTCTTTCGTCAAAGTTAAAACCATTGCATCGTATGCTGGTAAGCCTAATTCA
>JAHIWI010000215.1 GCA_018816185.1 Bacillota bacterium
ATTACTTGAGATGGCAGCGAAAGAAGAGGATATCAAATTCCCTTTGTATGCTCATCCTGGATTTTCTGAAGGCTTACTTGAAGCCGTTGAAGGATTAATCGGACAAGCTATTCATTCAGCCCCTGTTAAGAAGAAAGACTTACAGACAGTTTAATTCAACGATCAACTGAGCATCAATGATTACATCACCATGATTTTAGTTGCCTGAATATTTCGAATCGATTTCTACCTTTGGTTTCAATTATTTACCATATAACTAAGTTAAGAGGGGGAAATATCATGTTGAAAAGTTGGAAAAAAGTTGGCGTAGCTATTTTAGGTTCAGCGTTACTTCTAGGGGCTTGCGGAGATGATGGTGGAACGTCATCAGATGGAGAAAAAAAGACTTATAAGATTGGGGTAACTCAAATTGTAGAACATCCATCTTTAAACGCTGCATACGATGGATTTAAAAAGGCATTAGAAGACGCTGGAATTGATGCAGAGTATGATGTGCAAATTGCTCAAGGTGATCCGAGTGCTAGTACAACAATTGCCTCTAACTTAGTGAGTTCAAATGTGGATCTAATCTTTGCTAACTCAACACCAAGTGCACAGACAGCGGCAAGTGCTACTTCAGATATTCCGATTGTCTTTACTTCTGTAACCGATGCAGTGGGAGCTGAGCTTGTTGAATCGATGGAAAAGCCAGGTGGAAACGTAACTGGCACAATCGACAGTCATCCAGACGCAATTTCAAACACGATGAAATTCTTAAAAGATGAATTAGGCGCTAAAAAAGTTGGTATGGTGTTTAACTCAGGCGAACAAAATTCACGTGCACAAGTTGATGCAGTTAAAAAAATGTTAAAAGAGATGGATATGACAGTTGTTGAAGCATCAGTTGCTACATCTGCAGATGTTAAACAGGCAACAGAATCTTTAATAGGCAAAGTGGATTCTTTATACATCATCACAGACAACACAGTTGTTTCTGCTCTTGAATCAGTTGTATCCGTTGCAAATGAAAATAAGATTCCTATGATGGTTGCAGAGTTTGACTCTGTAAAACGTGGTGGATTAGCAGCTTATGGATTTGAGTACTATGACATAGGTTACGAAGCTGGTGAAATGGCAGTTAAAATCCTTAAAGGTGAAAGCAAACCTGCTGACTTACCAGTTCAAATTCCACAAAAGTTAATTTTCACAATGAATAAAGACACAGCATCTGCATTAAATCTTGAAATTAAGGATGAGTGGGAAGCAGAATTTAGCGAATAAAACAGGAGGTGATTCTATATGTTTTCAGCTGTATTTGGCTCTGTAGAGCAAGGAATCATCTATGCAATCATGGCGTTAGGTGTTTATATTTCATTCCGTGTTTTAGATTTTCCGGATTTAACGGTTGATGGCAGTTTTGTTACTGGTGCAGGTGTAGCGGCAACAATGATTGTATTGGGTTACCACCCGTTACTCGCAACATTCGTTGCTGTCATACTCGGCTTCTTAGCTGGTTGCATGACGGGTCTTCTTCATACAAAAGGCAAAATTAATGCATTACTTGCAGGGATCTTAATGATGATTGCTCTGTATTCGATAAATTTGAGGATTATGGGTCTCACTTCTGAGAATTCGATTGGGAGACCTAATATCCCGCTTCTCAATGCAGAAACGATGTTTAATCAATTCCAAGATTTTTGGAGTCCTTTCGGAATTGATGCCATGATTAATCGATTTTTCGGCATGTTAGGTGTGGAGTACTTACCCAAAACATGGGGAACTTTATTGGTCATGATGATTATCGTCTTAATTATCAAACTAGTGGTGGATTGGTTCTTAAAAACTGAAGTCGGTCTTGCTATTAGAGCGACTGGTGATAATAAGAAAATGATTCGTAGCTTATCGGCTAATACAGATAATCTGATTATTGTTGGTCTAGGATTCTCGAATGCTCTCGTTGCGTTCTCAGGAGCCTTAATCGCCCAATATGCGAAGTTTGCTGATATAGGTATGGGTATTGGTATGATTATTATCGGTCTCGCTTCTGTCATTATTGGTGAAGCGATCTTTGGCACAAAAACGATTGTTCGAACCACGATGGCTGTTATTGCAGGAGCTATCATTTACCGTATTGTCCTCGGACTAGCACTGAGAGTGGATTTCCTTGATACAGGTGATATGAAATTAATTACAGCTGTCATTGTCATAGTGGCGCTTATACTGCCGCAATACTTTGATAAAAAACGCGAAAAAAATAGAAAAGCCAAACGACACGCTGAACGTTTATTAGAATACCAACAGTCACTATCTAAGGGGGGATCTAAGATTGCTGAAACTCATCCAGATTAATAAATTATTTAATGAAGCTACGCCGGATGAAAAAATCGCGCTTGATCAAATCAATCTTAATTTAAACCCTGGTGATTTTATGACGGTGATTGGAAGTAATGGTGCCGGTAAATCAACGATGTTAAATATGATTTCAGGTGCCTTATATCCGGATTTTGGTACGATCGAAATTGCTGGAAATGAAGTAACAAAATTGCCTGAGTATAAACGATCCCAAATGATTGGTCGTGTTTTCCAAGATCCAATGGCAGGAACCGCTCCTACGATGACGATCGAAGAAAACTTGGCAATGGCTTATTCACGCAACAAGAAAAGACGTCTGCGAATAGGTGTGGACAAGAAACGACGGGAATTATTCCGCACATCTCTTGAAACACTTCATTTAAACTTAGAAAATCGGTTAAAT
>JAHIWI010000216.1 GCA_018816185.1 Bacillota bacterium
AGAAACAGCTGATTTGGTTACGAAAGCTGGAGGACATGGTATACCAGTAAAAGTAGATCATACGAATGAATCAGAAGTGATTTCCTTATTTGATCAAATCAAAAAGGACTTTGGTAGACTAGATATTTTGGTGAATGATGTTTGGGGTGGAGATCCTCTTACCGAATGGGGAAAACCTATTGGAGAACATAATTTGCATAATGGACTTCAGATACAAAAACAAGCCGTTCTTTCGCATATAATTACAGCCCATTATAGTATCCCTTTATTTAAAGCAAACAATGGTGGTCTTATAATTGAAATTACCGATGGGGTGGATTATAAACCAAGAGGCAACTTCTATTATAGTCTGGCGAAAATATCTAATATACATATGGCACAAGCAATGGCAGAGGATTTAAGAGATGATAATATTATTTCACTTGCAGTTACACCTGGATTTTTACGATCAGAGGCAATGCTCGAACACTTTGGTGTGAGCGAAGAAAATTGGAAAGATGGGGCTAATGTTGATCCACATTTCATTGCTTCTGAAACTCCATTTTATATAGGGAACGCAATTCAATGTCTCGCTTCGGATCCTAATATAGCTGAAAGAACAGGCGGGGTTTATAGTACGTGGGAACTCTCGGAAATTTACGGCTTTACAGATGTTGATGGTACACAACCACATTGGGGAAATTACTTTGAAAATCATGTAAAATAATGAACATTATTTTTGATAATCAAATCTTTAGTCTTTAGAAAATAAAATATCATTACTTATTAGAATTAGAGTCTAAATTTAAAAGAAAATATATCTTTAGCTATCAAAATCATGTGTAAAGTTTATAAATATTAAGTAGAGAGATAATTATAATGACAGTTCCGCAAACTAATGAAACATAAAATGATTTTTTAATATGTATTTCAGTATTAGATGATACTACAAAGGATACCCCGAAAAGTAATAAACCGATTTCAAAAAATAGTTGCGAATAAGTGAAAGCAGAATATAAGTAAGGTGTTAGCATCAAGGGTAGTGAAATGCTTATAAGTACATATGAGTAAAACGAAAACTTCGTATTGTGTTTAATTTGTTCAGCATCCATATATATTCTCCTTTCAGATATTGCTCATTTTTAGAAAGAATCTAAGGTAAATCTATTACGTTACAATAACTGGAAAGGTTTCATAGAATTAAAAATAATCATAATGAGGCAGAATCATTAATTATTAGGTATCATCTAAGAGTTGATGCGCTAGTGCTCCTGTTTTTCAAAATTTAGCTACTACTAATCTTCGGAATAAAGAACTAAATGACCGACTCCTGTGGGAAAGCGAAGACGTCGAAATCCACTCGAGCTATGCTCGAGTTAGTTCGGCGCGAGCCCACGGAAAGCGGTCATTTAATGAATTCGACTTTACAGCTAATTTCCAAACAATATTTGATGGTTGTAAATAAACCTTACAATTGAGTTAGTGATTCCTCACTCATTCATTCAATCGAAGTGTTTCAATCATTTCTTTCCCATCTACTTCTTTGGTTGAAAACGCAATGTTATTACCTTCTTCAATAATTTCAAAATCCCCGGTTGCATCTTCAGCAATTTCATACGTATTTTCTTTGCCTTCATACATAATCACGACTGCATTGTCACCTTCGAATCGCACAAATTCTCCTTCAACTTGTGTGGTTAATTCTATTGCTGCCGGATCCCCATCTGACGTTTCATCGTCGACTTGTACCTCTGGTTCTGCATTACATGCACTTAATGTGAATAAAAACAACAAACCAAATCCCATTAATACTTTTTTCATCATTTTTAATATGCCTCCTTTTTAGAGTAGACGTGTTTTAGGGGTGTCAGTTACACGTCACTGTAGAAATTGTGATACAATTTTTTGAGACAGATTATTGAACTGAGAGTTGATGAATTATGTATAGTCCCACTTATGCAATTGTAGATATCGAGACAACGGGTCATTCACCCAAAAAAGGAGATCGAATGATTCAGTTTGCTGCGGTTTTTATTCGTGACTGGAAGATTCAATCAACCTTTTCAACGTTTATCCAACCGGGCAAGAAAATTCCTATGTTTATTCAAGATTTAACACATATCACAGATGAAGATGTAAAAGATGCACCAACCTTCGAAGAGGTGGCAGAAGAAATTCATCAACAACTCGCACATTGTATATTTGTTGCCCATAATGCGGATTTCGATTTGCCATTTTTACAAGCTGAATTTAAACGTGCGGGTATGCCAAAATGGAGTGGGAAGAAGATGGATACAGTTGAGCTTTCTAGACTGCTTTTTCCAACATCTTTCAGTTACAAGCTTTCAGACATTACATCTGAAATTGGCATTGTTTTGGAACAAGCTCATCGAGCAGATGATGACGCTTATGCAACTGCGGAGTTATTCATCCGATGTAAAGAAGAAATTGAAAAACTGCCGGTTTCCACTTTAGAGCAAATCCATAAACGTGCATTTTTATTAAAATCGGACCTAGCATCATTGTTCTTTGAAATTTTACAAAATAAAAGAAAACGTTCAGCACCAGAGCACTTTGACTTTTATATGGGCATTGCTCTCTTGCCAAAATCTAGAACCATTCAGTCAGCTCAACAGATAATGCATTATCCAGAGACAAAAAACCAAAAAAGAATGATCTTTAACGAAGGTTTGGCTGATTTTAAAGAGCGTGAAGGCCAATTCCAAATGATGGATTCAGTGTGGTCCACTTTGCAAAACAAAGAAGAAATAGCAATTGAAGCTGAAACAGGCGTGGGGAAAACTCTTAGCTATTTAGTTCCAGCTTACTTTTTTGCGAAACAGCAAAACAAGAAAGTTATTATCAGTACATATACATCTCATTTAATGGAGCAATTACGTGACAATGAAGTGAAAAAACTCGAATCCATTGTCCAAGCACCGATTCAAGTTGCCTTACTTAAAGGAGCGAATCATTATATTGATTTAGTTCGTTTTGAAGAATTAATGAGAGCGGACGATGAATCGTATGATGATACTTTTGCGATACTTCAAATCCTTGTCTGGCTAACGCGCACACAAACTGGCGATGTGGAGGAGTTAAATGTATCAAGTGGAGGTCAATTGTTCATTGATAAAATTCGGAAAACGACTTTTTCCTCAAAACAAGCTGAGGCAGAACATGATTTTCACCGTTACGCACTCTCACAAAGTGTTGAAGCTGACTTATTAATTACTAACCATGCTATGTTGTTCAGCGACAAAGATCGATTAGAGCCTTTATTTACAACGAATATCGGGGCATGCATTGTCGATGAAGCACATCAATTTGTACAAGCTGCCAATACAAGAGATGAACGAACGTTTTCATTCACTCAGTGGAAATATGTATTTGGTCAAATTGGTTTGAGTGATGGGGAACAATTGGCCGGGAAGTATTATCGATTAGTTGAACAACAAGATTATTCCATCGATTATCTTTTTAAAGATTTGAATGAAACATTTAGTTTGCTCGTATCTACGTTTGATATAGCAATTGAAGATCTTGTGAAGAATATGCTGAAGATTCCTGTCAAGAGAGGGCATTCAAAGCAATCTATTTTGTTAAGTAATTTCGAATTAGATTATGAGTTATTTGATATTCATTTTCAGATGTTGCAAAAATGGATTGATTTAGCGGAGAAAATTGTAGAAAGAACAGCGAAGTTACCAAAAGATATGACGCTTTCGGAACAATTAATCACATCTGAATGGAAATATTGGTTGAATGAAATCAAAATGAAAACAGGCGAGTGGGTAGATATCTTTTTATCGTCAACAACGGACTACTCTGTTTGGCTCGAGATGGATCAAAGAAGTATCCCAGGAAGTCTCCATGTATTTAAAAAGCCGATTTCAAGTAGTGAAGCTGTAGAAGAAGTCTTTCATCAATGGAGAGGCGAAATCGGCATCGTATGGACTTCAGGGACGCTCACGGTTCCTGGGAATAAACGTTTCATCGCTAACCAACTAGGATTACCTTTGACTTGTCCAATAAAGTCTTACGGGTCGCCAAAAGATTTTTACAATGGTGCCCGATTATTTATCGTCGAAGATATGCCACACATTCAACAAGTATCACAAACTGACTTTATTGAAGCGGTTGCTGACGCTGTTATTCAAACCGTCTTGGTAACAGAAGGTAGATGTTTTGTATTATTTACATCGCAAGACATGCTAAGGAAAACAGTTGAGCTAATTCAAGACAGTGGATTGCTTGAAGAGTATATGTTGTTTGCACAAGGTATGACTTCCGGGAGTCGCATGCGGTTATTGAAATCGTTCCAGCGTTTTAATCGTTCCGTATTATTCGGTACGAACAGTTTCTGGGAAGGGGTAGATGTTCCAGGCGAGGCACTGTCTGCTGTAATCGTTGTTCGATTACCTTTCTCTTCGCCGGACGAACCGATTTTTAAAACTCGTGCAGAGAAAATGACGGCCCAAGGGATTAATTCATTTTCCGCTTTAGCACTTCCTGAAGCAATTCTTCGGTTCAGGCAAGGCTTTGGAAGATTAATACGGTCAGCAGAAGATCGTGGTGTATTTATTGTTTTAGATCGAAGAATTGAATCCAAGTCTTATGGGGAAGAATTCATCCGATCTCTTCCGACGATTTCTATTAAGAAAGTCTCGCTAGAAGATATGGTTTTAGATATTGAACATTGGTATAATGAAAAAGCATGAGTGAAGAAAGAAGGGGTTCCATATGGAAAGCAAAATCGAAATTATCTCCACGGTCACCGTGGACTATCAATCAGACTTGTATAAAATTGTGGACGCCTTAAACCGATCATTAAAACATCAAGATTTAATGTTTGGCTTAGCACTCGAAAAAGAAAATCATGAGAAAGCCGTTTTTACCATCTACAAAACGTAAGGTGATAACATGAAAAAATGGATAACATTTATTGGCGTATTTGTACTCTCACTTGCCGTTTTTATTAGCTTATTTGTCATTTGGCAATCAAAAGTTCCTTTCTCAGATCAAGAGGATCGTGCCGTGCAGATGGCACTTGAACAAAAAGCTTTGGCTCAAGTAGATGATGCAGAAGTATATAACGGGACGATATCTTATGTGACTGTATTTGGCATGGATGAAAACGGGGATGATAAAGCTGTCTTTATTCCAACAAAGGCATCAAAGGACCCTTTAGAAGAAGTTCTTCTAAAAGATGGCATATCAGAAAAACAAGCGATTAAAGTCGTCCAAGACGAGTTTAAAGTGAAGGAAGTTCTTCATACAAAACTCGGCTTAGAAGATTCTAAAGTAGTTTGGGAAATTACATTCTTTAATGAAAATGACAAATTGAACTATGTATATCTACTGTTTGAAAATGGAAATTGGTGGAAGCGTATTTTGAATTTGTAAAAGGAGACGATCGACCTTGAAAATGAAATTGGCAAATCGTGTTCATACATTAACACCTTCAACAACATTGGCAATTACAGCAAAAGCGAAACAACTGAAAGAACAAGGTGTCGATGTAATTGGTCTTGGAGCAGGTGAGCCTGATTATAATACACCTGAAAATATTCTTGATGCTGCTTATCAGTCAATGAAGGATGGACAGACGAAATACACGCCGGCTGGTGGTTTGCCTGCACTAAAGCAAGCAATCATAGACAAATTAGCTCGTGATCAAAAGTTAACATATGAACCTTCAGAGATTTTAGTCGGAGTGGGTGCTAAGCATGTGCTATATACTTTGTTCCAAGTTATTTTAAATGAAGGCGACGAAGTACTAATTCCAATCCCGTATTGGGTGAGTTACCCGGAACAAGTGAAGTTGGCTGGTGGAGTTCCTGTCTATATCGAAGCGACAGCTAATCAAGAATATAAAATATCAGCGAAACAAATAAAAGAAGCAATTACTGAAAAAACCAGAGCAATCATTATCAACTCTCCAAGTAATCCGACGGGGATGATTTATTCGGAACAGGAATTACAAGAGATTGCAGATGTTTGTAAAGAAGCAGATATTCTGATTATTTCAGATGAAATCTATGAGAAATTGATATATGGTGATGCGAAGCATCGTTCAATTGCTGAGTTATCTACTGACTCGAAGGAACGCACAATTGTCATTAATGGTGTTTCAAAATCTCATTCAATGACAGGCTGGAGAATCGGATATGCAGCTGGAAATAAACAAATCATAAACGCTATGACGGATCTTGCGAGTCATTCTACTTCGAATCCTGTAACAACTTCACAATTTGCAGCGATTGAAGCGTATAATGGACCTCAAGATGCGGTTGAAGAAATGCGTAAAGCTTTTGAGTCTCGTCTTGAAACGATATTCCCTAAAGTAGCAGCTATTCCAGGGTTTACTTTAATTAAGCCTCAAGGCGCATTTTATTTACTACCTGATGTAACAGAAGCTTCTGTTAAAACGGGGTATTCATCTGTGGATTCATTTGTTGAAGCTTTACTAACAGAAGCGAAAGTTGCTGTTATACCGGGTTCAGGATTTGGGTCACCGAACACGATTCGGTTGTCTTATGCAACATCGTTAGAATTACTTGAAGAAGCAGTATCACGTATAGATTCGTTTGTACGATCAAAATGGCAAGAAGATTTGCTGTAATTTCTGGAGGAACTTATGAAAAAAATTATGATTCAAGATATGTCGAAACATTTAGGCGAAACGATTAAATTAGGTGCTTGGTTAGCGAATAAAAGATCAAGTGGTAAAATTGCCTTCCTTCAACTTCGTGACGGCTCAGGATTCGTTCAAGGAGTAGTTGTAAAAGAAGAGGCAGGAGAAGAGCTTTTTGCTAAAGCTAAATCGCTTACTCAAGAAACATCTATGTATGTAATTGGTGAAGTGACGAAAGACGAGCGTTCAACTTTCGGATACGAACTTCAAGTTAAGGACATTGAAGTGATTCATGAAGCTGTTGATTTCCCAATTACTCCTAAAGAGCATGGTACTGAATTCTTAATGGATAACCGTCATCTTTGGTTACGTTCACGTAAACAACATGCCATCATGAAAATTCGTAATGAAGTGATTCGTGCGACTTATGAATTCTTCAATGACAATGGATTTACTAAAGTGGATCCACCAATTTTAACGGGATCAGCTCCAGAAGGAACTTCTGAGTTGTTCCAAACAAAATACTTTGACGAAGATGCATACTTGTCACAATCAGGCCAATTGTATATGGAAGCTGCGGCAATGGCATTAGGAAAAGTGTTCTCGTTTGGACCTACATTCCGCGCTGAAAAATCAAAAACGCGTCGTCACCTTATCGAATTCTGGATGATTGAACCGGAAATGGCGTTTGTTGAATTTGAAGAAATCCTGGAAGTACAAGAACAATACGTATCTTATATTGTTCAATCGGTCTTAAAAAATTGTAAAATTGAATTAGAGCGTTTAGATCGTGATGTATCTAAACTTGAACACATTCAAGCACCATTCCCAAGAATTAGTTACGATGATGCGATTACCTTCTTACATGAAAAAGGATTTAATGATATCGAGTGGGGAGACGATTTTGGAGCTCCACATGAGACAGCAATTGCTGAGCATTATGAAAAACCAGTATTCATTACGCATTATCCAATCGGAATTAAACCATTCTATATGCAA
>JAHIWI010000217.1 GCA_018816185.1 Bacillota bacterium
CAAGGTTGAACTTGTTAGACCACCAATAACCGTTACGCCTAACCCTTTTGAAATTAATCCACTACCTTCAGCTCCAATTGCCAACGGAATTAAAGCACCAATTGTAGCAATTGCCGTCATGAGAATCGGACGAAGTCTTGTGACACCCGCTTCTAGAATGGCTTCGCGAGTCGTTGTTCCTTCTTTTTCTTTATGAATCACTCGGTCAATCAAAACAATCGCATTTGTTACAACGATTCCAATCAACATCAGTGCCCCAATCATCGTTGAAATACTGATTGTTTCACCAGCAATCAATAATGCAAGAAGTGCACCACTAATTGTAAATGGTAGTGAGAATAGAATTGCAAGTGGAGCTATTGCACCACCAAACGTTATAACTAAAATGAGGTAAACGATGGCAATTGCTGCTAACATAGCTAAGCCCAACTGAGTAAAGGACTCTTGCATATCAGCTGTTACACCAGCAGTTTCAATATCCACATTTTGTGGAAGATTAATTTTATCTACTTTTTCTTGAATCGCAGTAGAATCCTTTGATATATCTTCAGCAGTTAATGTTCCAGTAACGCTCGCATAAATTTGACCATCTCTTCTTAAAACTGTATCTGAGGTTTCTCCTTCAACTACCGTTACTACGTCTTCAACTGGTACTTCCATGCCCATTGGTGAAGCAATGGTTTTCTTCAATAACTCATCTAGCGTTTCAGGCTTTTCTGTATTCGATTCAATATACACATCAAAAGTATCGCCATTTTGTTCAACGGTCGTTAACATTTCACGCTGTCCATTTGGATTTAACACCATTCCAACTTGTGCAGTCGTTAAGCCATATTGAATAAGTTTTGGTTGGTCCACCACTAATGTATGTTCTTGATATGAATCTGAAATACTTGAACTTACATTCTTGATATTTTTTGTTTCATTAAAAATCGATTCAATCTCGTCAATAATTGGTTCAATTGTCTCCAGGTCTTTACCATAAACATAATAATTCAAGTCATTACTTCCACCACTTGTACTGAAATCTTGAGATTTCCATTCACCAGCAGCATCGAATTTTTGAACATCACTCATCACGTTTTCTTTTTCAGCAGCAAATTCAGGTGTTTCATCTTCATAAATCACATACAATAACGCGCCGTTATTTTGTCCCGGCATCATTGGATTTTCTCCACCAATGGAAACTTGAACACTATCAACATTTTCTCTTTCCATAAAGAAGGTTTCAATATCAGAAACGGTTTCTTCCACGTCTTCTCTCGTCTCGCCCGCTTCAGGCGTATACGTGATGTACATCATTTTTTCTTCTTCCTCAGGCAAGAAGCTCGTTCCGACAAACGGAACTAATGCTAAACTTCCGACGAAAAGTGCAATAGCAAGAATTGTTGTGACTAACTTATGATTCAAAGTCCATTTTAGGATTTTCAAATAAGCTCCAGCTAATTTTCCAGGTTTCTCATGATCATGCGTATGTTTTGCGCTTAATCCTTTTTTGAATAAAGAATGAGATAACATTGGCACTAGCGTAATAGCTACTAACAATGAAGCTAATAATGCAAACACAATCGTTAAGGCAAACGGTAAGAATAATTCACCAACCATGCCTCCAACTAAACCGATTGGTAAGAATACGGCAATAGTTACTAAAGTAGAAGAAAGAATCGGTACAAACATTTCTTTCGTTGCTTCGCGAATTAACGCTCTTCCTTTTAACTTTTCATTTGGAGAAGCCATTCGTCGGTAAATATTTTCAACAACAACGATTGAGTCATCGATAACTCGGCCAATCGCGACCGTCATCGCACCAAGGGTCATCATATTTAATGTGATGTCCAACTGTTTAATAAGCAATACAGCGATCAACAATGACAATGGAATCGAAATGATGGCAATCAATGTGGATCGAATATTTCTTAGGAATAATAAAATAATCAATACCGCAAATCCTGCACCAAACAACGCTTTGCTCATCATCGTCTCAACTGATTTTTCAATTGGTTCGCCTTGATCTAATGTAAAGATGATTTCGAAGTCTGTATGATTATCTCCAAACTCCCTCATTTCTTCTTTAACTAGATTCACGACGTCAACCGTGTTAGCCCCTTGAGACTTCACGACTTGAACAGCAATTGCTTCCTTACCATTTGTACGTGAAATGGATTCCGCTTTACCAACGAGTTCAATGTCTGCAACCTCGCCAAGTGCAACGGTTGTAGGCTGAGTAGGAACTCCATTTGTAGCTGGAGGAGTGGCCGGAAGTTCTAAAGTTTTCAAATCGTCAATTGTTGCTAGTTTCCCATCGAGAACCACAGATTGTTCTTCTCCCTCAAATGGGAATAAACCTAATGGGAAGATAATATCTGAACCTTTAATAATACCTTTAACTGTTTCTTCAGTTAGCCCGAATTCAGCGAGTTTGTCTTGATTAAACCTAAAACTCACTTCATTTAATTGTTGTCCAGAAACAGCAACAGATGAAACACCTTCTAATCCTTCAAGTGATGGCACCAAGTTTGTTTCTACTGTTTCCGTTAATTCAGCAAGAGTTTCTTTATCACTCGAGACACTTAATGCGACAACAGGGAAGGCATTAATGCTGATTCTAGCAACCGATGGCTCTTGTGCACCTTCTGGTAATGGAAGACTATTAAGTGCAGCCGCTACTTCAGTCTCAGCTTCTTTCATGTCAGTCCCAAATTCAAATTCAATTTGGAGTGATGATGCATTTTGATAGGAAGATGAAGTAACTAATTTAACTCCATCTAAATTACGAACCGCTTTTTCATGTGGTTCCGAAAGCTCCTTGACTACCTGGTCAGGTGTTGCACCCGGATACACCGTAGTCGCTGTTATAACAGGTATTGTGATATCGGGAATCGTCTCTAATTTCATTTGCGTACCGGCAGTAATACCAGCAACGGTTATAACAATCGTCAATAACCATACTGCAAATTTATTCTTTAATACAAAGTTAATAATGGAATTCATTCTAATTATTCACTTCCACCCTACATTATTTGACCAACGGGTCATATTACTCCATAATATAACTGACCGGTCATTCATAGGTCAATCTTAAACTTCCAACTTAATGGTCATTTTAAAAATAAGGGGTATGAATATGTCTAAAAAGAAAACTTTAATCATTGAGAAGGCGATGCATTTATTTGCCACCAAAGGTTTTGAATCAACCTCTATTCAAGAAATCACAGACGCATGCGGAATTTCCAAAGGTTCCTTTTATTTATCTTTTAAATCGAAAGAAGAATTGCATATCTCCATTTTTGAATATTTTTTCGAAAAACTTTCCCACCGCTTAAACAATCTAGACCAATTAAAACACGACACGCCACGAGAAAAATTCCTTTCATTATTGATGATTCAATTCGAGGAAATCGACAGTCACGCAGATTTCATATTGATGCAAATTCGAGAACAGACGAATCCATTGAATGCAAATATGATTGAACTTCTTGGTAAGGTGCAAGAGCAGCATCACACACTTTTACACCGCATGTTCATAGAGGTATACGGAGAAAGGGTTCAACCTTATGTAACCGATTTAATCGTGATAACCAAAGGGCTTCTTCATGGATATATTGAAGTGATCCTCTTACATCGCAAACAACTCGATTATCAATTAATGGCAACATTTATCTTGGACCGATTGGACGACATTGTGGATGGTCTTTTATCCAAACAACCTACACCATTTTTAAACAAACAGATGCTCAACAATCATTTATTACAACCAGCAAACTTAAATTCTCCCAAGCAATCTTTACTACAATATGTAAACCTATGTATTTCAGAAACGGATGATGAAGATTTACTGGTTACGTTAGAAGTAATTGCTGATGAGTTAAAAAGAGAGCAGCCGAGAATTCCGGTATTAAAAGGAATGATCGCTAATGTAGAAACCATCGATTCGATGAATGAATTGCACTCAAAAGTAACGAACTATCTCGACACTTACAAATAGGCAAAGAAAAAAGACTTGTCATTGGACAAGTCTCAGATTGGTACAAATTAAATGTTTGTTGAATATGATGGAAATTCGACATCTTTTCTATAGTTCTTAATCAAATAAAGGTGGTCGGCTATTTCTTTCGCTTTCCGCGGACGAAACGCCAGCCTCCTCGACTTTTAAAAACCAATGCTCCTGCGGTTACTCGTCGCAAACGAATTGTGCACAATTCGTTGCCTGTGGGGTCTAGCGTATTTCGTTTTTCCGCAGGAGTCTTCAGAAATAGCCGACCACTTTCAAAGTAAAAGATTTTACAGAGTCTTGCTAACAGAAAGCTAAGTAGATGATTATTTAATATGTATCTAGCTTATTACAAACTTCGTAGAGTGTTAGTCATAATATCTTCGCTAGATTAATCTGTCATTGAAACAATTAATCTCTATGGAATTTATCTCGTTTATAGTGACTATATGTCATATTTGGAGTATTACTCTTTTACAGTGATTCCTGTTGATTGGAATGGAGGCGGCGACTCCGGCGGAATCAGCACGAACTGAAGACCCTGGACTGAGCATCGCGAGGGAAGCGGCTGAAGTCGTGCCCGCGGAAAGCGTCCGTCGCAATGGAAATCAACTTTTTTTGATTTGTCTATAGTCTAATACTTAGTTTCAAATTACATCAATCCGTGAAGAGCTCCTAGAAGTGTGAAAATCACTAAATGATC
>JAHIWI010000218.1 GCA_018816185.1 Bacillota bacterium
CTTGCAATGCTTTGACCAGGGAGAACGTCATCATGATAGCCTGAGACAATTCGTTGTATCGTAACTGGTTTGATGGAAGCTTGGAGATGGTATGCAGCTTCAATATAATGATAGCCAAGAATATTGTTTGGTTGAGATAAATCCACAAACGGTTGATTATATCCTTTAATAAGGTCTGCATAGGCTTCATTTAAAGCTTTTGGATAACTCATTCCTGTTTTCATGAATTGATTAATGGAATGTTGGTAAGACTCTTGTTGTGAGGTTATTAAATCATAGGTGTTAATAAAGGGTTCAATTGATCCTTGTTCGCTTCCAAAACAGAAATCTGAGCATCCAGCAGCTTCTAAAAGGGCAATGGAACCTTTTGCGAAATCACTTGCTTGAGCAGTGGCGAATACATATGGCAATTCTATGACAATGTCAACGCCACCTTGTAGTGCCATCTTAGTCCGACTCCATTTATCAACAAGTGCGGGTTCACCTCTTTGAAGGAAATTCCCGCTCATTACAGCAATAACAACATCTGCCCCTGTATTCTTGCGTGATTCTTTGATATGATATAAATGTCCGTTATGAAACGGATTGTGTTCAACGACGACTCCGGTTGCTCGCAAAAGTGTAAACCCCCTTTAATACTCTTGATTATACGGGGGAAAAAATAGTGTGACAAGAAATTATCTTGACATCTAATTTTAGGCATTATATAATCAACTTTGTTGTCTTGAGGTGATAAGCGTATGAAATGGGTAATTCATCAACTAGCTAAATATCGCCATGACGGGATGCCAATTGATCAATATGTTCAATTGGATAAAGTGATGGAACGTAACCCGGACATCCGGAAGATTTCACCCGTACATGTTAAAGGGCACTGCACATTTGGTGCAGCGCAAATGACTTGTCATTTTCATTTGACAGGCACCTTGACTTTGCCATGTGCTCGCACATGGGAAGATGTTGAATACCCAATTGACATTAAAACCGTTGAACTATTCAGCTGGTCTGATGCTCATAAGGATAACGATGAAGATATTCATTATGTAGATGGAGACGTCATTGACGTTGACCCTGTACTTGAAGAACTAATCGTTGTTGAAGTTCCGCTGCAAGTATTTAAGGAAGATGCTTCGCATCAACCACATACTGGTGGCAAGGACTGGACGTATTTAACAGATGAGGAATTGTCTGCGATAAGAGAAAATGAACCAAAAAAATCGGATCCTAGACTTGCTGATTTAGCAAAGTATTTTGATCAAACAGACGAATAACGATCTGTAAGGAGGTGCCACCAATGGCTGTACCGTTTAGAAAGACTTCTAAGACTGTAAAAAGAAAGCGTCGTACGCATTTCAAATTATCCGTACCTGGTATGGTTGCATGCCCAAACTGTGGTGAATCGAAATTGGCTCACCGCATTTGTAAATCATGCGGTCATTACAAAGGGAAAGAAGTATTGAGCAAGTAATACAGTATTTGCTCCATTAAAGGCTACCAGAGAGACCATGGCTCTCAGGTAGTCTTTTTCTCTATTTACACGTATAGAAATTATTAGGTTTTGGATATGAGTATAACAATAGACAGAGCTTACACCTTTTTGGGTGCAAGCTTTGTTTTTCTAAAAAGGAGGTCTTTTAATGGCTTTTTCAATCATAAATGACAATCATATCGCTCGATTTACGATTACTCGACCAGCTATCCGCAATGCCATTAATCATGAGGTGATGCAGGGACTTGAGCAATTAATAGAACTTGTACATAACGATTCAACCATAAAATTCGTGGTAATTACTGGTGAGGGTACCCAAGCATTCTGTTCGGGAGGAGATCTCTCCGTATTTCACGGATTAAAAACTGCAGCAGAAGCTTTTCCAATGCTAAACCAAATGGCTCAAATTTTATATAAAGTCGCTACTCTTCCTGTTCCTGTTATTGCTCTGGTTAATGGAGCGGCCGTAGGTGGTGGGTGTGAAATAGCGACAGCTTGTGATTATAGACTGGTTTCTTCTACTGCTAAATGTGGTTTTATTCAAGGGTCACTAGCAATAACGAGTGGATGGGGTGGGGGAACCTATTTGCTAGAAAAAATGCCTCAAATGGATCAAGCCCTTCGTATGCTTGGAGATTCCAAACCTTATAGTGCTAATCGGTTAAAAGAAATTGGATGGGCTACAGAGCTTTATGAGGGTGATTCAGAGGTAGCTTTACAAACATTCATTCAAGATATGGGTAAAATTGATGCATCTGTTCACCGTGCATATAAAGAAATGGTCAATCGAAAATGGTCATCTTTAAATCTACTTAATCAAATTCAAGAAGAAGTCATTCGATGTTCGGAACTTTGGGAAGCTGACGCTCATCATATTCAAGTACAAAAGTTTTTAAATAGAGG
The DNA here is from genome assembly GCA_018816185.1 of Bacillota bacterium. Lineage (GTDB taxonomy): Bacteria > Bacillota > Bacilli > Bacillales_A > Planococcaceae > Paenisporosarcina. The sequence continues at coordinate 2,393 of JAHIWI010000218.1, forward strand.
AAAATAACTTCTATTCTTTCACCTCACGCATATAGTAGAAAAAACGCGAGGTGATTGTATGACAACCATGAAAAGAAAAGATCAATGGACGGCAAATGATGATAAAATTCTAGTAGACACGGTATTAGAAATTGTGACAAAAGGCGGCACGCAAATCCATGCATTTGATATTGTTGCCAAAAAATTGGGTAGGACTCGACAAGCCTGTGGTTTTAGATGGAACAAAACGTTAAGACACACATTTGGACATGCGCTTAAACAAGCTAAGCTTAAACATCAGCACCCGGTGCATACGCATTTAAAACAAGCCATGACTAGTTATGATGAGTTACTTGGCGCACATAAGGATTTACAAGAAGATCATGCATTACTCGTAGATAAATTCGAACATTTAAGAAAATTATTTGATCAAGTGTATACTACTTTTCAAAACAAAAAATAGTCGAAATAAAAGGTGATTCCATTACTTCAATGAAAGTAAATGGGAGAACCTTTTTTTATTTATAAAATGGTTTCACTGTCAATCATGTAAGGGCTTGAGATTTTCCTATTATAGAAGAGTTAGTCAAAGGTATAAAGGTTAAAAGAATGATGGGTAAGCAACTTTAATTTTTCTATTTTTTTGTTTAATAAGAATATTTCTTCATTCAATAGTTGAAATCGTTTTCATTTTTCGAGTAGACTAGTAAAGATGGAGAACACCGTTTAAACAACTAGGGGGCAAACACATGAAGAAAGTGTTAATAGCTAATAGAGGTGAAATCGCACGTCGCATTATTCAAACCTGTAAAAAACTACATATTGAAACTGTGGCCATCTATGCGGAAGCAGATGAGCATTTGCCATTCGTTAAAGAAGCAGATAGCGCTTTTCTAATAGGGCCAAGTCAAGTTCAACAGTCTTATTTGAAAATCGATGATATCATCGACCTTGCTATTCGTGAAGGTGTAGATGCTATTCATCCAGGATACGGCCTTCTTTCTGAAAACTCTACATTCGCAAAAAAAGTAGAAGAAGCGGGAATCCTATTTATCGGACCAACACCAGAAACAATTGATAAAATGGGAGACAAAATAGGTTCAAGACAAACAATGGAAGCGGCATCGGTACCAGTCGTACCTGGGACTACTGATGGTGTAAATTCAATCGATGAAGCTATTGAAGCCGCACGTGAAATCGGTTATCCGATTATGCTAAAAGCAAGTAGTGGTGGCGGAGGAATCGGTATGATTCGTTGTGAAGATGAGCAAGCGCTCAGTCAACACTTTGAATCTGTGAAAAACCGTGCAAAAGCTTACTTTGGTGACGATAAAGTCTTTTTAGAAAAGTACATCTCAAACGGTCGACATATTGAAGTTCAAATATTCGGTGATACACATGGAAATATTGTGCATCTATTTGAGCGAAATTGTTCTGTTCAACGACGCAACCAAAAGGTAATTGAAGAATCACCTTCTCCAAATTTCCCGGATGAGGCGAGAGCAAGATTACTACAGGCGGCAGTTGATGCAGCCAAGGCAGTCAATTATCGAAATGCTGGAACGGTCGAATTTATAGTAGATGAACAAAACCAATTTTATTTCCTAGAAATGAATACACGTTTACAAGTGGAACATCCCGTTACAGAAGAAGTAACTGGATTCGATTTAGTCGACTGGCAACTTAAAGTAGCCGATGGAGAAATGCTTCCTATTACGAATCAACAGGAAATTCTCTCAACAGGACATGCCATGGAATTCCGCGTCTACGCAGAAGACCCAAAAACGTTCTTCCCTTCACCTGGAACAATCCAATCATTAGATTGGGGCAATGTTGAAGATGTTCGAATTGACTCAGGATATGAGCAAGGTAATGCGGTAACACCTTATTACGATCCAATGATTGCCAAAGTTATTATTAAAGGTGAAACTCGTTCTTCGGCAATAGAAAAAGCACGAAAGTTCTTTTCAACTGTTACACTTGAAGGTGTAAAAACAAATATACCGTTGTTTACAACATTCTTAGATGCAGAAGTATTTATGGATGGGACGTATACGACGTCAGCACTACCAAATTGGTTGGAATCACAAAAGGAGGAAAAATAACATGAAACAATTACAATCGACAATGGCAGGTACAGTATTTACAGTTAACGTTAAAGAAGGCGAAGAAGTGACGGTTGGGCAAACTGTGATGGTACTTGAATCAATGAAAATGGAAATTCCTGTTGAAGCTGAGGTTGCTGGTAAAGTAGCGACAATTAATTCTCAAGTTGGCGATTTTGTTAATGAAGGCGACGTGCTTGTAACTTTCGAATAAAAATAGGGATATATCGAACATGTACGCAAAGGGGGCAACAAGAGTGACTGAGAACACAACATACAATGAACAATTAGAAGAAAAGTTAGAAAAAATATTTGCAGGTGGTCAACCTAAATATCATGAGAAGATGAAGGAACAAAACAAACTATTTGTTCGTGATCGTCTAGCATTATTATTTGACGAAGGTAGCTATCTGGAAGATGGTCGTTTTGCAAACTGTGAAGCAAATGATTTACCTGCTGATGGTGTTGTAACAGCTATGGGTAAAGTGAATGGTCAAACAGTATGTGTAATGGCAAATGATTCGACTGTTAAAGCTGGATCATGGGGTTCTCGTACTGTTGAAAAAATCATTCGTATTCAAGAAATTGCAGAAAAAAACCGAGTACCCATGTTGTATTTAGTAGATTCTGCTGGAGCTCGAATCACGGATCAACTTGATATGTTTCCTAATCGTCGTGGAGCAGGTAAAATATTCCACAACCAAGTTCGTTTATCAGGTTTTATTCCTCAAATTTGTTTATTATTTGGTCCCTCAGCAGCGGGTGGCGCGTATATCCCAGCATTCTGCGATATCGTAATTATGGTAGAAGGAAATGCGTCCATGTACTTGGGTTCACCTCGTATGGCTGAGAAAGTTATTGGGGAGAAAGTTAGCCTTGAAGAAATGGGTGGGGCTCGCATGCACTGTTCAATCAGTGGGTGTGGGGATGTGCTTGTGACTTCTGAAGAAGACGCTATTTCTGAAGCGCGTCGTTATTTAGCTTATTTCCCAGCTAATTTCACAGAGAAACCAAAAGTGATAGAAACAATCGCATCTAAAGAAGGTCGTTCATTAGAAGCGATTATTCCTGAAAATCAAAATGCTCCATTTGATATGTACGAAGCAATCGATCAATTAATCGATGAAGGGTCATTTTTTGATGTAAAAAAACTTTTTGCACCAGAAATCATAACAGGCCTTGCACGAATCGAAGGGCAACCAGTTGGAATTATTGCCAATCAACCTAAAGCCAAAGGTGGCGTATTATTTGTCGATTCGGCGGATAAAGCGACGAAGTTCATTAATCTATGTGATGCCTTTTCGATTCCCCTATTATTCTTAGCGGACGTACCAGGATTTATGATTGGTACAAAAGTGGAACGTGCTGGAATCATTCGTCATGGTGCTAAACTAATTATGGCGATGAGTTCTGCTACTGTTCCAAAAATATCGGTCATCGTTCGAAAAGCTTATGGGGCGGGTCTATATGCAATGGCAGGTCCAGCTTTTGAACCTGATGTTTGTATTGCCTTGCCAACAGCTCAAATCGCTGTAATGGGTCCTGAAGCAGCAGTTAATGCGGTGTATTCAAACAAAATTGAAGCGATTGAAGATCCAAAAGAACGCATCAAATTTGTTCAAGAAAAACACCATGAATATAAGGAAGAGATTAATATCTACAAGTTAGCATCTGAGATGATTATTGATGAAATCGTAAAACCAAGTGATTTACGTTCCGTTCTTGCTGACCGCTATAGAGCTTATAGCACAAAAGATATTCCTCAACCGCCACGTAAGCATCCTGTATATCCAGTATAAACAGGACATATTCCTTACGTATTAAACAAATTCATCTTGTACTACCTAATCGTATAAGAGATAATATGTGAAAAAGGTCTACCATTGTCTTGGTGGACCTTTTTCTGCACTATTAGGAAAAATCCAATTGAGTAAAAAGAGGGGTTGAGGAACTCTTGAAAATTTGTGTTATAGGTGCTGGCTCTATCGGTTTACTTTTAGGCTCCTATTTTGCTGAAATGGGCCATGAAATTTATATGCTTGCTCGCAAAGAAGAGCAAGTAGTCGCATTGAGAGAAAAAGGCATCACTCGGATAATGCCGAATCTAGAACAAGTGAATGTATCAGTTCGCGCGACACTTCATGTGCATGAATTACCTAAGGACGCCTGGTGGTTTATTGCTGTTAAATCTCATCAACTTGATCAATTGTCGTCTATTTTAAGTGAAGCATCTCAGGAAACAAAATTAGTGTTTATTCAAAATGGGATGGCACATCTCAAATGGCTTGAAAACATACAAAATCATTCATACATAGGAACAATCGAACATGGTGCGATGAAACAAGATTCTACGACTGTCTTACATAAAGGTTTTGGCATATTAAATCTAGCAGCTCTTGAAAAAACGAACCAACCAACTGTCCAGGTTTTTCAGACGGATGATGATAGATTTCCCATACATTGTGGATCTGACGCTTACACGTTAGTACTTAGAAAAACAATCTTAAATGCTTGCATTAATCCATTAACCGCTATTTTGAATGTACCTAATGGCGAATTAATTAAAAACTCTTATAGCTACTCTCTCGTTCAAAAGATTTTTGAAGAAGTTATGGAAGCATTCCCGGAAATGAAGAGCCATCTTCGGTTAGATGACGTGAAAAAGCTATGTGAAAAGACAGCTGAGAATCGATCATCTATGCTACAAGATATTCAACATGGAACCAAAACGGAGATCGAGGCAATCGCTGGGGCGCTCATCGAGCATGCTTCCAATCGAAATAAAAGCCTACCGACTCTTCAAATTTTGTACACGCTAGTACAGAGCAAAGAAGAAAGTGGTGCTCACTATGCTTAATATCATTCAGAACATCGTTAGTGTGGCGCTGTTTCTTCCTTATCTTGTGTTTTTTATCGTTTTATTTGTCGCATTGAAAAGTAATCGAAAACCTGCCCGTGCATTTGGAATAGCGGCTGATGTGACAACATTTGTCTTATTTTTCGCAGTACCTATTGCGGTTGAAGCACTTTTTGACGTAAAGACAATGATTTATATTTTATGTATAGCTTTAGTCCTTAGTATGTTTATGACTTATCAAGAATGGACAAACAAAAAAGAAATTGAGTTACTTCCATTGTTACGTAAAATTTGGCGATTTTTATTTATTTTGCTGAGCTTCGTTTATATCATCGTCTTATTAAGTGGATTCATTGTTAAATTGATGAACTATATGAATTAGCATATGGACAAGTCGTATGTTTTTCCACTCAACTCTTTGAATGATATACTCATTTTGTATATAGACAAAAAGGAGTTACCATGATGAAAATGCAACAAATTGAACAACCAAATATGAATAATTTTATGCATGACTTTTACAATCAAAATCAGAGCGTGTCTTCATTATTTCATTACATGCCATCGACAGCATCCTACGAAAAACGTGCTAAAAAGCTTCAAAATCACCCAGCATCGCGAAAAGAGTTATCTCGAGTCATTCGATCATTCATGGGGGATCTTCCTCCAAACGATAAGGTAGAAAAACATTTAAAAGAGTTAGAAGAAAATGCATTTGTTGTGATTGGTGGTCAACAAGCTGGGTTATTAACGGGTCCACTATATTCGATACATAAAGCGATTTCTGTCATTCTTCTTGCCAAGCAACAACGAGATGCTCTACAGCATCCAGTCATTCCAGTATTTTGGATTGCTGGAGAAGATCATGATTTGGATGAAATCAATTCGACCTTCACACATGCAAACGGAAGATTAGTAAAACATACGTATAATGATCGTCCAAATCGAAAGCAAATGGCTTTTAAAACAGAGATTGAACCTGACAAAGTGAGTATGTTGATTGAAAGTATTTTCAAACAAACAAGTGAAACAATGCATACGAAAAAGCTTCTTTTAAAACTGAAATCCTTTGCGTCTAATAGTCGCACGTACAGTGAGTTCTTTTCTAAACTCATGAATGATTTTTTTGTGAATGAAGGATTGTTATTAATTGATGCAGCGTATGAACCTTTAAGAAAACTAGAATCTCCATATTTCACAAAAATGATAGAAGAATCTCATGAGATTTCAAAACGAGTTGTTCAACAAGAACAACTATTTAACGAGATGGGTTATGGTGAACCAATACAGGCAGCTTTTGATAATGCACACTTATTCTTTGTCCAAGATGGCGAGCGTTTTTTATTAAAGAGACAAGATAATCTATTTATTAATGAAGCTGGTAGTATTGAACTAACAAAAGAAGAATTATTAGAAATCGCTCAAAAAACACCTGAACAATTAAGCAATAATGTGGTGACAAGACCACTTATGCAAGAAATGCTATTTCCGGTCTTAGCATTTGTTGGTGGACCTGGGGAATTAGCATATTGGGCGACCTTTAAAACGGTATTTGAGCATTTTGATATGGAATTACCAGTGATGGTACCACGGTTGTCCATTACATTAGTGGACCGAAAATCTGCACAATACTTAGAAAATCTTCAACTTTCAATTGAAGATGCTTTCGATGGACATTTATTATCCCGTAAAGAAGATTTCATCATTGGAATCCAGGACGATAAAGCACATGCGATGATTAGCGAAATGCAAAATTCATTAAATAAACATTACGAAGAATTTAAGGCTTATATTGAAACAAGTGAAATATCTATTGGGAAGATAGTCGATACAAATCTTGATAAACATCAAAAACAATTTACTTATTTGAAACAAAAGGTAGAGGATGATACGTTAATTCGCCATGAGACGATGATTCGCAAGTTTCAACATTTAGAAGGAATGCTTTATCCTGAACAATCATTGCAAGAACGAAACTATAGCCCGTATCTATTTATGAACGAAGCGGGAGAGTCATTAGTTGAAAAACTATTTGAAATGCCCTTCGAATTTAATGGGAAACATTCTATTATTTATATTTAAATCAATTATAAAGGGAGTGTCCCAAAAGTTGTGAAAGATGACTTTTGGAACACTCCTTTTTATATATAACGAATTCAGTTTGAACGGATTTTCGTTTTTAAAAGCTAGCAGGAGATAGCGATTTAGAAACACTATCAGGTTTCTTCACGATATTAATTTTAATCATTATTAATTATTACTTTAAGAATGGTTTTAAAACTATTTTTGGTGGTTGACTATTTCTGAATACTCCTGCGAAAAAAAGAAACTAGCTAGACCCCGCAGGCACAGATGTCACAGACAGCTGTGATGAGGAGGCTTGTGTTTCTTCTGCGGAAAGCGAAGGAAATAGTCATCCACCTTCTTCTATTTAGGGCATTCATCAAAATTCTAATCTTATATATGAATGACTATTTATTGCTCATCAGTCTGAAACCGTCTCTTTTTTATTATGAGACGGTTTTTTGTATGAAATAAAGGGAAAAACAGCCGTCTCAACAAGTACTATTGACACATTTTTTGATTCATTGAAAGAATTTTTAAAAATAAGTGGAGGAAAGTGGGGGGATGTGGTACATTAATGACAATAAGTGGGGTGACTAGCATGTTCATGGGAGAATATCAACATAGTGTTGATGCGAAAGGCCGTCTAATAATACCTGCAAAATTTCGCGAGCACCTTGAAGACACTTTTGTTATAACAAGAGGTCTTGATAACTGCTTATTCGGCTATCCTATGAATGAATGGCGAAAACTCGAAGAAAAATTAAAAGCACTTCCTGTTACCAAAAAAGATGCTCGTGCATTTACACGATTCTTCTTTTCTGGAGCGAC
>JAHIWI010000025.1 GCA_018816185.1 Bacillota bacterium
AATTCTCATCAAACTTATTAGCTCTACAAGCGGCATTAGAAAAAGTAGAAAACCCTAAAGCAAAAGAAGCATTAGCAAAAAATGTGCTAAAAGCGATTGAACGTCTAGACAAAAAAGTGGAGAAAAAATTAGCGAAATTAGTTAAAAAAGCAGCAAAAGCAGCAGCAGAAGAAGCAGAAGAAGCTGAAGAAACTCCAGAAGAACCAGTAGAAGAGCCTGCGACAGAAGAAGAAGTTGTTAATGAAGAAACGACTGAGGAATCAACTGAAACAGAAGAAGAGGGAGTAGAAACAGAAACTGCTACTGAAGAATCAACAGAAACGACAGAAGTTGACACTGAATCTACTGTAGAACCTATTGCCGCTGTATCTGCAGTTGCAAAAACAGTTGAACCAAAAACAACCGCTACTAAATCAGAGACAAAAAAAGTAGATGCTAAAAAAGCAGAAGAAGCTAAAGCAAAGGCTGAAGCTAAGCGTCAAGAAGCTGCAAAGAAAGCTGAAGTAAAAGCAGCTGAAGCGAAAGAAAAAGCTGCACAAAAAGCAGAACAAGCTAAAGCAAAAGCTGAAGAAAAGCGTCAAAATGATGCTAAAAAAGCTGAAGAAGCAAAAGCAAAGGCTGAAGCAAAAGAAAAAGAAGATAAATCAAAACAAGAAGAGAAATCTGATTCACAAAAAGGCAAGGATAAAGAAGATAAATCTAATAAAGGCAAAAAGGATAAAGATGAGTAATGCTTTATATAAATCAAAGGTGGAAATTTGAATAGGGTGTGGTTTAGATCATTAAAAATAATATAATCTTACTCTTTTGTTTAATTCTTGCGACGGTCTTGGGTGCTTATACACAAGATATTTCAGGTTTATTGTCGCGGAAGATAGACAGTATTTCTCCTTTTAGTAGTTTATTTATCGTAACCTTGAGTAGCTGGTTGCTGTATGTAGTTACGGTTGTAATAGCATACATTTTCAAAAAGAATGAGACATTACAAAAGAAAAATTTCTTTGTTTATGTGATGTTAACAATTATTGTTGGTGGACTCGTTTCGTTATGGTCGCTTTTTGTTTTAGCTATGTCAGGTTAATAAAAGAAACATATTTTAAACAAGCAATTACAATGTGATTTCATTGTAATTGCTTGTTTTTTTATTTACATACTAACTCATTGAAATATAAACTATCCCTAGTTTTACCTTTCTTTTTATATCCAGATGATTTCATAAAATATCCAACAATATACGAAGTCGTCGTATTAGTAAATGCTTTTAATTCCCGATTCGAAATGCTTGGGCCAACAAGAAAGAACCAATCCGTCATGGCATCAGCAAACGGATTGCTCGGCATGGTCATGCAATTCGGGCAATAATAGCTGCGACTAGATTTTTTTAATAAATGAAAGTCGCAAGTTGAACAAAATAAGCCGTTCTTTAAATCACTTGGAAGTATAGAATATTTGGAGCATAAGGGATTGAGCGTAAAGGGGGTGTTTTCTGACCATAAAGAGGTTATGGTGGAATGAAATAAATCTTCTGCTATTAACGAAGGGAGGTTTTCGTATTTCTTCAATAAAATCGGTAGCTCACTAGCAACATGAACATTATTGATGAAGGATGATTTGTTAATAATTGTGGATGCATATGGGAAAATCACTGCGTGAAGAACTGGAATTTCGATATCATTTCTCTTTAGCCAGCGAACCAATCGATCTCGAATCGTTTCAGCTTGAACGCAAGGACAATCATGTGATTTTGTATAAGTTGAGGTAGTTTGAATCACTAGTCGAGGGGAGTCCTTAAAATCCAGTGAACCTGTCCAATTCTTAACTTCTAAAATCAAGAAATATTTGCCAGTTCCAATTAAGACATCAATTTGGGTGCTTGCAATAATGGGGTCATGTAAATGTAGATTCGGTAAGACAGCTTAAGGTTCACCAAAAGCGACTCATCGCAGCACTTGATCAACTCGTTCCTCGCCACAAAATCCAGCCATATAATTATAAAGGTCCATACTAACTTTCTCATACATAGGATGCCACTCATGTAATCGTTTTTTCAACCGACTTAGCGCATCAATATTGACTGGCTTGTACCGCTTATAAAATATAAAAATCATCTCCTTTCCATGAATTTATCAAATAATATGATAACTTACAATCTAAATTTTGAATGAGAGTTAGACAAACAAACTTCATGAAAGCTTTAAACAAAAAAGAGTGTTTATCTATCTGACACCTTTTGCAAACACAATTTTTTTATAAAATATAAATAAATATACCTATTCGACAGAATACGACAAATAAATCTATTGTACTACACGTTCTCCTAAATTATGATAAAGAATGTAGGATAAAAATCGTAAAAGGTGGAGTAATATTGAATAAAAATAGTTCTTTTAAAAAGTTTGTTAGTACTACAGCAGCAATAACATTAGTAGCAAGTGCAATCACACCTGTATTAGCAGCTGAAAATGTGAATGGTTTTACAGATTTAACATCGACAAACTTTGGATATAAAGAGGTTATGTCATTAAAAGGTGCTTCAATTATTGATGGTTATAATAATGGTTCTTTTAAACCGGGTCAAAATGTTACGCGTGAACAAGCGGCCAAGTTATTAGTAAATGCACTTGATGTAAAAGGAGATAATAAACTTCCTAGTTATAAAGACGTCAGAGCATCTTCACCTTGGATGGGCTATCTAGATGCTGCTTACGATGCAAATATAATTAAAGGTTATTCTGACGAAAAATTTGGATACAACGAAGATCTAACACGTGAACAAATGGCTTCGATTTTGGTTAGATCATTTAATTTAAAAAGTAAAACGGACATCAAGGTTGAATTAACAGACTTGTCAAAAGCTTCGAAAGCTCATAAAGCTGACATCGAAACTTTATACCAAAATGGGATAACTTTAGGGTTTCAAGATGGAGAATTTAAACCAAAAGATTCTGTGAGCCGTGTTACGTTTAGCGTTTTTCTACATAGATCATTAGAATTGAATTCAAATTCTATTACTTCATTTACAACTAAAGAAGTAACTATTGGAAATAAGGAATATATTTTTGATAGTAGTCTAAGTGGTTTATTTAAAGAATCTAATGCTGATGCATTAAAAGGTGCTAAAGTAGAATTTACTGAGAAAGACGGTAAATTACTTTCAATTAAATCTTTAACAGTGGTTTCTTCAGGCGTTAAAGCTGATAAAGCTGAATTTGATAAAAATATAGTTCTTGATTTGACAGGAATTTCCTTGGAAAGTGATTTAGTTATTGAAGGCGACTATGTTACGTTAAAAAATGGAACAGTTAATGGAAACTTAGTTGTTGATTCGAAGGTACAAAATGATTTTTACTCAGATGGCATTACGGTAATGGGTAAAACCGTTATTTCCGGCGGAGATGACAATACGGTTGTATTTAAGGATGCTACATTAAAAAATGTCGAAGTAAATAAATTAGATGTCCGTGTTGAATTATTAGGAACTACTACACTTGGTGATGTACTTATTAATAATAATTCAAAGATATATAGTGATACCGACAAATTGTTAAATAAGGTTATCCTTTCTGATAAAGTAACCCAATTGGATCTAAATACAAGAGTTAAGGAATTAGAATTTAAAGGAACACAACAAATTAAATTAGTAGGTTTAAAAGCAGTAGAAAAGTTAACAATACCGACAAATAGCCAACTTGAAGATATTATATCTAATTATGAAGATGTAAAGGGTATTATTAATCCACCTACAACTGATGGAGGGAGTACTTCTCCAACGCCTTCAAATCCGAGTCCTGTTCAATCACAATTGTCTTTAGAAAAAGTATCATTAAATGCTTCCTTGAAGAAATTAGTAGTAACCGGTTTATCAAATGGATCAATCGTAAAAGTATATAATTCTGCTTCCGCAACAACTTCAAACGCTCAAGGATTAGCAGTGGGTCCATCACTAGAGTTGGATATTGCAAGTTTAATAGGTTCTGACGAAGGAAGCATTTGGGTAACGGTTCAAAATCCTGGAGAGATTGAGAGTAGTAAACTCCAAGTTAATTATTCTGCAAACCAAGTTGAATTATCAGCGGCAGGAACTTATGGTGGTACACCAGAAATGATTAAAGTATATGAAGGCGACGTCATCGTTTCAAGTGCAGATGTCAATCTGGATAATGCAATTATAAAAGGTAACTTAGTAATTGCAGCATCAGTTGGTAATGGTGATGCATCTTTCACGAACGTAACGGTTGAAGGTGAAACTGTTGTTCAAGGTGGAGGAGAAAACAGCGTATACTTTATAGATTCGGTGTTATTAACAGTCATTGTCAATAAAAACAACGGTTCTGTTCGTGTTGTAGCTCAAGGTACTACTCAAGTTCAACAAGTTCTTCTTGAATCAGGAGCTAAATTAGATGAAGAAGGTATGACCGGAGATGCAGTAGGATTCACTAATGTCGAAATTACTGAAGCAGTTCAAAATAGTACTGGAATGGTTGTTTTAGAAGGTTCATTTGAAACGGTTAATTCAAGAGCAAATAATGTACAAGTTGTATTAACCTCGGAAACAACATTAAATGACTTAGTATTATCTGCATTAACAACAGTTTTAGGGACAGGTGCAATTCGAAATTTAACAGTAACTGGTACTGCAAGTGGATCAACGGTAGAGCAATCGCCACAATCAGTGGTATTAGATATAGATGGTGCATCAATTACTATTGGAGAAACTGTTATTGAAGAAAGTTATTCTAATGTTGAGCAAACATCGATTGAAGATGTTGAAGCGACAATGTCTTATCTTCGTGTTGACTTAGCTGATCCAAAAGTAGATCTAACTTCAAATGACTTTTTAGTTACTGCTACTATAGATGGGCAACCTATTGAATTGAATAACTTAGAATATTTACCAACGAGAAGAATGTTTACTTTCGACCCAATTTCAATTACGCCTGAAAATAGTGGAAAAACGGTAGAGATTACAATATCTCCTATAGAAGCCGAAGCTACAGTAGGTGAAAATACCGATGACCGTAAAGTTATTGGGGAATCAAAAGTTGCAACTTTTATTGTATCTACAGGATTAAGCGGAAGAATTACTGATACGTACGGTCGTGGTATCGCAAACCTAAACGTTACTTTCGAAGAAAATGGTTTAAGAGCAACTACTGATCGTAATGGTTATTATTCTATTTCTATCGAACCAGGTGTATATGAAGGTGTTATTTCAGGTGCTGGATATTTAAACACTAATATTTTGGGGACTGTTGTAGACGATTCCTTTACAACAGGTGTTAATGAAACAGCTATTAGAGCAGCTTCTTCAAATGAAATGAAAATCATGCTTACATGGAATGGAATGGAAAGCGATCTGGATTCCCATCTTGCTACTTCAAACTTCCACGTTTTTTATGCTGATCGTATTCATGGAGAAGACTTAAATAATGACTCGATTATTGATACAGAATACGTAGATTTAGACTGGGATGACACAGATTACTTTGGGCCAGAAACAACAACTATCAGAGAATGGCAAGATGGTAGATACGTGTTCTTTATTCATAATTTCTCGGGGGAGAATCCTCTTTCTGAATCAGATGCTAAAGTGCAAATTTTCAATGGTAATTCAACTGAAGCAAATCATACATTTACAATACCTACTAATACTGAAGATGCAAGATATTGGGGAGTGTTTGAATTACAGGTTTCTGATGGAGGGGAAACAATTGTCGTAAATGAATTGAACATTCTTGCAGATAATGAACAGTGGTTAATTAATCCAAAAGGAAGTTTAGAGGCTATAATTCAAGTTGCAGAAGAGTTGATGACTTTTGAAAATATTACTGATGAGAATAAGCAAACACTTAGTGTTCTTTTGGAATCAGCACAAGTTGTATTTGATAATGAAGCTTCAACGACAGTGGATATTGTATCTGAAATTACAAAGATTAATGACCTTGTTAAGAATTTAAATCCGGATGATTCAGATGTGATTTATTATAATGGTCCACTCGGAATGTATCCTTTCATGAATGAAAATAATACGTTTGGATTTAATGAGTATGTATGGGCAAGGGGAGTCTTTGATGCAAGCTATTTTGCAAACAGTGAAGAATATGATTCTAGTCAAATATTCACTTTAAATGCAAGAATAGAAAAATTTTCTAATGAAGATACGGGTTCTACACCTGTTGCTAACAAGGAAATGTACATTTATTCAGATACTACATTTATCGGAGTAACGAATGATCAAGGAGTCGTGGAAATTGCAAGCGGATCAATTGCAGAATTAGGTGAAAATCTGTCTAATGATTTCTCGGTAGATAGTAGTTATGATATCGAAGGGGAATACAGAATTTCATTTGAATTAGTAAATGATGAAGAAGTTATAGAGTTTAGCCAGTTTAATAATTTTACAGTTATTGATAATCTAGAAGAAATACCAGTTGATTTAGGTACACAAACAATCGATGAGTCAAGTGATCAACTAAATATTACAATGAATTTTCAAGAAGCACAGTCGCTTGAATTTGATGGAAGCGTTCTTGGAACTTATGCAAATGATAATATAATTGATTCAAGTGACATGAAAGTAATCTTGAGTATGACTGATAAAACAACAAATCTACCGGTAGAGCCAAATATGGAAGTAACTAATTTTGAAATCGTAGACGGAAGAATTCAATTTGGTGGTTTTGATGAATATTTTATTCAAGATGAAAACATTTCAAACGAAGTAACTCTTATTATTGGAAATGGAACAGATACTTGGAATGAAAGTTCTTTACCTACAGAGGAAACTCTTTATCCTCTTACTGTGAATTATTATGATATTTACGGTTCGGGACCAATAGCATATTCTTTAATTAATTTTAAAGGTATAACAGAATAAATGATTGCCTCCATCAGCACTTAGTTGATGGAGGTTTTTTACTTCGAATGAGTTTTCAATAATTAAATATATGTAAATTTAAATCATGTACGAATAAAAAGATTCTTATCACAGGAAAATATCCCCACAACAAAATCCTCATTTCAATTTATCCACATTTTGCTATCATATGAGAAACGTAGAAAGGAAGTGAAACCATGAAACACCTAAAATGGTTAATAGTAGTTGCACTTTGTCTCGTCATGGTAACACCCCAACAAACGCTAGCAGCTGGATTTAAAGATGTCCCGACTACTCATTGGGCGTATCAATCAATTACGAAACTGACAAATGATAATATTATTGATGGATTCTCTGACAATTCCTACAAACCAGAAACTCAAGTCACTCGTGCACAAGCTGCAAAAATTGTAGCACACGCCATTAAAACTCCTTTAACAACCAACTTTAAACCATCATTTAAAGATGTCCCAACTTCACATTGGGCGTACAAAGAAATTGCCGCTCTTACTGAAAAAGGCATTTTCTCTAATGTAACTAAATTCAATCCAAATAACCCGCTAACACGGGCTGAAATGTCTAAGATTTTGACCAAAAGTTTCCGTATTATAGTAGATAACAATCACGAATTGTCATTTAAAGACGTCTCACCAAATGGATGGGATCACCCTTTTATAATCACAATTGCTGAAGTAGGAATTTCCACAGGATATTCACCTATTCACTATAAACCAGCAATGGAAGTAACGCGTGCTCAAATGGCCGTATTCTTAGATCGTGCAATTCTATTTGACCAAAAACGAAATACCGGAGTCATTAAGTACGATGCTGTCAATAAAACCTATATGGACAGCTCAGTCACTGCAGTTAATGAAACCGCGAAACAAACGGCAAGACTTGTTAACTTGGAAAGAGCTAAAGTAGGGCTACCTTCATTAGTAGTTGATGCTCCTCTATCTAAAATCGCAACTATCAAAGCTGAAGACATGAATAAAAACGAATACTTCGCACATAAATCACCGACTTATGGTGATCCATGGGACATGGCGGAACACTTCGGTTACCCATATCGAAGCTTCGGTGAAAACATTGCTTTTGGACAACAAACACCTGAAGAAGTAGTTAAAGCTTGGATGAATTCACCAGGCCACAAAGCAAATATTTTAAACAAATCCTACACAAATATTGGAGCGGGAATTACGAAAAATTCTCAAGGTCGCATTTATTGGGTCCATATGTTCTCAAGTAAATAATTGAATTGTGTTTAAATTATTTCTTAATTGTTTGTGTACCTGGTACACAAACAATTAATGAAAGTAAAACCAATCACTTTTTCACGTTTTGTTGTGTACCTGTTTCCTCACACGAATATCCATTCTATGGTAAAATAAGAACTATGAAAAAATACATTTTATTTATTTTAATTCTTATTGCCATATTCTACTCATCAGGACAAACATATGAGGAGCAATCGCTCATTCCAGATTTAAAAAGATGGTTACCAGAAAAACCATTTAACGGAGTATTGGCGAGTTTACAAATCTCTTATTGGGGGCAGATAGTATCAATAGAAGAAAGAGGATATTATCAGTTTATTGAATTCCTTATTCGTAAAAGTGCACATATTGTAACATTTGGAGTAGTAGCAGTTAGCATTTTCATTATTACTAAACGCTATTTACTGTCTTTTATCATTACAGTTGGCATTGCGGCAATTGATGAGTATCATCAATCATTAACAGGTGGCAGAACACCTTCAATCCAAGATGTATTTTTAGATACTTTTGGAGCTTTCTTAGCTCTATTCATTATCTATTTAATTAGATACTTTCAATTACACAAAAAATCACGTTTGTTTAAACAAACGTGATTTTTTGTGTACCTAATACCGACAAATGAAACCGGTTACAAATTACTTTCTAAAGATTTTGTAAACTACCTTTTCCAATTGGCAAATCTTTGATAAAGTAATAGATAATAGAGGTCAAATGAAATGATTGACCTTTAAACAAGGGGGAAAATGAATGTTGAAGAACAAAAAGTTCCTAGCTTCAGGTATTACAGCTGTAGCGGTAGCAGCGGCATTTGTACCAGCAGCATCCGCAGAAGAAGTGAATTTTTCAGATGTTAGTACAAACTATGTTGATGCAGTAGATTTCTTACTAGCAAACGGTATTACAGATGGAATGTCAGAAACTGAATTTGGTACATACAGTTCTGTAAAACGTGTTGATGCAGCAGTTATGATTGCACGCGCTCTTAATTTAGATCCTACAGCTGATTACGAAGACGCTGGATTTAAAGATGTTAACGCGCGTGGAGCATGGGCAGTTAATGCACTTGTTCAATTTGGAATTTTAGATGGAACATCTGATACTACATTTAGCCCAGATGCACCTCTAACTCGTAACCAAACAGCAAAATTATTAGCAAATGCAGCAGAGCTTAAAGTAAATGATAATGTTACAAAATCACAATTCACTGATGTTAATTCTAACTTTGCAAAGTATGTTGATGCTTTGGTGAATGCTGGAATTACTAAAGGTAAAGATGCAAAAACATTTGATGCATATGCGAACGTGACACGAGGACAACTTGCACTATTCCTTGACCGTGCAAAAGAACATTTCGGCTATATGGATTTAATGGTGATGCACACAAATGATACTCACGGATATTTAGATCAGTCAGTATATCGTGCGTCTGCAATTAAAACTTTACGTGCTCAACATGAAAATAACATTTTACTAGATGCTGGAGATGTATTCTCTGGTGACTTATACTTTAACGCATTTGAAGGACAAGCTGACGTGGCAATGATGAACTATCTTGGATATGATGCCATGACGTTTGGTAATCATGAATTCGACCTAGGCAGTTCAGCAGAAGGACATAAATCTTTAACTGAATTTATTAAAGCTGCAAACTTCCCATTGATTTCATCTAATGTTGATTTCAGCAAAGATCCATTATTTGCTGGTCTTCAATCAAAAACGTATGCTTCTAACTACAAAGATGGTCACATCTACAATGGTGTCATCTTAAACGTAAACGGACATGAAGTAGGTGTGTTTGGTTTAACTACTGAAGAAACACCATCAATTTCAAGTGTTGGATCTGTAGAATTTAAAAACTATATTGATTCTGCTAAAGCTTCAGTAAAAGCATTTGAAGATTTAGGTGTTGATAAAATAATCGCTGTAAGTCACATAGGATTCGATGATTCTTTAAACTTCGATAATGATAAAGAATTGGCTAAATTAGTAGAAGGAATCGATATCATTGTTGGTGGACATACTCATTCTGCACTAGCTGAACCTTTCGTATCATTTGAAAATGACGCTCCGACAATTCTTGTTCAAGCCAATGAATATAGTAAATTCCTTGGAACATTAGATGTAACCTTTAATCCTTGGGGTGAAATTTCAACTTTCAATGGTGAATTATTAAAGACTGACACTTCTGCTTATGCTATTGATGAAGGTGCGGCAAAACTTTTAGCTCCATTTAAAGCTGAAGTTGAGAAAATTAAAACACAATCAACAGGTGTTTCAACAGACGTATTATTAGATGGTAAACGCGCAGCTGACACTGACAATAAATCAAGCGTTCGTTTCAGCGAAACAAACCTTGGAAACTTAATGACCGATGCTATGTTAGCTAAAGCAAAAACGGTTAATGATAAAACGGTCATCGCTCTTCAAAATGGTGGAGGAATTCGTGCTTCAATCGAACCGGGTGACATTACGGTTGGTGACGTATTAAAAGTGATGCCTTTCGGTAATGCGTTAGCAATCCTTGAATTAACTGGTGCTGAAATCAAAACAGCTCTTGAGCATTCAGTATCTCAAGTTCCAAAAGAAAACGGTGCATTTTTACACGTAGCTGGTATGAAATTCGAGTACGATAGCTCTAAAGCTGCCGGTAGCCGTGTAACAAAAGTTGAAGTGAAAACTGGTGCAGATTCATTCGCTCCATTAGAAGATGGAACTAAATACTTCGTAGCAACAAATACTTTCACTGCAAAGGGTGGAGATGGTTATGAAGTGTTTAAGAAAGCTTACAATGAAGGTCGTGTATCTGAACCAGGTATTGTCGACTATACAAGCTTCATCGACTACATCAAAACGTTAGACAAAGTAGAACCAAAAGTTGAAGGTCGTATCGTAGACATTACAAAACCTGCTGTACAATAAATAACTCAATTAATTAAGAGTCCCAGTATGAATTCATACTGGGACTCTTTTTTTAGGTTCTATAATAAATGTTGGGGCAAGCACACAATTTAAGCATTTGCTTTCATTAAAAAAATTTTGCAGCATTCAAAGGTGCAAAAGAAATTTCTTCATATACGAAAGCAAAAGTTGAATTAGCGTATGCTCTAGGAATTATTAGTGGGTATGAAGTAGCAAAAGGATCTGAATTTAGACGACTCGAACACACAACTCGTGCACAAGCTGCTAAAATGCTTTACCTTATGCTTCAAGAAAGAAGTAAAATTTAAACAAAAATAAACACGGTAAGGCGTGAGTCTTACCGTGTTTTTCTCTTCCGTGGGTACCAGGTACACAAACAACTCCGCCAACAAGCTGTCGAAATTACATATGTACCAAACTTTTACACTGTAGAATTGTGGGTGTACCTAGCATCAATTAAAAATCACAAACCCTTTACCCAATTACAATACACGTCAAACCACCTATACAATATTTCCTATGTTTCGAGCGTATTTCTTGACAATTACAAAAAACAGCATATTTTTTAGCACAAATGTAATATAGGCACATCTTGGAA